>JAIRSO010000034.1 GCA_031255415.1 Oscillospiraceae bacterium
AACTGCGCGAGACGGCTCAATTCGTCAAAATATCGTCGGCGGGACTGACCGAGAGCCACCCTCATGACATCAGCATAACAAAAGAGGCTCCGAATTACTCTGTTATGCAGTCTTTGTGATATGCGCGGGCTGGAGCATTACCAAATTATGTAAAGCACAGCTCTAGTTGATCGTCTGAGGCAGGTAATTATTGGTAGGAACGCCCCCCCTTGCCGCCTAGCGGCGGCAAGGGGATCAATTACCCTACCAATCCTCACCAAAACCGCGCTATCAAGAACACGATCAACCCCATAACGCCTATGAACGCGACGGCATACGGCAGCGCCAGCGAGAACACGGCTATGATCATCGCGAGCGTGTCCTTCGCACCGAACCGCTCTATCGCTTGCGAGTCCGACGCCTTTTTCCTTCGCGGGCGCGATCCCTTGCCCGCGTGCGGATCCGGATACTTATCGGGCAGATTCGCGTGCCGGATGCGCGCGAGATCCTCTTCAACCCTATTCCTGCCGAAAAACACGCTCACGCCCCCTTGCCGACCCTGTGGCATTTTACGAAATGCCCCTTCTCCGTTTCGATCGGCTGCGGCTCGACCGTCCTGCATACGCCCTCGCAATACGCGCACCGCGTGTGGAACCGGCACCCCGGCGGCGGGTTCGACGGCGATGGTATATCCCCCTCGAGCAGAACGCGCTTGCGCTTGCGGTTAAGCTCCGGATCAAACGTGGGCGCGGCAGCCAGCAGCGCCTCCGTGTACGGATGCGTTGGATTGGCGAACAGACGCTCCTTCGGCGCGATCTCGACCATCTGCCCCAGATACATCACCCCGACCTCGTCGGAGATAAACTTAACGACGGATAGATCGTGCGATATAAATAGATACGTCAGGTTCATCTCCTGCTGCATGTCCTTGAGCAGGTTGATGATCTGCGACTGTATCGATACGTCCAGCGCGGATACCGCCTCGTCGCACACTATAAACTCCGGATTCACCGCCAGCGCCCTGGCTATGCATATGCGCTGGCGCTGCCCGCCGGAAAACTGATGCGGATACCTCCACGCCTGCTCCGGGAACAGACCGCACTTGCCGATAACCTCGATTACCCTCTCGCGCATCTCGCGCTTGTTCGCTACGATCCCGTGCTGAAGCATCGCCTCGCCGACGATCTCCGCGACGGGCAGCCTCGGGTTCAGCGAGCTGTACGGGTCCTGGAATATGATCTGCATCTTGGTGCGCAGGGCTTTCATCTCGCGCTTGGAGAGCGTGGATATCTCGCGCCCGGCGAACCTCACGCTGCCGTCCGTCGGGTTGAGCAAGCGCAGTATCGTCCTGCCCGCGGTCGACTTGCCGCAGCCGGACTCCCCCACCAGCCCCATCACCCTGCCCCGGGGTATTCTAAAGGAGATATCGTCCACCGCGCGCACGAAACCGGCGGTGCGCCGCATGACGCCTTTCTTTATCGGGAAATACTTCTTAAGGCGCGATACTTCCACCAATGCGTCAGCCACGTTGATTCCCTCCATACAGCCAGCACGCTATGTTGTGGCGAGGCTCCACCTCTATCTCCGGGGGATACTCCGCGGCGCATATAGGTTTGGCTCGCTCGCACCGGGGATGGAACGGGCACCCGCTGGGCTTGTCGCTAAGATCGGGCACGTTGCCGGGTATAACGGTCAGGCGGCTGGCGGTCGTAGCCATATCCGGCTTGGAGCTGATAAGCCCTATCGTGTATGGATGCAGCGGGTTCCTGAATATCGCGGCCGCGTCCGCCACCTCGGCGACCTTGCCCGCGTACATCACCATCACCCGTTCGCTCATCTCGGCTATCACGCCCAGGTCGTGCGTGATGATGATTATCGACGCGCCGATGTCGTGCTTGAGATCGTTCATGAGCGTGAGCACCTGCGCCTGTATCGTCACGTCCAGCGCGGTGGTCGGCTCGTCCGCGATGAGCAGCCGGGGCTTGCACGCCAGAGCCATCGCGATCATGACCCGCTGGCGCATGCCCCCGGACAGCGCGAAGGGATACTCGTCGGCTATGCGCCTGGGGTTGGGTATCCTCACCCGCTCGAGCATCTCGATGCTGGCTTCGCGCGCCTGCGCCCGGTTCATGCGCTGATGCAGCATCAGCGCCTCGTCTATCTGCGCGCCGATCCGGAACACGGGATTTAGGCTGGTCATAGGCTCCTGGAATATCAGCGAGATATCGTTGCCGCGAATCTGGCGCATGCGCGCGTCCGATATTTTCAGCATATCCTCGCCGCCGAACATGATCTCCCCGCCCTCGTACCTGCCCGGCGGGGTTTCCACCAGCCGCACGATCGACATGCAGGATATCGACTTGCCGCACCCGGACTCCCCCACCACGCCCAGCGTCTCGCCCTCGCCGACATGGAAGCTCACGTCGTCCACGGCCTTGACCAGCCCGCTGTCGGTGTAGAAATATGTCTTCAGCCCGCGCACGTCCAGCAGACGCTTGCCGCCGCTTGAGGTATTGTCATTTTGCATCCGTCATCACCGCTTCATTTTGGGATCGATCGCGTCGCGCAGCCCGTCGCCCACCAGATTGAAACATATCACCGATAGGAATATCGCGACACCGGGCGGCACCCAGTACCACCATTTATTCTTGATGACCAGCAGGTCGCGCGCGTCCTGGATCATATTGCCCCAGGTGGGGGTGGGCGGCGATACGCCAAGCCCCAGGAACGATAGCGACGTTTCGGTCAGTATCACGCTGGCCATGCCCAGCGTCGCGTACACGATGACGTATGCCAGCACGTTGGGCAGCAGATGCTTAAATATCCTGTGCGCGTCGCTGATCCCCAGCGCCTCGCACGCCTCCATATACTCCATCTCGCGCAGCGTGAGTATCTGCCCGCGCACGATGCGCGCGACGGTGGGCCAGGAGAGCAGCGCGAGCGTGAATATCAAAACGGGGATCGAGTTGCCAAATACCATCGCGATAGTCACGCAGACTATCAGGAATGGGAAACTCAAAAAGATCTCGCACAGCCGCATGATGAACGCGTCCACTACGCCGCCGTAGAATCCCGACAGGCTGCCCATCGTCACGCCTATTAGGCACTGCACCGCCGTCACGACCAGCGCGATGCCCAGCGATATCCTCCCGGCGTAGAACAGCCGCGTGAACAGGTCGCGGCCTATCTTGTCCGTGCCCAGCCAGTGCGTGGCGTTGGGGCGGACGTCGCGCTCGTACATCGCGGTGGACTCCATGCGGTACGGCGAGATCATCGGGACGAATATACAGGCCATCAGTATAATGAACAGCGTGATCAGGCTGGCTACAGCCAGTTTGTTGCGGCTGAACCGCCAGGCCACGTTGCCCCAGTAGCTTTGCCGCAGATCGCGCTTGACGGGCAGCGCGGCGCTAGCCTTTAGCTCCATGCGGTGGATCACCTCCGCGTTATAGTGTGCGTATCCCCCGGTATCGTTCCAGCCGCGCTTACTCGTACTTGATGCGCGGATCGGCCACGGCGTAAAGCACGTCCGCGACCAGCGCGCCTACCAGCGTCAGCAGCGAGAGCATCGCGTTAACGCCCAGTATCACGGGATAGTCGCGCGTGTTGACCGCGTCTACGGAGATCTTGCCCAGCCCCGGGTAAGCGAATATCGTTTCGGTCATGACCGCGCCGGAGAGCAGGCTGGGTATCCAGAACCCCAGCAGCGTGATGATCGGTATAATCGCGTTGCGCAGCGCGTGGCGGTAGATGGTCACCTTCTCCTTAAGCCCCTTCGCGCGCGCGGTGCGTATATAGTCCTGCCTTATAACCTCCAGCATGCTGGAGCGGGTATAGCGCATGAAGCTGGCGGTGGAAGCGAGCCCCAGCACGACCGCGGGCAGCACGGTATGCCGCGCCACGTCCAACTGGCGCGTCAGCCACGACGCGTTCCTGGTGAGCAGGTTGTCGCGCATGCCGTACAGAGGGAACAGCCTAAGATCCACCGCGAGGAACTTGAGCAGCAGCAGGCCGAAGAAGAACGTGGGCATGCTGATCCCCACCAAAGAGAACACCGTCGCCGCGTTATCCGCCAAAGAGCGCTGGCGCGTCGCGCTGAGCACCCCGATGGGTATGCCTATGAGCATGGACAGTATCAGCGCGGAGAACGACAGGATGAACGTCGGGCCGATGAAGTCGCCCAGCAGAGCCGTGACAGGGCGCTTGTGCTTGATCGAGTAGCCCAGGTTCCCCTGCAGGGCGGAGCCGATCCAGTTGAAGAACTTTTGGTATATCGGCAGTTTGGGGTCGAGGCGCTCGGCGAGGATCGCTTTTTGTTCCGCCGTGAGGCGCGGGTCCATCATCGTGGTGACGGGTCCGCCGGGAGCGTGCTCCATCAGGAAAAAGAGGATGAGGAGTATGCCCAGGAACACGGGGATGATCTGCAGGATGCGCCGCGCCAGGTACGTTCTCAAAGCGATTCCCTCTTTCCAACTCCATAAAAACTACAAAAGATTACGTATAATCCTAGCAGGGGCTGACAGTGTTCAGCCCCTGCCTGATCGGTTTGCCGTTATCTGAGGATTGTGTCTAGGAAAGCGGTTAGTTCAGCGTGTTGAAGCACATGAACGTGTAGCCGTTGCCCAGATAGCTGGCCACATGGATATTCCCGATGGCCTGCATCGCGTTGAGGTTATCGATGTTGGCGGCCGGCATCGCGACGTCCAGATCGCCCAGTTCCAGCGCGGCGATCTTGCTTTCGTCGGGAACCATCGTGATGTACACGCCATCGATCTTAACGGCGTTGTCGGGATCCCAATAGTTCTCGTTGGCGCTGAGCAGGATGAACTGGCTGGGCGCGTAGTCGGTCATGACCAGCGGGCCGCTGCCTACCGGTTCGCTGTTATGCGAGATGAAGCCCTCCATCGTGCCGTCGTCATATATATGCTTGGGCGCGATACCGTATACGAAGTTGGCGATATTCGCGGGGGAGGCTTCCTTGAACGTGAAGGATATCGTGCGCTCGTCGATGATCTCAACGCCCGAGATGGTCTCGGCCGTGCCGGCCGCGTACTCGTCATAACCTTCCAGACCCATAGCCACGCTAAGGCGCGGGCCGGTGTATTCCGGATGCGCGATCATCGTATAGGTGAAGTAGAAATCCTCGCTCGTCATGGGCACGCCGTCGGAGAACGTGATCCCTTCCTTCAGCGTGAAGGTGTAGGTCTTGTTCTCGTTGCTCAGCTCGTAGTCCGCGATATACGGCACAAACTCGCCCTCGACGCTGGTCCTGATCGGCGATTCAAACACGACTTTGTTGATCCAGGTATCATACACCTTATCGGAGTAGATGGGGTTGAATTTGCCGTCGAAGCTCGTCTCGCCCAGCTTGAGGATCTGATCGCCTTCCAGCGTTACATCGCGGATGATATCCGCCCACTCGGCGTACGTGCCCAGGTCAAGACCCGACACGCGGTTGTTCACGCCCCAGATCTCGGAGCGGTACGCGACGATGGAAGTGGGCACTTCCTCGTTCATCAGCTTAGCCCATTCCTGATAGATCGCGGCGCGCTTGGCCTGGTCGAACTCCAGTTTCCCGGCCTTGATCAGATCTTGCGCGTGCTCGTTGTAATAGCCGGACGCGTTGAACCCGCCCGCGCTGAACGCGTCGTAGTCGAACAGTCCGCCCGACGGATCGGGATCCGCGTCCAGAGAGAAGCCCATCGTGTAGATATCAAACATCTTTTCGCCTGGCGGCGGCTCCTGGGTCGTGTTCGCGACGGTGTTGAAGTCCATGCGGTTGATCAGCAGGCTTACGCCGATCTGCTTCCATGAGTCGAAGGCCATGGAGGAGAGCGTTACCGGCCAGGGCGAATCCTCGTATACCAGCCATTCCAGCTCAAGCTTCACGCCGTCGGCGTTGTAGCGGTATCCGTCTTCGCCAACAGTCCAGCCCGCTTCGTCCAGCAGGGCGGCGGCCTTGTCCAGGTCGAAGGCGTAGTCGTTCAGATCGGATAGATCCGGGAACGCCCATGACGTTGGCGAGATCGGAGCCAGTCCAACCCGCGCCAGCTCGGTGGAGCCATACTGAGCCAGGATGAAGTTCTCGCGATCCAGCGCGTAGAGCAGGGCTTGCCTTACGAGCTTGTCGCCCAGTTTCGGGCCTGGCTGGAATTCTTCAGCCATAGCCGCGCTGAACATTGAAAGCGCCATCAACGCCGCGATCAGCAGGGCGAGCGTCTTTAGGGCAGCGTTCCTTGTCATCCAGATTTCCTCCTTAAAGCTTAACATAGAATACTCCAGGTTATTATACAGCACCGTTGTTTGAATAGCAATACCTATTCGAGCCAAAATGACAGCGCCGGATTGGCTTGCTGCAATTTTAGCCGAATCCTCCCATATCGGTAACGGCGCTCGTGCATAAATCCCGCGCCCGGCGCGTCATACCGCAATAGACGACGGTATCCGCGCCGGCGCGCGATAGAATAATTTTACAGCCGCAGGTTATCCAGCTCGCCGATCACGTGCCTTACGGCGCGCTCCACCGCTCCCGGTTTGAACGGGTTGGAGAGGTTCGCCAGTTCCAGCAGGCCGAAGTAGCCCTTGCCGCCTCCGGCGCGGCACAGGCGCAGGTAATCCGCCCACGCTTGATCCGGCTGCTCCTTTATCCTGCCGTACAGCTCGAACGCGCAGGTCTGCGCCAGCGCGTAATCGATGTAATAGAACGGATACAGGAACACGTGCTGTTTCTGCATCCAGAACCCGCCGCCCTCCAGGAACGCGTTGCCGTCGTAGTCGCGCCACGGCAGGTATTTCTTCTCGATATCGCGCCAGACCTTGCGCCGGTCGGACGCGCTCATGCCGGGGTTCTCGAACACGCGGTGCTGGAACTCGTCCACGCTGACCAGGTACGGCACCACGCACAGCGCGTCGCACAGATGGATATAGCGCGCCTTCGCGGCGTTTTCATCGCCGAACAGCGCGCCCAGCCACGGGTAGGTAAAGTGCTCCATGCCCATGGAGTGGATCTCGTTTATCTCGCTGGTCGAGTGCCCGTAGGCGAGGATGGGCTGGCTGCGTCCCGCCGTGTATCCGGCGAAAGCGTGTCCGGCCTCGTGGGTTAGGACGCTGACGTCCGCCGCGGTGCCGTTGAAGTTGGAGAATATGAACGGCGCTTTGTAATCGGGCAGTCCCGTGCAGTAGCCGCCCAGATGTTTGCCGGGGCGCGTGTTCAGGTCGAACAGGTTATGATCGAGCATGAAGTCGAAAAACTCGGCGGTCTCGGGGCTTAACTCATGGTACATCCGCTTGCCGATAGGCAGGAGCGCGTCCTCGCCGCCGATCGGGTCGGCGTTGCCGTCGGGGAACATGAAGTTCTCGTCGTAGTAGCGCAGTTTATCAACGCCGACGCGTTTGGCTTGCTGTTTCCTATACTCCCACGCGGCGGGCACTATCACTTCGCGCACCTGATCGCGGAACGCCTCAACGTCCTTGGCGGTATAGTCCACGCGACCCTTATCCGCGTAAGCTAGTTCGATATAACTCTTGAAGCCCAGCTTATCGGCCATGCGCAGGCGCACCGCTATGAGTTTATCATAAACCGCGTCCAGCTTATCGGATATATTCTCATAGAGTTTAGCCCATTCGCCGAACGCGGCCTTGCGCGTTTCGCGGTCGGGATCCTCCATGTACTTAAGCAGGCCGTAGAAGTTGCATGTCTGGCCTTTAAACTGGACGCTGCAGGACGCTGCGATCTTTTTATATTCCTCCTTGAGATCGCTCTCCTCGATGGTTTCCTGAACAATCGCCTCGCTCTGCGTGCTGATTTCGGTGCGCGCTTTCACGAATAATTCCGCGCCGTACTCGGCCTCGAACTCGGAGCGGAAAGGCGTGGCGAGCAGTTTTTCCAGCGATAGTTTCCTAAGCGGCATCATGCGCGCGACCGCGCGGTTGAGGAAGGCCATCTCTTCATTATAGAACGCGTCGGTCGTATCGATCGTCTGGCGGATGCTGGCGATGGTAAACGACGTATTGAACGCGCCGACCAGCTTATCCTGTTTCAGGTAGGCTTCTCTAGCCTGGGGGTATGTCTTCGCGCGGGCGAATTCATCGATCGCGGATTGGTAAGACTTGCCGACCGACTCCACGTCAGGCCGCGTATACGGCAGATCGGAAAACTTCCACATGGAACGGCACCTCGCTTGATTGTTATTGCGTGTATCGCGCTGAGGTTAGTGTATGGGTTGGAATGGGGATTGTCAAGGCGGGGAACGTTCTTGCGGGAGCGAGGGCGAGGACGATTCTCAAGATTCTCAATGAACCAAAATTTCTGAATAGTTCTGAAACCCTATTGACATATCCCGCGCCGTGTGGTAATATGCTACTATCGAAGAAGAAGCTGTCCGCTTCTCACCTGGCGGCGCCGCCAGCCAGGTTGATATTATGCCAGGGATGCGCCGCGCCCAATCGCGAGCGGAATATCCCGCGCTGGCATATGGGGCGGACGGTTGCGTCCGTCTTTTGTTATGTCAGGAGGTGCATCGATATAGCCGCGGATCTGATGATCAATGAGGAAATCCGTGACCGCGAGGTTAGGGTTATCTCGCCCACCGGAGACCAGTTGGGCGTGATGACTTCCCGCCGCGCTCTGGAACTGGCCGAGGAACAATCGCTTGACCTGGTGAAAATAGTCGCGAACGCGCATCCGCCAGTATGCAAGCTGATGGACTACGACAAGTACCGGTTTGAAACGGCCAAACGCGAGCGCGAGATCCGCAAAAATCAAAAAATAGTGACCCTGAAAGAGGTCCAGCTCTCTGCGACCATCGAGGAAGCCGACGTACAGGTGAAAGCCAAGGCCGCGCTGAAATTCCTGCAGGACGGCGATAAGGTCAAGGTATCCATCCGCTTCAGAGGCCGCCAGATCACGCACTCCGAAATCGGCGTGAGAGTGATGAACGACTTCATGGAGCGCGTGAAAGAATTCGCCGTAATGGAACGCCGCCCGCTGCTTGAAGGCCGCCATATGATTATGATTCTATCGCCAAAGGATCCGGCAAGAGACGCTCCCGCCAAACCCGCGCCAAGGAACGCCGCGCCGCGTCCGGCTCCCGGGCAGGGTACGCAGCAGCCAGCCGCAGGACAGGGCGCGCCGCGTCCGGTACAGGGGCAGGGTATGCAGCAGCCAGCCACAGGACAGGGCGCGCCGCGTCCGGTACAGGGGCAAGGCGGGCAGTACCCGGGTTCGGGGCAGAGCGCTCAGCGTCCGGCACAGGGGCAGGTTGTGCAGCGTCCGGGTTTGGGGCAGAGCGCGCAGCATCCCTCGCCGAATCAAGGCGCGCAGACAACGCCGGCTCCAAGAACATAATTCGCGATAAGGAGGACACGCCCATGCCCAAGCAAAAAACCCATAAAGGCGCGGCTAAGCGCTTTCGGCTGACAAAAACCGGCCTGCTCAAGCGCGCTTCGGCTTACCGCAACCACATGCTGGGTCATAAATCGTCCAAGCAGAAACGCAACCTGCGCAAAGGCGGGTTTGTGGATCAAAGCCAGGCCAACACGATGAGGAAGCTTATCCCATACGCGTAATTATGCCGGATTAATCTGTCATCGATAAGGGAGGGACTAGCTATGGCCAGGATAAAACGGGCGGTCAACGCCCATAAGAAGCGCAAGAAGATACTAAAACTAGCCAAAGGTTTCTTCGGCGCGAAATCCAAACAGTACCACGCCGCGAACGAACAGGTCATGCGTTCGCTGCGATACGCGTATGTAGGACGGAAACTTCGTAAACGCGACTTCCGCAGGTTGTGGATCGTGCGCATCAACGCCGCCGCGAGGATCAACGGGGTGTCGTACAGCGTGTTCATGAACGGGTTGAAGAAGGCGGGGGTAACCGTCAACCGGAAGATGCTGGCGGATATAGCGGTGAACGATATGCCCGCGTTCGCTAAACTCGTAGAGATAGCGAAGGGCGCGTAAACCGTGCCCGCCGGATCAGGCGCGGTTCGCATATCAAGCATGCGCAACCCGCGCTGCCTTGCCTGGCTTGCGCTCCGCACGCGCGCCGACCGCGCGCTGCGCGGCGCTTTTTTGCTGGATGGGGAACGTCTGGCAAGGGAAGCCGTAAACAGCGGCAAGGCGCGCGCGCTGTTGATAGACGAAAAGCGGTCAGATAGATTTCAGCCGCTAATATATGAAGCGGTAAAGGCTAGGGTAGAGGTGTGTTATCTGCCGTCCGCATTGATGGAGAGGCTGTCGGATACGCCGTCACCGCAAGGAGTAATTGTTGAAGCGCAGACGCCTGAAGAGGCGAGGGCGGATCAGTTGGGGTCGAGGGTGGTAGTGTTGGACGGGGTGCAGGATCCTGGGAATGTGGGCACGATAGTGAGGACGGCGGACGCGGCAGGGGTGACGGGGATATTGACGAGCGAGAGGACGGCTGATCCGTATTCGATGAAGGCGGCGAGGGCGTCGATGGGGTCGGTGTTCAGGGTAAAGGTGTGCGTGAAAGGGGATGTAGAAGGGATCGTAGGGGGATGGAAGAAGGAAGGGGTAAAGGTGGTCGCGGCAGACGCGAGAGGCGAGATGTTTTCAGGGGTGAGAATAGACGAGCCATGGGCGTTATTAATAGGATCGGAAGGCAAAGGGGTATCAGAGGGGTTGAGGGCGATGGCTGATAAAGTGGCGTCGATCCCGATGAGAGCGGAAGTAGAATCGCTGAACGCAGCAGTGGCTGCGTCGATATTGATTTACGCGTTGAGGTATTAAGATGGATGCGAAGGTGACGTTAGGGGATATTCTAGAGGCGAGGGAGCGGTTAAGGTCCGTGCTGTATACCACGGAGATGGTGCCGTCAAGGGTGCTGTCAAGGGATGGCAGGGAAGTTTGTTTGAAAACGGAGAGTTTGCAGATTACAGGGTCGTTTAAGGTGCGGGGGGCGTATATAAAGCTGTCGAGTTTGACGGAAGAGGAAAGAGGAAGAGGGGTAATAGCGGCCTCGGCAGGGAATCACGCGCAAGGGGTTGCGTTAGCCGCAAGGATGTTCGGAACGCCGGCGACAATAGTGATGCCGGAAGGCGCGCCATTAGCGAAGGTGCAATCAACAAGGGAGTTAGGGGCGAATGTGATTCTGCACGGGTTGTCGTATGACGACGCGTATGAAAGGGCAAGGGAGTTGGAAGGCGAAAGCGGTATGATATATATACACGCGTTCGACGATCCGAAAATCATTGCCGGGCAAGGGACGATAGGGTTGGAGATACTGCAAGATCTGCCGGATGTGGCTGCGATAGCGGTGCCCGTTGGAGGCGGGGGGATGGCGGCAGGGATAGCGTTAGCAGTAAAGAGGCTGAAGCCAGACGTGCAAGTGTACGGGGTGGAGGCGGAAGGATGCGCGTCAATGTCGGCGGCAATGAAGGCAGGGGAGCCGGTGACGCTAGAGAGCGGGCATACAATAGCGGATGGGATCAGTGTGAGAAGGGTTGGGGATTTGACGTATAGGATATGCAAGGAGTATTTGGACGGGGTAGTGACAGTGGACGACGACGAGATAGCGCAGACAATACTGACGTTATTAGAGAAGTCGAAGATTATAACGGAAGGGGCAGGGGCGACTGCAGCGGCGGCGTTAACGTATGGGAAGATTCCCGTGAAAGGGAGGATTGCGTGCGTGTTATCAGGGGGGAATATCGATGTAACGATGCTGTCCAGGATTATAGACAAAGGGATGATGAAGGCAGGCAGGTTAGTAACGCTGCAAACAGTGATAGAAGATAAGCCAGGGAGGTTGCACAGGTTGTTGAAAGTGATATCAGAGACAGAGGCGAATATAGTGTCGATACAGCATGACAGGACGAATCTGGACGCAGGGCTGAATAACGCGATGCTGCAGATTACGCTAGAGACGCAAGATAAGGCGCACATAGGCAGGATAGTTAAGATTATGGCGGAAGCAGGGTATCAAGCTGAAGCACGGTGAACGTCGGAGGCGAAAGCGTTAAGCTGAAGCAAGGCGGATGCTGGAGGCAAAAGCATCTGAGCGGCACATGGGTCCAGCGGCACGCTGGTCAGGGGGTCAAGGGGGGCTGAAGCCCCCTTGCGGGGTCTGGGGCAGAGCCCCAGCGTCTCCCGCTCCGCGCGAACTCCACGTAAACTCCGCACAAACCCCACGTAGGCCGCGCAAGCGGCAGTAATATCAAATAATTATTTGGAAGGATGCGTGCCATACGATGAGGGAGATTCGCACACTGCGCGGCGACGAGATCGAGGCTCTGGAAAAGATCGGGACAATTGCGTTTAATAGTCGCCGTGATTATTCGCAAAAGAAACCGGAGGACGAGCTTGCAAGGCTGGACGAGTGGCATTGGGGCGCGTTCGACGAGAGCGGTCGGCTGGAGAGCGGCATGGTGATTATTCCGTATCGGATGCGGTTTGACGGGCACACGGCGGGGATGGCCGGGGTATCGGGGGTGTGCACGCTTCCGGAGCATAGGCGCGGGGGGAATGTATACGCGATTCTACAGCGCGTGCTGGAGATCGAGTATGAGAAGGGTACGGAGTTCAGCAGCCTAACGCCGTTCTCGCACTCATTTTACAGGCGGATGGGTTATGAGTTATGCAACTGTCGAAACGAGCTAACCGCGTCGATGGAATCGTTTCGCAGGTACAAGGCGGAGGGATCGTTTACGCAGTACTTGCATGGCGATCCGGCTGACGATCTGACAAAGATCCAGACGGGTTATATTGACGATCTAAACCACGCGATACCGCGCGACAAGGTGCATCCGTCGCTTGGCTGGAGCAGGTTCACGCGCGAAGACCCATACAAGACAGGGATATATTTATACGTATGGAGGGATGGCAGTGGCGAGCCGCGGTCATACGTCAAGATAGAGCAGGAGCCGCAGCCGGCGCGCGCGTGGGTGATAAAGGAGCTTGCGTTCATGGATACGGAGGCATTATACGGCGCGCTGTCGTTATTATCGTCACTGACGGGGCAGACGGTGCGCTGGCAGGCGCCGTCGTTCATTCCGTTCACCGACATAGTGCCGGATAACTGGGATATCACGCTGAAGTTGATACCGCGCGACATGACGCGGGTGGTGAACGTCCAGCGCGTGCTGGAGCTAGCGCGGCGGCCTAAAGGATCGGGAGAGTACCGCGTCGAGGTGATCGATCCGCAACTACCCGGCAACACCGGCGTATACTGCGTGGAGTACGACAACGACTCGGTATCGGTGAAGAAAACGTCTCGCAGACCCGATCTCACCGCGTCGATCCAGGCGTTCAGCCAGTTAGCGACCGGGTTCCGCGCGCTGGACGACGCGCTCTTGACGCGCCGGGACGACTTGAAGCTCCATGGGAATATCGACATTCTGCGCGGAGTGTTCACAGCGCGGCGGCAGCATCTGACGGAAGAGTTTTGATTCCGTCAATTTATAGGATATATTGTAGAAGGACATAGGATTGACATTTTAGCAAATAGAAATATAATATAAGGGAGTTGTTTAACTCAGATTCAGGAGGAACAAATGAGGTCTGATAAGCTGGCGTTATTATTCAGGGTGATATGGGCGGTCGCGGCGGCCGCGCTGGGCATGTGCGCGTACGCGCTGGCTCGGCACGCAGCGCGCGCGATCGGGGCGGAGTGGGCCGCGAATATGGACTACTATTATGTGTATGTTCCGGTCATGGCAGTGATGCTGGCGATTGGCTGGCTGATCGCGGGAGGGCCGGCGCGCGCGTCGAGGCAAGCCGCGGCCAGGCTACAGATCAGCCTTACCGATCTACCCGTGGGGCAGGTGCTGTCCACGGCGCTGGGGTTGAGTTTCGGGATCGCGCTGGGGCTGGTGATCTCGCTGCCGTTCAGGTTGTTCCTGCCGCCGGTCGGGTGGGCGGTGCTGGCGGCGCTGCTGTACGCGCTGGCGGGGTCGTTCGGCGCTGCGTTCGCGTACCGGCGCTGGCACGAGATATTCCATTTCGGCAGGCGCGAGCGCGCGGGGGGCAAGCACGGAGTACCGTCCAACGCGGCGATGGACAAGATACTGGACACGAGCGTGATCATCGACGGGCGCATACTGGACGTGCTATCGACGGGGTTCGTGGAGGGGATTGTGGTGATACCGCAGTTCGTACTCGCGGAGCTTCGGCACATAGCCGACTCGCCCGATCCGATGCGCCGCAACAGGGGCAGGCGCGGGCTAGACATACTGGCGCGCATCCAGCGGGAGCTGGCGATACCGGTCGAGGTAGACGAGACGAACGCGGACACGAGCGACGAGGTCGACGCGAAGCTGCTAAAGCTGGCGGTTCAGCGCGGCGGAGCGGTGGTGACGAACGATTTCAATCTAAACAAGGTGGCGAGCGTAACGGGGGTGCGGGTGCTAAACCTCAACGATTTGACGAACGCGCTCAAGCCCGCGCTGCTGCCCGGCGAGGAGTGCACGGTTCAGATCGTGCGCGAGGGAAAGGAGCCGAACCAAGGGGTTGGGTTCCTTGAAGACGGCACGATGATAGTAGTGGACAACGCGCGGCGGATGATAGGCGAGAGGGTAGAGGCGGTGGTGACGACCGCGCTACAAACGTCGGCGGGCAGGATGATATTCGCGAGGCTCAAGTACGCCGCGCCCAGACCGTTCGTAGGCGCGGAGTATTCGGCGAAATGACGCGGGGGAATGGATAGGAGAGCATCGGGGGGAGGCGCGGCCGCGAGGCCATGCCTCCCTCGTTACGGAGCGGCGGATTATTATGAACAATCGATGAACTTTTCGATATACCGCGTCCGCGTCATTGCGCGGGAATATCGGCGCGGGTTATAATAACGCGATTGCGCGGTAAAGCGAACGATCAATATAGCAAGGCGGTGTATACTGACAATGAACCTGCTGACCGGAAAACTGTGGACGCTCCTTGACGCGGCGACGGACGTCGCGCCCTTAGTCACCGACGCCGTTACCGACCCAGCCGCCACCGCCGAGGCTGAAGCCCTCGCGGAGGCCGTTAGCCCGCTGACGATGGTTATGCAATTCGTACCTTTCCTGCTGATCGGCGTGCTGCTCTACTTCATGATGATCCGCCCGCAGAGAAAGAAGGATAAGCAGGTCAAGGACATGCTCGCCAACCTGAAGGTGGGCGACCGCGTCACGACGATAGGCGGCATGCACGGCACCGTGACCGGCATCAGGGACGATAACCTCATCGTAGCGGTAGGCCCGCAGGGCAAGGATAAGAACGAGATGGTATTCGCGCGCTGGGGAATCCGCAGCGTGGACGAGGTGTCCATATCCAACGACGCGGAGACGCTGGTGTAATATAATTAGGAGGGCGAAGCGATGCTAAAGGGTATATCGCCGCTGATCCCGCCTGAAATGCTGAAGATACTGGACGAGATGGGGCACGGCGACGAGTTGGTGCTGGGCGACGGGAACTTTCCCGGCGCGTCGGTAGGCAAGCGCGTCATACGCTGCGACGGACAGGCCATACCGCCTCTGCTGGACGCGGTGCTGAGCCTGTTCCCGCTGGATACGTATGTGGACGCGCCCGTGGCGCTGATGCGCGTAGTGCCGGGGGATCCGGTGGGCGACAGCCCCGCGATATGGACGGAATACCGCGCGCTGATAGAGAAACACGCGCCGGGCGCGCGGATAGAGACCGTGGAGCGTTTCGCGTTCTACGAGCGCGCGAAACTGGCCTACGCCGTGGCGCAGACGGGCGAAAGCGCGCTCTACGCGAACGTCATAATCAAAAAAGGCGTCGTAAAGACTTGAATAAAGGCGAAAACAGGCGTATAATGGAGGCGTTGAAGGGCGGTCGAAGATCGCCCCCGCATTTTTTAAGGAGGCGGTAAACATGCATATCATAATGAAGCGCGCCGCGATCATCACCGCGCTGCTGCTGGCGCTGTGCGCGTTCGGCGCGAACGCGGAGTTCGCTCCCGTGCCAAAGGATCAGCTGAAGGTCGGGTTCGTGTACATTGGCGACGTAAGCGACAAGGGATATACATACGCGCATCACCAGGGCACGCTGGCTATGCAGGAAGCGCTAGGGCTTGACGACGGGCAGGTGCTGTACAAGACCAACGTGTCCGAAGACGCGGCGTGCGAGGCCGCCATACTGGAACTGATCGAACAAGGCTGTCAGATTATATTCACCACGTCCTACGGGTTTATGGATTACACGGAGGCGCTGGCCGCCGAGTACCCGGACGTGATATTCAGCCACTGCTCCGGATTCAAATCGAACGATGCAAACTTTAACAATTATTTTGGGCGTATTTACCAGCCGCGTTACTTGAGCGGTATCGCGGCCGGGCTTAAGACGCAGACGGGTAAGATCGGTTATGTAGGCGCGTTCAGCAACCCGGAGGTGGACGGCGGCGCGAACGCGTTCACGCTGGGCGTGCGATCGGTCAATCCAGAGGCAGAGGTGTATATCAAGTACACCAGCACCTGGTATGATCCGACCGTGGAGCGCCAGGCCGCCGAGGCGCTGCTGGATATGGGATGCGACGTAATAGCGCAGCATCAGGATACGTCCATGCCGCAGATAGCGGCGCAGAACCGGGGCGTGTGGGGAGTAGGATATAACGCCGATATGTCGGACGACGCGCCCGACGCGGAGTTGTGCTCGCCCATATGGAACTGGGGCGTGTACGTGACCGAAGCGGTTCAATCCGTTATAGACGGGGAATGGAAACCGGAGAACGCGTTCCTGGGCATGAAGGAAGGGCTGGTAGCGCTCTCGCCGCTCACCGCCAATAACGATCCCCGCGCTCAGGCATTGATCGACGAAGCCTCGGAAAAGATTCTCTCCGGCGAGTTCGACGTGTTCGACGGCGAGATCCGCGACAACGCGGGCGAGGTGCGCGTAGAGGCCGGACAAAGGCTGACCGACGCTGAAATCACATCCATCACCTGGCTGGTCGAAGGCCTCCTCGTGAAATGACGGCAGGGCATAACGCCGGGGCGGACGGGCTTCCATCGGAGTCCGTTCGCCCTTTTATGGAGCAATCGGGCGAGCCCGCGCTGGAGTTGAAACGCCTGACCAAGACGTTCGGCTCGCTCAAAGCGTGCGACGCGATAGATATGACGCTCTATCCCGGCGAGATACTCACCCTGCTGGGCGAGAACGGCTCGGGCAAAACCACGCTGATGAACATGATCACCGGGCTGTATCGACCGGACAGCGGCGCGGTGTTCGTGCGCGGCAGACGCGAAGATATACGCACCCCCAACGACGCGCGGCGGCTGGGTATCGGCATGATACATCAGCACTTCAAACTGGTCGAGCCGTTCACCGCGCGTGAGAATATCCTGCTGGGACTGCCGCGCTCAAGGGGCAAGTCCGCCGCGCGGTTGAGAGGGGATATAGACGCGCTTAGCGAACGCTACGGGCTGGGCGTGGAGCTGGATCGGCGGGTGGGCGATATGTCCGTATCGCAGAAGCAGACCGTCGAGATAATGAAGGCGCTCTATCGCGGCGCGGATATACTGATACTGGACGAGCCGACGGCCGCGTTAACGCCGCAGGAGTCGGATCGGTTATTCGACATGCTGCGCAGGATGCGCGGGAACGGCTCGGCGATCATCATGATCACGCATAAGTTGAGCGAGGTCATGGCGCTGTCGGATCGGATAACGGTGCTCCGGCAGGGGAAACGCGTAGCGACAGTAAGAAGGGATCAGACAGCGCCCGAACAGCTGACCGAGTTCATGGTAGGCCGAAAGATCACGCTGAATATCGAAAGGCCATCTACTATAAAAAAACCGTTATTATCGATAAACAAGCTATGCGTGAAGGACGCGGACGGCTCGCCAAGGCTGAGAGACGTGTCGTTCAGCCTGGACGCGGGCGAGATACTGGGCGTGGCCGGGGTCGCGGGCAGCGGGCAGAAACAATTATGCGAGGCTATAGCGGGGTTGGTTCCCGCGTCGTCGGGCGAGATTCTGCTGCACGGTCGGGATATCGCGGGACAGTCGCCGCGCCAGATTTACGATCAAGGCGTGAGGCTGGGGTTTATACCGGAGGATCGGCTGGGGATGGGGCTGGTCGGATCGATGAATATCGTCGATAATCTGCTGGTGAGGGATTATCGGCTGCAGCGCGGGCCGTTCCTAAGACGGGCCGGAGCGGCGAAACGCGCGGGCGATCTGGTCAAGCGGCTGTCCGTCATGCCGCCGGAACCGCTGCGCCCCGTCAGCCGCCTGTCCGGAGGTAATCTGCAAAAGGTGCTATTAGGCCGCGAATTGTTGAGCAAGCCCGAACTGCTGGTGACCAGTTACGTAGTGCGCGGGCTGGACGTGCACTCGTCGTATGTGATATACGATCTGCTCAACGATCAGAAGAAGGCGGGGGTGGGCGCGCTGTTCGTCGGCGAGGATCTGGACGTACTGCTGGAGCTATGCGACCGGATTGTGACGCTGTGCGGCGGGCGCGTGACCGGGATTGTGGACGCGAAGACCGCGACTCGCGAGCGCATAGGGCTGTTGATGATGGGGGACGCGGTATGATCGGCGCGGCGCGGGGCGCGCGCTTCATCACGATCCGCATGGCGCAGAGAGAGGCTCCGCCTCCGGTTCAAGCCGCCGCTCTGCGCGCGCTGGCGCTTGCGTTAGCGCTGGCTACGGGCGGTTTGTTCATCCTGCTGATAGGATTCAATCCGCTGACGATTTACGCCGGGATGCTGCGCGGGGTGTTCGGCACCGCGATCAGTATCCGCGAGACGGTGAAGTTAGCCGCGCCGCTGTGCGTGACCGCGCTGGGGCTGACCGTCGCGTTCAAGATGCGTTATTGGAACATCGGCGGCGAAGGCCAGATGAGCGTGGGCGCGATAGCCGCGACATACTTCGCGCTGTATCATCAAAACCTGTTCGGGGGCGAGTGGCCGCGCTGGCTGCTGCTCGTTACAATGGCTGCCGCAGCGATCGTCGCCGGCGCGCTGTGGGGATTGATCCCGGCGTGGTTCAACGCGCGTTACGGCACGAACGAGACGCTATTCACGCTGATGCTCAACTATGTCGCGATGTATATCATCCAGTATCTGCGCGAGGGGCCGTGGAAGAACCCCAGGGATATGGGTTATCCAAAGATCGCGATGTTCCCTGTGTCCGCGCAGTTGCCTAAGGTGCTGGGCGTGCACGCGGGCTGGATCGTCGCGCTGGCGCTGGTAGTGCTGGTGAGTTTGTATATCCGTTATACGAAACAGGGGTTTGAGCTGACCGTCGTCGGCGCGAACCCGAACACGGCGCGCTACGCCGGCATGCCCGTTAGGCGCGTGATACTGCGCACCGCCGCTATCAGCGCCGCGCTGTGCGCTCTGGCTGGGATGATCAAGGCCTCCGGCGCGGATCGCACGCTGACGGACGGGGTCGCGGGCGGGATCGGGTTCACCGCGATTACGGTATCGTGGCTGGCGAACCTGTCGCCTCCGGCTATCGCGGCGGTCGCGTTCCTGTTCGGCATGCTGGAGAAGGGCGCGGGATACGCGCAGTCCACCTACCGATTATCCGCGTCCGCTGCGGACGTGCTGCAGGGAGTGATACTATTCTTCGTGCTGGGCAGCGAGTTTTTCACGCGATACCGTATCATTATAGGAAGGGCCGCGCCTGATGAACGAGTCGCTTAACCGGATCGTAAGCATCATCAACGCCGCGGTGCTGGCGGGCGTGCCGCTGCTGCTGGGCACGACGGGCGAGATTATCACCGAGAAGAGCGGGCATCTCAACCTGGGCGTAGAGGGGCTGATGTACATCGGCGCGGCGTTCGGGTTCGCGGCGGGGTATTTCACGGACAGCGCAGCGATGGCGCTGGCGTGCGCGTTCGCCGGGGGCGTGCTGGGCAGTCTGATATACGCGTTTCTAACCGTCACATTGCGCGCGAATCAGAACGTCACGGGTTTGACGCTGACCGTGTTCGGCGCGGGTTTCGCGAACTATGTCGGCGACGCTTTGATCAACTCGACCGCGTCCAAAGCCGTGTCGCTGTCCGCGAATGTCAAGGCCGCGTTCGATCCGATCGTAGCGCCGGTATTGAGCGATATACCTGTGGCGGGCAAGCTGTTGTTCCAGTATAACATATTCGTGTATCTAGCCGCCGCCATAGCGGTGCTTGCTGGATTGTACCTTAACAAAACGCGCGCCGGACTGAACCTGCGCGCGATAGGCGAGAACCCCGCCGCAGCCGACGCGATGGGCGTGCGGATGACCAGTTATAAATACCTGAACATTATGCTGGGAGGCGGGATCTGCGCGCTGGGAGGCGCGTATATCGCGATCGTCACCTGCGGCGGGGTATGGATTCATAACTGCGTCAGCGGGCAGGGATGGATCGCGGTCGCGCTGGTCATATTCGCCGGTTGGAGTCCGTACCGCGCGCTGATAGGTTCGCTGGTGTTCGGCGGGCTTAGCGTGATCCGCTTCTACCTGCCGGGAGGCCAAGCCCCGCCCGCGCTGCTGTCGATGCTGCCGTTCATCGTGACGTGCGTGGTGCTCGCCGCGTCTTCCGCTAGGCCGTCGCGCGGATCGAGACAGCCCGCCGCGTGCGGGATCAATTATTACCGCGAGGAACGCTAGCGAGATACTTGTCAGCGCGCGGGGTTTGTGGTATACTAAGTTGCCGTTGTGGAGAGGTATCGAAGCGGTCATAACGGGGCTGACTCGAAATCAGTTTGTGGGCAACCACACGTGGGTTCGAATCCCACCCTCTCCGCCAGCGCGCTCCCCCGCCGTCCAGCGGGGGAGTCGCTTTGTACGCATAAAGGATAACGATCCGCAATGGTTAACTATTCCATCCCATTAAACAGTTTTAAGGCCTGTAGCGCGTCCGCTTGCATCGCGGTCTGCGCAGCCATGGCTACGTCGTGATAGAACGTCACGTCCTCGCTGTCGAGCAGGCGCTTCGCGGCGCGCACTCCCTCGCGCGCCATGTACGTATAATAGTTGATCTTGCGGATACCGTTGCGTATCGCGGTTTTATAATCCTCGCGCGATACCCCGCTCCCGCCGTGCATGACCAGCGGCAGTCCCGTTAGTTCCTTGATCCGCTTGACTAGACCCAAATCGAGCGCGGGCGCGGACTTGTATATCCCGTGCGCCGTGCCGAAACTGGGCGCGAGGCAGTCTATGCCCGTCGCCTGCGCGAACCTCAGCGCGAGCGCGGGATCGGTATAAACTGGGCCGCCCGATCCGCCTCCGCTCTCGTGGCTCGCCAGCTGTCCCAGTTCGGCTTCGACTCCCGCGCCGCGATCGTGCGATAAACCGACCGCGAGTCTCGTGTTCGCCTCGTTTTCATCGTAAGGCAGCGCGCTGCCGTCGTACATGATCCCGGTGAAACCGATCTCCAGCGCGCGTTTCATATACTCGAGCGTCTCGCAGTGATCCAGATGCACGCATACGGGAACCCTCGCGCGTTTCGCCGCCGCGACCATCACCGGACCTATCGCGTCCAGCGGCGCTATCGGATCGTGAACCTGCGCGTGCAGGAGTATCACGGGCGTGCCGATCTCCTCCGCCGCGCCCAGCACGGCGTTCACGCATTCGAGGTTCGGCGTGTTGAACGAGCCTATCGCGCACTGATGTTTCTGGGCGTAGGTAAGCACTTCGTTGAGCGATACTAACAAAAAACGACTCCCCTTTCAGCCTTGCGCGTCCATAACGCGGACGGCGCGCACCGGCTGTGTGCCAACAAAGAAGTATACATCATTTGACTGTGATAATCAAATGTGTTATGCTTCATCCGCAAATCCATCATTCAGGAGGATTTATTATGATACGCGAATTAAACCATGTGGGCGTGTTCTCGCCCGATATCGACGCGTCGATAACCTTCTACCGCGATATCTTCGGCGGGATATTGATCCGAGACGGCGTGTCGATGGGAGGCAAGTCGCGGTTCGTGTACGCGCAGGTGGGCGTGGGCGTGTTCGAATTGCTGAAATCCAGCCCGGATAATCCGCAGACGGGATACTCGCACGTCGCGTACCTGGTCGGCGAAAGGGGCATCGACTCGTGCTATCGGGAGTTGAGCGAGAAGGGTTTCGATTTCAGCCGCGTGCCCGCTCCAGCCGCGTCGGGGCTGGGGTACATCGCGTTCTATAAGGACTTGAGCGGCTCGACGTTCGAATTGCTTCAGCGCGAGGAGGATATTCGAAAACCCGCGTTTCAAACCGATATAGTCGCGTCGTTCGACGGGATCGTGCTGAACGTTCCGGAGGAAAAACTCGACGAGATCGATAGCCACTATGTAAACGCGTTCGGACTGGAGCGTCGCGGCGAGAAGCGCGGCGGTATCCGGTACGGGATCGGCGGGGATCATCTGATACTGCGCGCGGGCGGGGATGTTGGTATCGACAGCGTCGCGTTCACAGCCGCGCCCGGCGCGAAGGACGCTCTTATTGGAAAGGGCGTGGCTATCGCGGAGGATAACGGCGAGTTTTTTGTCGTATACGGGCCGGGCGGCGAGAGGCTTGTTTTTTATTATGATTGACTGCGGCTGATTACGATTGACCGCGATGGACGCGCGGATTATTTTGGAATTGCGAGGTGTTCCCGCATGCTGGATCTGCTGGTCAAGGGCGCTCTCATATACGATGGCACAGGTTCGCCGCCGTTCCGCGCGGACGTGGGCGTGAAGGATACGCGCATCGCCGCGATCGGCAAGCGCATACCGGACGCTTATACAGCTATAAATGGATCGGGGCTGGCGCTGGCGCCGGGGTTTGTCGATTCGCACAGCCACGCCGATCTGGTTCTGCACAGCGCTCCCGTATCGTACTACAAACTGGAGCAGGGCGTGACGACCGAGATTGCCGGAAGCTGCGGCATCTCGCCCGCCCCGCTCTCCCGCGAGCGTTTCGCCGATGGGCTGCGCGTTTGTTCGCAGTTCGCGGCGCCCCCGCACGAGTGGGAGAGCCGGCTCACGTTCGCCGGGTACATGGACGAGATGGATAAGAACCTGGGTTGTAACGCCGCGCTGCAGATAGGCCACAGCGAGGCCCGCGCCGCGGTCTGCGGATACGCGAACCGGGAGCTGGACGCTTCCGAAATGGACGCGCTGTTGGGTTTAACGCGCGAGGCGATGCAGGCCGGCGCGATCGGCGTTTCGTTCGGTTTGATATACCCGCCGGGATCATACGCGAACGAGGCCGAGTTGACCGAGGTGTGCCGCGTCGCCGCGCGGTATGGTGGCGTGTTCACCATACATATGCGTTCGGAGGGAAATTTCCTGGTCGAGTCCGTGGAGAGCGTCATTCGAATGGCGCGGGATTCCGGGTGCCGCGCGGTCATATCGCATCATAAGGCCGGCGGCAAGGCTAACTTCGGAAAAACCGCGCGCACGCTGGAACTGATCGACGAGGCGAACGCGTCCGGCGTGGAGGTGTACCACGACCAGTATCCTTACACCGCGTCCGCAACGGGGCTTAACACGATCATCCCCGACGAGTATCACGCCATGGGTGTGGATCAATTGGTCGACATGCTGGGCAAGCCGGACGGGCGCGCGCGGATGCGCGCGATACTGGCGAAGGATCGCGGCGTATCGCCGGACGCCGTGCCGGACTCCCTCGCCAGCACGATGGTCGGTTGGAGCGAGTCGCGTCCGGATTGTTCCGGGAAGATGCTGTCTGAAGCCGCCGCCGAGATGGGCACGGACGCGTGCGAGTTGGCATTCGATCTATTGCGCGGCGACAGGATGGAAACGTCCGCTATCTTTTTCTCGATGTGCGAGGACGATGTGGAGCGGGTCATGGCGCATCCGCGCATGATGGTGGGCACCGACGGGCTGTACATGAACGGACAGCGATGCCATCCGCGCGCTTACGGCAGTTTCCCGCGATTCCTTGGGCGATACTGCCGCGACCGGGGGATCGTCACGCTGGCGGAGGGTATCCGCAAGATAACGTCTATGCCTGCGGCGGTGTACAATCTGCAAAGCAAGGGGCTTATACGCGAGGGCATGGACGCCGATCTGACGCTGTTCGATCCGGAAACGATCGTCGACCGCGCGGATTATAACGATTTCAAAGCGAAGAACGACGGGCTGAGCGCGGTGATTGTCGCGGGGCGGGTAGTGGTCGATGGCAATGAATGGAACGGGAAACGGTTCGGGCGGCTGATCCGCAGAGGATGAGGGCTAGCAGACTACTAGTTATATCGTTATGGCTTATCGCGCGTCCGCTCGTACCAGAACATGAACAACTGCAGTATCCCCGCGCTGTTCGGGTACCGCTCGACCGGGAACGCGCCGCCGTAATACTGCCTCTCGATGCGCTTTACCCATACGTCGCGCGGGAACGCGCCCGTAAGACCCAGCCCGTAAAGGCAGATACAGTCCGCGACCTTTGGCCCTATGCCGTGGTACGTCATGAGGTATTGCCGCGCGCCATCGTAGTCGTAATCGCGCAGAAACTCGTCCGGGTTATCCGATATGAATTGATCCGCGGCGCGCACCAGGTATTCGATGCGGTAGCCTAGTCCGCATCCGGACAGAACGCCAGGCCCTAGCTCGCGCAGGCGCTCCGCGCGAGGGAACCCGCCGCACGCCGCGCACACGCGCTCAAGCATGCCCGTGATGCGCGGTATGTTGTTGTTCTGGCTGCAGATGAACGAGACGATGGTCTCCCATAAATCCTGCCGGAGCACGCGCAGTCCGCGCGCGGCCTCGCACGCAGAGGTTAGGTACGCGTCGCTGGGATCGACTGAAGCGATTATCGCGTCGTAGTCGTTATCAAGGTCGAAGTAGCGGAGCCATACGTCCGACCACTCGACGCGCGAACACGCAAACTCCACGCGCTCAGGATCGACCTGACGCGCGCGGAGTTCGCGGCCTAGGGCTGGTATGATGTATAATGAGTCGCCGACCGCGCGCCAACGGAACGTCTGCCCGCTGCGCGCGATCTTCGCCAGGTTCAGCCAGCGCGATGTGATTAGCATCCGATGAACCGGGGCGCGGTTACTTTGCCGGCTTGGCGATTACGAACGGCTGGGTGTCGTTGCCGTAGCCGGCGCGCCACATGTAGAAGAAGCGCTCGGCTCCGTAGATCATGTACCCGTCCTGGTAATGGTCGCTGGTGTCGTATGGATCGGCCACGATCATCACATCGTCACCGAAGCTCTCCGTGCCCATCGTGTCATAGCCGATGATCACCTGCCAGTGCGCGCCCCAATCGATCCAGTCCACCATGATCGGATAACCGTCGCTTAGGTTCTTCAGCGTCCACTCGATGAACTCCTCGCCGTGCTGGAATACCGGCTCGTCGGGCAAGCCGTTGCCGGACGGGCTGGTCTCGTATGGAATGCCGACCGCCTTGAGGAATCGCACCATCTGCTCGGGGTTGTTGCCGGACTCAAGCCCCGCGGCCATCTCGGCGATCTGATACTCCGTATAATCGTCTATGCCCATGTAATGCAGCGACATCAGCATAGCCACCGGCCCGCACGACCATTCCGTGGTTTGCTGGTATGTGTCGAAATTCGTCAGTATCGTCAGCGTGCCGGTGGACTCCATGTTATAGAAGTCCGGGTGCGTGAAGTACGGCGAATCGAAATGATCGCCAGAGTTTTCATACGAAGACGCGCCGTCCGCCCAAGGCTCGTAGTCCTCCGGGAATGGGATCGTGTGCAGCTCGTTGGCGGCTAGCGCGGCGGCGGGGATAAGCAGCGCTGCGGCCAGGATCAGGGACATAATTTTGCGGGCGCCTGTCATCTAGTTGCCTCCTGAGATTTAGTCACGCGCAGTATACAACACACGGCGGGGCGCGTCAATATACGGCGGTTCCAAATTTGGCGTGGAACCACTGCGCGGTATGACGTGCCGGAGGCGCTCTTTTATTAATCCCCCCGCCCGAAGAACCGCTCTTCCAGCATGGCGCATAGCGTGTGATAGATCGGCAGGTGGTACTCCTGCACCTGGGCGGTGATACTCGCGGGAACGATTATTGCCGTGTCGGCGATCGAGGCCAGCTTGCCTCCGTCGCCTCCGGTCAGCGCGATCACCCGCAAGCCTCGCGCGCGCGCCGCCTGCGCCGCGCGCAGTACGTTGAGCGAGCCGCCGCTGGTGGATATGCTAAGCAGCGCGTCGCCCGGCCTGCCGTACCCGATCACCTGCTGCGCGAACATCAGCGACGCGTCCACGTCGTTCGCGAAGGCGGTGTTCAACGCGGCGTGCTCGCCTAACGCTATGGCGGGCAGCGCGCCTTGCATCATCCCAGCCAACTCCTCGCCGCCATCGCCGAACGCTTTCGCCAGCGCGGACTGTTCGCCATCGGGCAAAGGCCTCTTTAGGTAAAATCCCTTCATCAGTTCGCCGACGATGTGCTGAGCGTCCGCGCAGCTCCCGCCGTTTCCGCAGACGAGCAGTTTCCCGCCGCGCCTGTACGCGTCACGGATCGTCTCATACGCGGACTGAACGGAACCCTTAAGCGGCGATAATTGAGGATAACGCTCGAATAATCGGTCGAGCCGCGACGTTACGCGCGGTGGATCGAGGGAAACGTCGTCCGGCTCGATTCCCATAGCGTATAGCGCGGTCATCACGCTGGCTAGATCGCCCAGCGCCTCGCCCGTCTGCGCGGGCACAACCTCGCACCGCTCCAGCGACGCGGGTATAGCCTCCGCGCGAAGCGAAGCCTCCATCGCGGGGCGCAGCAGATCCTCGCACCGCGCGAATATACTGCCGATCACCACGCGCTCCGGGTTCAGCGTGTCGATCAACAGCGCGACGCCCTTGCCCAGCATCGTGCCGACCCTGCCGAACAGATCCAGCGCGTCTTTATCGCCGCGTCGCGCGTACTCCGCCAACTCCCGCGCGGATAGGCAGCCGCTTCGCGCGCATTGATCATGCCAAGCCGGAGGCCTGCCCAGCGCGGCGCGCTCCTGCGTGAACGATTGAATCTGCCTGGCGATGCCGCCCCCGCTTGTGAATCCCTCGAACGATCCGGCTTTCCCGAACCCGATGGGTCCGTCGTCGGCTAGACGCAGATGTCCTATCTCGCCGCCCAGATCGCACGCGCCGCGCAGCAGCCGCCCCTCCGCGATGATCCCGCCGCCCATCCCGGTGCCCATCGTCAGGAACACCATGTCCCGCGTGCCGCGCCCCGCGCCCAGTTTCCATTCGACCAGCGCGCACGCGTTCGCGTCGTTTTGCAGGAACGCGGGCACGCCGAACCGTTTCTCCAGCATCTCAGCCAGCGGCACGTCGATCCATCCCGGCAGGTTCGGGGGCGACACGACCACGCCCCGGCGCGTGTCCAGAGGCCCGCCGCAACTGACCCCTATCGCGGTCAAGTCCGCCCGCGTTATATGCCGGCGTTCCATTAACAGCGACGCGGCGCGGTACAGATCGTCCAGCACCGCGTCCGGCCCGCGCTCCGCGCGCGTGTCGAACCGCTCCCTATCGATGATCTCAATGCCGCAGCCCGCGCGCGCCAACAACGCGGCGCATTTCGTGCCGCCTATATCTAATCCGAGGATGGTGCGCATAATGGTTAGACCATCCTATCCGCTTCGACCACGCCCATCGCGAGCACGGCCATCGCCTGAATCAGGCTGTCGATATGCAATACCTCGTCAGGACCGTGCACGCCGCCGTGCCCTGGGTTCAGCCAATCGACTTGCGGCGCGTCAAATCCTCCCGGTCCGTAACCCACCGCGCGCGGTATCTTCCGCGCGTACGTCCCGCCGGACATAACGAACGGCTTCGAGTCCTTGCCCGCGATATCGTTATATACAGCCGTCAGAGCGTCCACAACCGGGCTCTCGCGCGGATAATACGCCGGTTTGCTGTCGGTCGCGTTGTCAAGCGCGAAGCGGTTCGCTAACGCGTAGGCCGCGATGCGCCGCGTCAGATCGGCGCCATCGGCGGTGACGGGATAACGGATGTTAAGATGTAGCTTGACCCTTCCGTCCTTAAGAGCCGCCATCGTGCCGGAGCAGGTGAGCGCGCCGGACATCTCGTCAGACGCGTCTATCCCTACGCCTTTGCCGTCCGTCGTGTCGTTGACGCGGGCGGGGAACGCGAGTATCGCCTCGTCTTCTGGCGAGAGCGCGTGAGTGTCGACCAGCGCGCGCATGATCAGCCATATCGCGTTAACGCCTTTATCTGGACCCGCGCTGTGCGCCGCCGTGCCATGCGCCGTTAGTATAACCGTATCGCCGTCGTTAACGGCAGAGATGCTCTGCGGCAGTTTGGCTATGGCCTGCTCCACGGACGGCACGCGCTTGAGCACGCACGACGCTTCCGCCGGCACGACGTTGGACGCGACCCCGCCCGCGATCGACACGACGGTATCAGACAGCCTCCCCTCGCTCCATAGATCGACGCTGATAATCCCTTTCTCGCCGTAAGACACCGGGTACCCGGAGTCCGCCACGAGCGTGAAGTCCGGCGACTCGTAATGGCTCGCGTAATACTCCGCGTCCTTCATGCCGTGTTCCTCGTCTATGCCCAGGAACAATTTCAGGTTGTGCTTGAGCGGCACGCCCAGCTCGTTCAGGCATCGGATCACATACATCGTGCCGACCGTGGGGCCTTTGTTGTCGGCGACCCCGCGCCCGACCAGGAACCCGTCGCGCTCGATCGGCTCGTAAGGCTTCGCGATCTCCCAGTCCGCGCCCTCTGGCACAACGTCCAGATGCCCCCAGAACCCGATGAACGGCCCTTCGTCCTTCAGGCAGAGGCTGCCGCAGTATTCCTCATAGTTGCGCGCGATGAAGCCGCGCTCCTCGCCCAGGCGCAGCGCCTCGTCCAGCACGCGCTTGCAGCCGCTTCCCATCGGATACGGCGGGTCGTTGTAATCCGCCACGCTGCGGATGCTTACCAGGCGGGATATGTCGGCGACGATATCGGCGCGGCGCGCCTTGAGCCAATCCAGCGCCTTCGCGTGTAGTTCGCGATCCATAGTTATCCTCCTATACTAGATGGCACGCGACGCTATGCCGAGGCGCGGCCTCGCGCAGTTCCGGCTTCTCGCGCGCGCACCTGTCCTGCTTAATCGGGCAGCGGGTGTGGAACGGGCATCCGTCCGGCATGTTGGTCGGCGATGGTATCTCGCCGCGCAGCAGCCGCCGTTCGCGTCCGCGCGCGTCGTCCACGTCCGGTATCGCCGATATCAATGAGCGCGTGTACGGATGCAGCGGACGCAGGTATATCTCGTCCGAGTCCGCCAGTTCCAGCAGACTGCCCAGGTACATCACCCCGACGCGGTCGGATATATATTTGACCACGTTCAGCCCGTGCGCGATGAACAGCAGCGTCAGCGCGCGGTCGCGGCGCAGTTTCTGGATGAGGTTGAGCACCTGCGACTGCACCGATACGTCCAGCGCGGACACCGGCTCGTCGCACACTATAAACCTTGGATCGACCGACAGCGCCCGGGCTATGCCGATCCTCTGCCTCTGCCCGCCTGAAAACTCGTGCGGGAACCTGTGCGCGTACTCGCGGGGCAGTCCGACGTACCGGAGCAATTCATACGCCTTGTCCCGCCTTTGCGCGCGCGATAGTTTCGTGTGCAGTATCAGCGGCTCGGCGATGATATCCATGCACGTCATGCGCGGGTTCAGCGACGAGAATGGGTCTTGGAATATGATCTGCATATCCTTGCGCAGGGCGCGCATCGCCTTGGGCGGTATCCGCGCGATATCCCTGCCCGCGTAGACTATGCTCCCGGAAGTGGGATCCAGCAGTCGCAGCAGCAGTCTGCCGGTGGTGGTCTTGCCGCAGCCGGACTCGCCGACAAGGCCCAGCGCCTCGCCCTCCCGCACGTCGAACGACACGCCGTTGACCGCGCGCACGACCAGCGGCTTGCCGCCTATCGCGCTCGACTTCGACGTGAACACCTTCGTCAGGCCGCGCACCTCGTACAGCGGTCGCGGCGCGCTTGAGTCCTCATCCCGCGGGTTCATTCACACGCCCCCTTCCGCTAGAAAACACGCGCACCGCCGCCCGCCGGACAGCTCACGCAGAGCGGGTTTCTCCTTGCGGCACCGCGCTATTCGATCCGGACACCGCGCCGCGAACGCACAGCCCTGCGGCAGACGCGACAGATCGGGCACGATGCCGGGGATCGTGTACAGCGGCTGCCCGCGCGGCGTAGCCAGCCTGGGTATCGCGCTGAGCAGCCCGCGCGTGTACGGATGGGTTGGTTTCGCGAATAATTCATCCACGCGACCCATCTCGACTACGCTCCCCGCGTACATCACGATCGCGCGGCGCGCCACGTCCGCGACCACACCCAGATCGTGCGTGATGAACAGCACCGCCATACCGCGCTCGCTGGCGAGAGATCGGATCAGTTCCAGTATCTGCGCCTGGATCGTCACGTCCAGAGCGGTGGTCGGCTCGTCCGCGATCAGTATATCTGGATTGGAAGCCAACGCCATGCATATCATCACGCGCTGGCGCATCCCGCCGGACATCTGGTGCGGGTAGGTCTTGACGCGGCGCTCGGGATCGGGGATCTCCGCCTGCTTGAGCAGTTCGACGGCGCGTCTGCCCGCCTCCGCGCGGCTCATGCCGCCGTGGGTGCGTATCGCTTCGACTATCTGCGCGCCGATCGTGAATACCGGGTTCAGCGAGGTCATAGGCTCCTGGAATATCATGCTGATCTTGCCGCCGCGCACGCCGCGCATCCCTCGCGGGGACAGTTTCAGCAGATCTTCCCCCCTAAAGAGTATCTCGCCCCGCTCGATATGCCCGGGCGGGCTGGGCACCAATCCCATCACCGACAGCGCGGTAACGGACTTGCCGCTCCCGCTCTCGCCGACGATCGCCAGCGTCTCGCCCTCGTCGAGCGTGAAACTGACGTTGTTCGCGGCGTTGATGTACGCGTGTTTATCCACGCGGAAGCGCGTGGTCAATCCCTTCACTTCGAGCAGTACGCCCATCCCGCCCGCCTCCTATTTCAGCCGAGGGTCGAGCGCGTCGCGCAGTCCGTCGCCCAGCAGGTTGAACGACAGCACGGTCAGCGCGATAGCGATACCCGGGAACGTGATGATGTGGGACGCTGAAAATATATAGTTGCGCCCGCTGGATAGCATGTACCCCCACTCCGCGGTTGGAGGCTGGACGCCCAGCCCCAGGAACCCCAGCGACGCGAGGGAGAGTATCGCGCCCGATACGCTCATCGTCGCGTTTACTATGATCGGAGCCATGATGTTGGGCAGCATGTGCCGGAGCATTATGCGCGTTGAGCTTGCGCCTATCGCGCGCGCGGAGGTGATGTAATCGTTCTCCTTGACGGTCAGCGCGACGGATCGGATCAGCCTAGCCGAGCCGGGTATCGACACGATGGCTATCGCTATGACGGCGTTTTCTATCCCGCGCCCGAATATCGACATGAATATAATCGCCAGCAGTATGCTGGGAAACGCCGCGATCATCTCCATCACGCGGCTTAGTATGATATCAGGCCAGCCCCCGTAGTAAGAGGATACCAAGCCGACGACGGAACCCGCCAGCGTGGAGATCATAACCGATATGAACCCGACCGCCAGCGATATCCGCGCGCCGAACAGTATGCGGGTGAGGATGTCGCGCCCGTTCTCGTCGGAGCCTAGGAGATGCTCCGCGTTCGGGCCGACCTTATTTTGCGAGAGCACCGTGTCGTATGGCCCGTATGGGGTCAGCGCGTCCGCGAAAACGGCGGCAAGCGCCATCAATACCAGCATGACCAGCGCCGCCATCGCGGTCTTGTTTCTCGCGAAGCGTTTCATCGCGTCTCGCCACAGCGACGATGAAGGCGCGGCGGGGATTATATCGTCCTGATCGTCGAAGAATGATTCATCGTTCCGGTCTTGCATCAGCCAAGCCCCCTCAATACCGGATTCGCGGATCAAGATATCCGTATAATATATCTACGAGCAGGTTCATCGCGACCGCTATCACGGCCACCAGCATGCACCCGGACTGCACGACCGCGTAGTCCGTGTTGTTGATACCGTTGACGATATACTGCCCCACGCCAGGCCAAGCGAATATCGTCTCCGTCAGCACCGATCCGGAGAACAGCCCGCCCAGTTCCATGCCGATGATCGTGACGACGGGTATCAGCGCGTTCTTTAGCGCGTGCTTGGACACGACGCGCGGCTCCGATAGACCCTTCGCCCTCGCGGTTCGGATGTAGTCCTGGCGGATGACCTCGAGCATCGTCGAGCGCGTGTAGCGCATGAACGAGCCTATCGACGCGACGGCGATGGTCAGCGACGGCAATATCAAGTAGCGCAGCGTGCTTGCCAGCGCTTTCCAGTCGCCCGTTATCACGCAGTCGATCAGCATGAACCCCGTGATATGCCGGGGCTGGTTCATGAAGTCGAATCGTCCGGACACCGGGAGTATCTTCAGCCTGACCGCCGCCGCGATGATCAGCATCAGTCCCAGCCAGAACCTAGGCAGGGATATCCCCGTAAGCCCGGTCACCTGCAGTACGCGATCCAGCGCGCTGTTCTGTTTCACAGCGCATATGACGCCCAGCAGCACGCCGACGATCGACGATATCACGACCGAGAACACCGCCAGCTCGATCGTCGCGGGCATGCGCTCCATGATTTCTTTGAGCACCGGCTGTTTCGTGAACAGCGACGTGCCCAGATCGCCGCGCAGCAGCTGGCCTAGGTATATTAGGTATTGTTTCCAAATGGGTTGATCCAGTCCTAGGTAGCGGGTTAATTCGGCGACACGGTCGGCGGTCGCGTGCTGGCCTAGCAGCAGGTAAGCCGGGTTGTGCGAGAACACGCGCATCAGCACGAACACGATCGTGACGATGCCCCATATTACCGGGATCGCCATCAGGACGCGCTTGGCGGCATACTTGAGCATTGATTCACCCCATTTGGTTTCCAATGGGCATGATACGCTGCGGAGTATAAATAAAACAATGCGCCGCTCCCTGCGCCCGCGGGGGAACGGCGCGTGCGTTCAATCCATTGCCGCCGTTAGTCGGCCTTCTGCAGCTGCCAGGTGTGGTTGCCGGCGACGCTCATCAGGATATCGCCGCCGTTTGCTAGCTTGGGCGAGAACCCGGTATACTGCACGCCGTGCCCTGTGATGATGGAGGGCAGGTCGGTCTGTATCTTCTGCGCGGCCTGCGCGTACAGCTCTCCGGCCTCGTTATAGTCGGAGGATTCCTTCGCGGCCTTGAAGATGGCCTCGAACTCCTCGTCTACATAGCCCGGGTGGTTCGCGCCGCCGCCGGACTCTTCCTCGCTCCACAGGAAGATGATGTTGGACGTATCGAAGTAATCCGCGCCCCAGCCGTGCAGCAGCATGTCGTAGCCCTCGACCGGATCGGTGTACATCACCTCGACGAACTCGCCCCACGGGAGTATCTTGATCTCGATGTTGATCCCGGCCTTAGCCAACTCGGCTTGAATCTGGACGGCTAGCTGCTCGCCCGCGGGGTTGTAGCCCTTGACGACGTTGTATGTGAGCATCGTGGCGGTGATCCCGTCCGGATAGCCCGCTTCAGCCAGCAATTCCTTGGCGTGTTCGGGGTCATACGGGTAGTTTACGTAGTCGTCGCGCACGCCGCTCTGCATTCCCGGCGGGATCGGGCTGATCGCCGTCACCATCGCGTCGCCGTACAGCGCCTTGTTGATGGACTCCAGGTCGAGAGCCTCGCGAACCGCCTGGCGGACGCGCTTGTCGGAGAACAGCGGGTTTTTCTCATAATCGGCGAACGAGAGGATGCTTAGGTTCTGGCTGGGCGTGGTGATGACCTCTACGCCTTGCGCCGAACGCAGGAGATCCACCTGGTCCGCGGCGAGGCTGCCCACGTAATCCAGCCCGCCCGTCATCAACTCGGAGACCGCCGTCGAGCTTTCCGGTATGATGCGGATGATAACGCCGCCGTTGGACGGCACGCCGCGATGATAGTCGTCGTAGCGTTCCGCGCGCACATACTGCCCGGCCTTGAGCTCCACGAACTTATACGGGCCGGTGCCCACGGGGTTGCGATCCGCGCCTTCGGGATCGGCTTCATACGCCGCCGGCGAGAGCAGCGCGGCTGCCAGCGAGGACGAGCCTTGCAGCGTAAGGAATGTGGAGTCGCGGGTCTTGAGCGTGACGGCGAACGTGCTCGCGTCCGTCGCCTCGAAGGACTCGACGTTGCCGAACAGGATGGTCGAGTACGTCATTTCCGGCGTGGCGTTCCACGGTATCACGCGGTTCCAGTTCCACTCGACCGCGTACGCGTCGCATACCGTGCCGTCGTGGAACTTGATCCCGTCGCGAATCTTGAAGGTATAGGTCAGTCCGTCGTCGGAGACGGTCCACGATTCCGCTACGTCCGGGAAGATGCTGCCGTCGCGGTTGTATCCAACCAGCGAGTTGAACAGCAGGCCCGTTACGACCGTGGACTGCCCGTCGGTAGCCAGCGACGGATCCAGATGCGTCGGATCGTCGGTGGAATAGATGTAGATGATCGCGTCGGGGTTGTAGGCCGGAGCCTCGGCCATCGCGGGCACGGTGAGCGCAACGGCCGAAAGAATCACCAGCGCCGTCAGCAGTGCGAGGTTTTTCTTCATACCGGGGTCCCCTTCCTGTTTGAGTATGTCCCATTTTAGCACATCGCGCGGTTTGTGTCAAAGAGATATGTTGGGAGGATGATGTATTATAATTATAATATTTCGGCTTAGTGAAAGATTATGTATATTCTATATGATATGCATTAATACACAATATTGACCTGTTATTATCTATGATGATTGAAAAGGTGCTATGCCCCGCGTCGTACGCATATCGTTATGAACTATAGGCAATAAATGTTTGCCTTCTGACGGCTTGTCTTTAGCGCCTGGATGTGTTATCATGCAGTCGGTGGAATGTGCCATGAGGGAGGTAAGGGGTAGTGTTTGCACAGCAATTGGAAATGCCGTGTTCGCCTTATCTTTCAGGTGCGTCAATGGGTTCTGTCGCTGGCACGCCATCGGCTATTGAGCTATTTGCGGGAGCTGGCGGTCTCGCGCTGGGTATAGAGCGGGCTGGTTTTAATACGCTTGCCCTGATTGAGATTGATAAAGACGCCGCTGATAGCCTTAAGACTAATCGGCCTTTGTGGAATGTTCTTAACGATGATATTGCTAATATATCACCGTTGGATCTAACCACTGTATTTGGAATCCCGTCAGGTGAATTGGACTTATTGTCGGGGGGCGCGCCTTGCCAGTCTTTTTCATATGCTGGAAAGCGTCTCGGTTTGGAAGATTCCCGAGGGACGCTTTTTTATCATTATGCAATTTTCCTAAAGAAGCTGCAGCCCAGAACCTTTTTATTCGAAAATGTTCGAGGGCTGCTAACGCATGACCATGGGCGTACATATAAAACAATACTTGATATATTTTCAGATACTGGTTACACGATCCAAAGGCAGGTTCTCAATGCTTGGGACTTCGGTGTTGCCCAGAAAAGGGAGCGCCTTATTACCATTGGCATTCGGAACGATTTAGTTGGAGCGCTTAGCATTTGTTTTCCGGCTCGGCACGGTTATAAACCTGTGCTGCGTGATGTGCTGATGGATGTGCCGGCCAGCGAGGGCGCCTATTACTCTGATTATAAACGTGATATATTCGGCCTTGTGCCTCCGGGCGGCTATTGGCGGGATATACCGGAAGAAATTGCAAGGGAATATATGAAAAGCTGCTGGCATATGGGTGGCGGGCGTACCGGAATACTGCGCCGTCTTAGTCTTGACGAACCGTCGCTTGCTGTCTTGACTTCACCGTCACAGAAACAGACCGACAGGTGTCACCCCATTGAGCCGCGCCCGTTCAATGTTAGGGAAAACGCTCGCATACAGTGCTTTCCTGATGAATGGGTGTTCAGGGGAAGTGTAGCCAGCCAGTATAAACAGGTTGGCAATGCTGTTCCTGTAAACTTTGCATACGAAGTCGCAAAGGAAATTCATAAAGGACTGGAGCGGTATAAATGTGGGATCTAGATTTTATTTCTGAAAGCGATTTTCGCAAGCATGTTCAACTCTCCATACAGCAGTATGTGGCGAAGCTTACCTCTTATGATTTGAAACGGTTTAATAGCAATATTGTTGATCCTATAAAATGTATTTTTGATAAAGAAGTATATAAATGTACTTGGGAAGCGGTGGTCAAGAATGAGATTTCTCGGCAACGGGATAAGTCAAATAACAATGACATTGGTTACTTTCATCAACGTATATTTCAATATATCAACGGTTGCACCGTCCCACAGACTGGTTGGGACGTAATATTTTCCCCAAAAGAGTCTATATCACTGCCTGATGGCGATAGAGTAAAGACTGTGTTTGTTGAGATGAAGAACAAACATAATACGATGAATAGTGCGTCTAGTGGTAAAACTTATATTAGGATGCAAGATCAGATATTGTCGGATGATGACTGCGCGTGCTTCCTTGTTGAAGCTATTGCCAAGCGGTCGCAGAATATTACATGGTCAGTGAGCGTAGACGGCGTTCGTAGAAAGCATCGCCGCATCCGCCTCGTGAGTATAGACGAGTTCTATAGTATTGTAACGGGGCAATCCGATGCATTCTATAAGATATGCATGGCACTGCCTTCTGCCATTGAAGATGCGGTTAATAGTTCAGATGTGATTGGCGTTCCAAAAGATACCGTTATCGAGGAATTGCATGCAGTCGCCGAGAGTGATAACAGTTCCTTTATGCACGCGATTTTTATGCTTGGATTTGGTTCGTATTATGGATTTGCAAAAGAAAGCAACAAATAGTTTTACTTGCCCGCTAAGACGCGCTATAAAAATAGTCCTTATATATTAGTGCCCGTCGACGTATGTAATATTGTATAGAGCGTCGTTGTATAGTAAAATCAGCATGGTGGTACTATTGCCGCCCCTACCCCCGCTTCCTTGACAATCCCGTTCCCGCGTGCTATTATGCGGCGGGCGGGCGAATGTGTGCTTTTGCTGGCGCGCGTATCCGCACGGGTTCAATATATTGTCAAGGAGAGCGCTTATGCCTCAGATCGCAGCCGCGCTTGGCTCAAACGGGATCCTTATCGCCGCTATAGCGTTATTCCTAGCCACTTACGCGGGGCTGATGGCGTTCGGCGCGGCACGCGCTTACATCGCGCTGGGCAGCGCGTGTTTATTCGTCCTGATGGGAATACTGCCCGTCGGCAAGGTCTTTGGCGCGGTGGACTGGAACGTGATACTGATGATCGCGGGCACGATGGGCACGGTCTCGCTGTTCATCGAGAGTAAGATGCCGGCGCGCATGGCGGATTTCCTCATCGAGAAATCGCCCGACCTGCGCTGGGCCGCGATACTGCTTAGCGTGTTCGCGGGCGTGATCTCGGCGTTCGTGGATAATGTCGCGACGGTGCTGATGGTCGCTCCGGTCGCTGTCACGGCCGCGAAGAAACTCAAAGTCTCCCCCGTCAAGATAATCATCGCCATATCCATCGCGTCAAACCTGCAGGGCGCGGCTACGCTGGTCGGCGACACGACCTCCATACTGCTGGGCGGCGCGGCTAACATGAACTTCCTAGATTTCTTCTTCTTTAAACCGGAAGGCCGAGCGACGCTCGGCGTGGGCATGTTCTGGATCGTGCAAGCCGCGTTCCTCGCCGCGACCGCGATACTGCTATGGATGTTCAGAGGCGATAAACAAAAGGTCTCGCTGAACGAGAAAACCCGCGTGGACGATTACTTCCCATCCGCGTTGCTGCTGGGCACCATAGTATGCTTAATCCTGGTGAGCTTCCTGCCCGACTCGTTCAGCGCGGGCGGCGTTGTTATAACCAAACCGCATATCATCAACGGATTGATCTGCGCCGCGTTCTTCATTGCCGGATTGATACGCAACCTCGCGGCGGGCCACGGCCTCGAGTCCGTGAAGCGCGTCCTCAAGGAGATCGATTACTTCACGCTACTGCTGCTGGCGAGCCTGTTCATCGTGATCGGCGGGCTGGTCGAGTCCGGCGCGGTCGAGAGGATCGCGGACGCGTTCACGGCGGTTTCGGGCGGCAGCCTGTTTGTCATATACACGATCCTTGTGTGGTTCTCGGTTATCATATCTGCGTTCGTGGACAACATCCCTTATACCGCGACGATGCTCCCGGTGGTCGCGATCATCGCGCGGAATATGGGCGTGCCACCCTACGTTCTCTACTTCGGCATGCTCTCCGGCGCGACGCTGGGCGGCAACCTGACCCCCATCGGCGCTAGCGCGAACATCGCGAGCCTGGGCATACTGCGCAAGGAGGGATATGAGGTATCCGCCGGAACGTTCATGAAGATGAGCGTGCCGTACACGCTGACGGCGGCGGCCGTCGGATACATATTAATCTGGCCGCTGTGGCGATGAGACGGCGGCCTGCTGCCACGAGGTGCGGCTATGATATACTTCCTGGACGACGAGGCGGGCATCCGCAACATCGTCGTATACGCGCTGGATCAGGCCGGGCTGGAGACGCTGGGCTTTGACAGCGCGCGCAACTTCTGGGACGCGATACGCAAACAGCCCCCCGACTTGATACTGCTGGATATCATGCTGCCGGACGACAGCGGCCTTAACGTACTGAAAAAACTGCGCGCCGCGTCCGCGACCGCGCGCACGCCAGTGATGATGCTGACAGCCGCCGGCGCGGAATTCGACAAAGTGCGCGGGCTTGACCTGGGCGCGGACGATTACCTGGCGAAACCATTCGGCATGATGGAACTGATCGCGCGAGTAAAGAGCCTGCTCCGCCGCGCGGAGGCCGCGGCGAACCCTACCCCGCCTCCCGCGCCGCTGAAAGAGGGGGAGTACCGCGCAGGGCCGGTCAAGCTCAGCGCGCGCCAGCACAAGGTGTGGATCAACGAAGAACAGGTGCCATTGTCATACAAGGAGTTTGAGACGCTGGCGTACCTGATGAAGAACAAGGGCATGGCGCTCACGCGCGATCAAATAATGGATCATGTCTGGGGATACGACTACGACGGCGAGAGCCGCACCGTGGACGTTCATATCCGTTCGCTGCGCTTGAAGCTGGCCGGATGCGAGAACGTGGTCGAGACGGTTCGGGGAGTCGGGTACCGCGTCAGCGCCGAATAAACCCGGATAGTTATGAGAAAGCGCATATTCAGGCTCTCGTTCGTGCTGGCGGCTGCCGCCGCGTTCGCGGCTTGCGCGCTTACAGCGTTTTTCGCGTGCGGCAGTTACTTCGACGCGATCAAGGCCGGAGCCGCGTCCGACGCGCGCAGTATCGGCGCGGGCATAGAACTCGCGGGATTCGATTACCTGGATCGCCTGAACATGAAACCCTCGCAAACGAGGCGGGTCACGTGGATCGGCGCGGACGGCGAGGTGCTGTACGACAGCGCGGGCGACGCGGCGTTCGCGGAGAATCATATGGACAGGCCGGAGGTATCGGGCGCGATGGCTAACGGATCGGGCGAGAGCATACGCCGCTCGGATACCATCCCCGGCTGGACATATTACAGCGCGGCAAGGCAGAGCGACGGCTCCGTACTGCGCGTAGCCGCGCCGATGCTGGGCATTCTTCAATCGTTTATGGTATACGCCCTGCTGGTGCTGGCTCTGCTGGCGGCGCTGATGGTATGTGCTGGCGCGATATCGTCTGTGGTGACGCGGCGCATCGTGGAACCGCTTTCGCGCCTCGATCTGGACGGCGGCGGCGATAAGGACGCGTATGACGAGATCGCGCCGCTGTTAAGCCGCATCCGCAGCCAGAAACTGCAGATAGGCGCTCAGCTTGCCTCGCTGGAGCGTCAGCGCGCGGACTTCGCCGCGATCACGAGGAACATGAGCGAGGGTTTCATCATGATGGACGCGGGCGGCGTGGTGCTCTCGCATAACCCCAGCGCGCTGAATCTGTTGGACTCGCGGCTAGCCGACGCGGCGGGTTATCATATATACGGCGTAAACCGCGCGAAGGAATTACGCGCGGTTATCGAGAGCGCGCGATCGGGGCGGGCGGCGGAGTCCGTGCTGGAATCGGCGGGACGCAGGACGCTAGCGTCCGCGCATCCGGTGTTCGAGGGCGATATTCAGCGCGGCGTGACGCTGATATTGATGGACGCTACCGAGCGCCTCGAGCGCGAGCGTCTGCGCAGGGAATTCGCGTCGAACGTATCGCACGAGCTTAAGACTCCGCTCACCGTACTATCCGGCAGCGCCGAGCTGATGATGAACGGCATGGTCGAGCCCAGCGGCGCGCGGCGGTTCGGCGAAGCGATGTATAAGGAAGCGCGGCGCATGAACGCGCTCATCGACGATATATTATTCCTGTCGAAACTGGACGAGGGCGGCGAGCTGGATCTCGAGGACGTGGATCTGCTGGCGCTGGCGGCAAGCGCGGCGGAACGGTTCGCGGGCATGGCGGCGGAGCGCGGCGTTTCGATCAGCGTCGAGGGCGAACCTATCGTGATACGCGGCGCGCGGTCCGCTCTGGACGCGATGATACGCAACCTCGCGGACAACGCCGTCAAGTACAACATAGACGGTGGAAGCGTGAAGATCACCGTGTCTGGCGAGGGAGGCCGCGCGGTACTGGCGGTCGAGGATACGGGCATAGGCATTCCCAAACCGGAACAGGGACGCGTGTTTGAACGGTTCTACCGCGTGGACAAGGGTCGGGGCAACGCCATACCCGGCACCGGGCTGGGTCTCGCGATAGTAAAACACGCCGCGATGATCCACGGCGCGAGGCTGGAATTAATCAGCGGCGAGGGCGGGACGAGGATCGCAGCGACGTTTCCGTAAGACCGCGCTCCAGCAGTATCGCGGCGGCTCTCGCGGCGCGAACGTCTCTAACGCGCATCGATACCGCGCAGTCTTGCCTTAGCCGCGCGATAGCGCCGGGCAAACGCTCCGCGCGCATGCCTTCGGGCATAGCCAGCAGTTTCAGCGCGCGCTTTAGCGGAGTATAATCTCCGATCGGGTTCGTCGAGACCGCCATACCGCCGCAGTTCCGCAGGAACAGCGCGTCAGCCTCGAGCGCGGGCGGATCGTCCGGCGGAGCCCAACTCTCCGTCAACGATATCCACTCTTCGCACGCGCGATCCGTCCAGTCCAGCGCGTCCGGTTCGACAAAAACCAAACCGAACCGCGCGCATAACTCCCGCCCCGCGCGGCTCGGGGGACTATCGGTATACAGAAACCGCGCGTCCTCCCGATGAATCAGCGTCCGCGCCGGAGCGAGTCCGCGCCTGATCTCGTTTACTATCCGGCAAAGATCGCCGGCAACCTCTATGGTATGATGATCGTCCGCCGTCATTGCGCGCAGCCTAACAATACCTGCATAGCCGCGGGATTCTTCTCCCCGCGCCGGCGCGCGGTCGGCTTGCGTTTCTCGAAATGGATATCGATGTTGTACCGTCCAGCGTCGTTGCTGCCCATCACGGAGAATGACAGGTTGATCCTGCCGTCGCCGCCGCCTTCGGCTATGCTGTAGCGTACGTCGTCCGCGATAAGCCGGAACCCGTCGCCGCCGCGCTCCTGCCCGCCTTCCTGGCAGGCGAACGGGCCTTGCCTATCGAATATCATAGAGGCGCGATCGGGATCGGAACGCTCCATAGAGACGCGTTGTCCGCCGCAGGTCAGTTTCGTGAGCAGTGTAAACGAACCGGCTCCAGGGTCTACGCCGATCTCCGAATACACCAGCGTGAATCCGCCGCCCTTGCGGAACAGCCGTCCCTCCGTGAGCAGACGCACGTTATGCGTCTGTCCGCCGACGGTCTGCGCCCCGTCGAGCGCGACGCGCACCGGCGTCCCGTCCTTGCTCCTGGGCATCGACCCGCCCCCTTCCGCGCTGGATATCAATGGCTCGTCTGACAATATTATACGGCTTTTGCGCCCGTTCGACAAGCCCTATAAATTGTGGCTGCCCGCAATGCATGAAACCGCGCCCCGCGCGCGTTTTCATAGAGTGAAGAAATAATAGGATGTTTGATCCGGACGGTGATTAAAGATGAATCCATACCTGCAATGGACGCTTAGGCATATCCCGGACGCGCTGGTATACGGCGCGATGCTGGCTATCATGGTCAGCGCGGTGGCGAAATGCTTCCTGCCGGTGCTGCGCAACACCGCGGCTCTGCGCCACGCCTGCCAGCTGCTGGCGGACGGCAGCCGCATGAAATTGACGCGCCCCGTCTGGAGCGACGCGGGTTTCCTGGGCAAGGCGCTCTCGCGAGACTGGCGCGATTACCTGCAGAACGCGGAGACGCTGGACGCGCACGGACAGCCCTGCGGCGTCGAGGATTATATCAACGAGGACACGATCATAAACATCCCCGGCAACGCGCCGCTTGCGGATCTCGCGCCGGGATTGTTCACCTCGCTGGGCATACTGGGCACGTTCATCGGCCTGGCTCAAGGCCTTGGCAACATCAACATGAGCGAGATGGAACGCACGATAACGCAGATGATCGCGGGCTTGGCGCTGGCGTTCCAAACCTCGATTGTCGGCCTTGTGTGTTCGCTGTCGTTCAACATACTGCTCAAGGTGATCGTGGGCAGGGCGCGCTCGGCGCTTACGCTGTTCGCCGATAAGTTTTACAGGTACGGCGCGCCCAGACCCATCGACGCGGCGAACCAGATGGTCGCGCTCCAGCGCGAACAGTTGGTCAGCATGCGCGCGTTCAGCGACGAGATAGGCGCGAGCCTCTCCAGCGAGATCGAGAAGGCCGTGTACCGCGCGCTCCAGCCCGTCGCGCAGTCGATGGATCGCTTCCTCGAGGGCACCACCCGCCAACAGATAGAGGGCGTGCGGCACGTCGTCAACCAGTTCGTTATGGCGATGGATCAGGCGCTGGAAGGGCGCGTAGCCGGACTGCGCGAGGCTCTGGAGCAGACCATACGCCAACAGCAATCCCTTCGCGACGAGCTGCGCGCGTCCGCGCAGATCATCGGCGCGCAGACGAACGACTCTGACGCGATGCAGCGCGTAGCCAGGCAGGTGCTGTCGCACTTCGATTCATACGTGAGCGCGTTGACCGAGCGCAGCCAGTCGCTTGAGGAACAGAACAGCGGCGCGGGCGAACTGTTAAGCCGTCTGCATAACGCCGCTTCGGAACAGGCCGACTATCTGGTTCAGCTTCGGGAGCATCAGGAGGCGCTGGAGAAATACTTGCTGGATTATAATCTATGGATGCGCGGCTTCGCGGAGACGCTGGGCAGCCATACCCAAAGCCAGCGCGAGGCTCTGACCGCCATCGCCCACGATCTGAAAGAAGGCGCGGATATGCTGCAAGGCTCTTACGGATCGTTTGTCGAGAACATACAGGAGGGATTGGCCGGCGCGCTGGGGCTGTTCGACGAATCGATCCAGAAGCAGACCGGACGCATCACGCTGGCTCTGGACGCGATGATGCGCTCGCCAGCCGCCAGGAGCGCGCTGAACCAGCTGGACGACGCGCAGTCCCGCGAGGATATGCGCGGACTGACTCGCGCCATCGAGACGCTCAACGCCCAGCTTCAAAAACTGCCGCAAGAGCGCGGCGCGGTTTGACCGGGGGAGGCGGTAAAGCATGCAGGTAAAACGCCGCAGGTCCCTAGTCCGACGCGAGAACGCTAGTTACTGGATGAGCTACTCCGACGTAATGGCGGCGTTGCTGCTGATGCTGTCGTTGCTGTTATTCTTCTATGTTAACCAGTACATGCAGGCTCAACAGGCGCGCGAGAACGAGGTCGCGGCAAAGGAATCCCAGCTTCGAGAACAGGAATCCTTGCTGGAGCAGACCGAGTCCCTGCTGGCGCAGAAGGCGGAGGAGCTAGCGCTGGCTAACTCCGCGCTCACCAACCAGCAGATCGAGCTAGACGATAAGAACCTGAAGCTGGAGGAATCGCTTGCGAAACTGGCGAGCCAGCAGTTGGATATAGAGGAACAGAAAGCCTTGGTCGCGCTGGCGATACAGGAGGCCGATAAGACGCGCGCGCAGCTAGCCGATAAGCAGAACGAGCTGGATCAAACCGCGTCGAGGCTCAGCGAGCAGGATCTCGCTCTCGCGCTTCAGCAACTGGATGTGGATCGGTTGCGCCAGTTGCTGGAAACGCAGACCCAGCAGATAGGCCAGCAGCAGATGCTCATCGATCAGATGATCGGCGTGCGCGCGGCTATCATCGCGCAGCTAGGCGACGCGCTGTCAAGAGCCGGCGCGAACGTCGCGGTCGATCAGAACACAGGCGCGATTACGCTTAGCAACTCCATCATATTCGGCTACAACTCGTCGGAGATCAGCGCGGAGGGCAAGGCCTTGCTCAACAAGGTTATACCCGCGTATGTGCGCACGCTGCTGGACGGCGAGAACAGCCAGTACGTATCCGAATTGATCATCGAGGGGCACACGGATCGCAAGGGATCGTACGAGTTCAACCTGAACCTGTCCCAACAGCGCGCGTACAGCGTCGTGATATACTGCCTAAGCAGCCAGATGACCGGGCTTACGTCCGGCGAGAAACAAGCCCTGCGCGATAAACTAACCGCGAATGGACGCTCGTTCAGCGAACCGATATATAACGCCAACGGCACGGAGAACGAGGAAGCGTCGCGGCGCGTGGAGTTCAAGTTCCGGCTCAAGGACGACGAGATGATCAGCGGCATGAGCGCGATCCTCGACGGCATGAGCGAGAGCGCCGGGCAGTAACCCCCTTCGTCAGTAACCCCCCCTTCGTCAGTAACCCCCCCCTCGTCAGTAACCCCCCCTTCGTCAGTACCCCCCTTTCGTCAGATACAGGCGATGTTCCCGTCGCAGCGCGGTTCAGTCCCGCCTACAAGGGTTCCGTCGGGCGCGCGCAGTATGATCTGTCCGCGTCCGAAGTCGCCGCCGTAGAGCGATACCTCCACGCGGTGCCCGCGCTCCGCTAGCTGCCTGGCTATATCGTTGGAGAACGATTGTTCAATCAGCATCCGTCCATCCCTTGTCCATTGCCAGCGCGGAGCGTCCAGCGACTGCTGCGGGTTCATTCCATAGTCGATCAGGTTCGAGGCAACCTGCACGTGCCCCTGCGGCTGCATGTATCCGCCCATCACGCCAAACGGCCCGACCGGTTCACCGTCCTTCATAATGAATCCCGGTATGATAGTATGATACGTCTTCTTGCGCGGTCCGACGCGGTTCGGACGCGACGGGTCGAGCGAGAAGTCGTGCCCGCGATTCTGCATACTGATCCCCGTGCCCCTCACTACGACGCCCGATCCAAACCCCTGATAATTGCTCTGTATGAACGAAACCATATTCCCATCGCCGTCCGCCGTGCAGAAGTATACCGTCCCGCTCACGGGAAGCTGTATAGGCTGGCGGTTCATCGCGGCATAGCCGATCTCTCCGGCGCGAGACGATCCATACGACGGATCAAGGTATTGCCGGTAATCGACCCGCATGCACGAGGGATCGGTAATACTCGCCAAACCGTCCGCGAAAGCCGTCTTCATCGATTCCCACTGCAGGTGGAACGAGTCCGCGCTCTCGCGCCGCGCGAATGTAAACTCCTTCATTATATTCAGCGCCATCAGCGCGATAATGCCCTGCCCGTTCGGCGGTATCTCGCACACCTCGTATCCTCGATAGTTGAGCCGCGCGGGTTCCACCCACCGCGCCTCGTACTCCGAAAAGTCCGCGCGCTCATACAGCCCGCCGAATTCAGCGCTGTCCTTGAGTATCGCGTCGGTAAGCTCGCCGTCGTAGAACGCGCGCGCGTTCGACTCGCCTATCATCTCCAGAGTGCGCGCGTGGTCGGGCAGGCGGATCATCTGGCCTGGCGCGGGGCCTTTCCCATCCGGAGCGAAGACGCGGAACCATTCGCGGAACTCCGGCCCGTTGAGTATCCGCGCGTATCGTTTCGCCGCGCCAGACCACGCGCGGGCGAGTCCAGCCGTCGCCGGGTATCCGCCTCTCGCGTACTCGATAGCCGGCGCGAGCGAGTCGATCAACGGCAGCCTACCGAATCGTTCGCTGATAGCCGCCCAGGCTTTCGGCGCACCGGGGGTCATGGTGGGCAGCCAGCCGTTCGAGGGCATAGACGAACCGCCAGCCGCAGCCGCAGCTTTCTCTATCGTAAGCGCGCGGGGGGACCACCCGCTGGCGTTTAGTCCATACAGACGGCGATCCTTCCCGCTCCATATCAGCGCGAACGCGTCCGAGCCGATACCGTTGGCGGTCGGTTCGACGACGGTCATAGCGGCGGCTGCCGCGACCGCCGCGTCCATAGCGTTGCCGCCTTGGCGAATAGCGTCTATGCCCGCCGCCGAAGCCTGCGGCGACGATGAGCATACCATACCCTTATGCGCGTATATCGGAGCGCGGCGCGAGGGGTACGGGTTATACAACGGATCGTAGTTCATGACGGCTCTCCTTTACCGATGGGTTCATATGGGCATTCGACAGCCGTCGGCGGTATCCTGCCGGGCGGGGGATTATTTAGCGGCGAACGTTCCCCCTCACCCAAACATCTCTTTCTCCAGGCACGCGGTCCACCAAAACCTGCACGATTGCGCGCAAGCCATATCCGCCAGCGCGTTGACCATATCCCCGGCGGACTCCGTCAGAGCCAGCAGATCGTCGAACGATGGAGTCCTTCCTTGAGAGTCCGGGTAATACATCGGCCCGGTCGATCCGGACGGCCCTGGCGAAGCAAGCTCCAGTTTATCCCGCTCCGCCTCGAGCAAGCCGTTCAGCGCGTCCTCCCGCGCCAGCAATTGGTTAGATAATTGTATGAAAGACGGAATCAGCGTCAATTCGTCGACTCCGGATACTACGCCCGCTGGCAGGGCTGTTCGGGGCATAGACACGGCTCATCCTCCTTGATATCATCACATGGGCTGCATCCGTCGTCCTTAGGCTCGCCGCACGGGCAATCCGGCTCCGGATCGATCTGGCAGTCGCACGGGCACTCGCAGTCCGGCTCCGGGCATACCGGCTGCCCGCAGTACAGAGGCTTGCCCGTATACGCGACATAGGTTAACGTATATTTCATCATAAGCATGCGGTGGAAGCGGTTCAGCCCCGCGATCAGCCGCGCCGCGCCCGCGTTTATCGCAGCCGCGCCGAGTATGTCGAGGCTGGGCTGATCCCCGTTTATCGTGTTTTGGACGAGCGGACTGTCCGCGCGCCCTAATAGAGCCAGTTTGCCGCGCTCGCCTTCGAGCAGATTGGTCATAGCCGCGTCCTCCATCGACACGGACAGCGCGATGTTCGCCAAGGCTTGCCTCAAACTGTTGTGACCCTTTATATATAACCGAGGCATTGACATATGTACGTTTCCCCCCTATTGTAATATGGTATGCGGACGCGCCGCGGACGTGCGCCGGACGGCTCCGCGCCTAATTTTGCCAGGCGGGGAAGAACTCGCCGTCTAGTTTCGTCCATATCATGGCGGGGAATACTGGTTGTATAAATAGTTGTCGGCCTCGCGCGCGCACGAACGCCGCCACAACAATTTTTACTGAATAATGCAGGTTTTTCCGGTCAAGGATCGTTAATATACCAGAAGACGGGCGGTGTGGCGGCGCAATGGCGAATGCTTCCGATCCCAGCGAGCTGTTTGAACGGTTGTACAGCCAGTACGCCGACGACGTGCTGCGCGTATCCTACTTCTATCTGGGCGACCGCCAAAAGGCGGAGGACGTTTGCCAGGATGTTTTCGTGCGGCTGCTCACCCGCACCCCGGACATCCAGCCCGGACACGAGAAGGCATGGCTGCTCAAAGTCGCGCTCAACCGCTGCCGCGACCTGTGGCGCGCCGCTTGGGTGAAACGCGTCGTGTTAGGCTCGCCGTTCGACTGCATACCAGCGCCGGACGACATCGAGTTCCGCACGGAGAAAACGGATCTGATGGAGGCCGTGGGCAGGCTGCCCGCCGCGTTCAAAGAAGTGATCCTGCTGCATTATTACCAGGGTTTTGGCATATCGGAGATCGCGATGATGCTCGACCTGCCAGAGGGCACTATATCCAGCCGGCTCTCGCGCGCGCGAAAAAAGCTGGAGGCTATGCTGAGGGGTAACGGGGCTTAGTCCCGTCAATTCATAGCGGCGGGGAACAACCCTCGCCGGAGGAGGTGACGCCCAATGATTATCCAGTCCGGCCACGCCCGGATTACGGCGGATGATCTGCGGTCCGTAGCCGACGAGATGTTAAGCGGCCTTAACGCGGGAACGCGCATCCGCGCGCGGGCGCTGTTCAACGCTTCGCTGATGGAAAGGGTGCCGGAATCCGCCGAGCAGATGCTGGGCGCGGTAAGAGCCGACGGCGCGCTGCGCCATCGCATCCTGACCCACGCTAATCGATTCGGACGCAGAACGCCCAGGCCCGCCAGAGCGAGGGTATCGCCGTCTTGGAGCGCGGCCTCGCGGCGCTTGGCTCCCGCGCTGGGCGCGGCGCTCGCGCTGACACTGGTCATAGGGATTGGACTGCGCTTCTACGGCGCGGATATGTTCGATCCGTCCATAGCCCCCGCGCAGCTGAGCGAGAACGTGCCGATGACGCAATCGTTCCGGTCGGGCGATTTGATGACGGGCGCGCTGAAACTGTCCAGCGGGGTGCCCGATTACCGATCGCTGTTCGTGAGCGCGGAGGGCGGCGAGCCCGCGCTGGTCAGCGTGAACGGCAGGTATTACCAGATGCTCTCGGCGCCGCTGGCTCTGCCGCAGGATATGCTCGAGGCGAAGATCGGCGATATGCAGCCGTTAACGTCCGATATATCGCTGGCGGACAGGATCGGCGTGCTGTCCAACGTGGTGCGCGAGGGCGAACCGATATACTCCGTGCGCGATTATTCCACGCGAACCATGATCGCGGCGCGGTCGGGTGGGCAGATGCGGCTGTTCCAGCGCGTAGGGTACGCCGCTAAGTCGCTGGTGGGCAGCGACGAGAGGTTTAAAGACACGCTGTCCGTAGAGGGCAAGGCGCGCGCGCTGGAGTTATCGGGCGTGGGCATCGTCACCGACGGCGAGAAGGCCAACGCGCTGATATCCATACTGCTGTCCGACGCGCGGGAATGGTCCGGCGAGGCCGTCCCCTCCGGCGAACAGGCGCTGACGGTTTATTTGACCAACGGGCTGGCGCTGCAGCTGAACGTATCCGGCGACGTGGTCGAGGCGTGCGGCGCGTGGTCGTGCCCGAGGTTCTTCGAGGAGTTCAGGGCGGCGGTAGGCGGCTGATGAGCGAGCTGGTCGAGGCGAGGGATCTGGAATATACTTACGCCGGAACGGGCGAGTCCGCGCTGCGCGGCGTAACGCTGACCGTGCGCGAGGGAACATTTGTGGCGATACTGGGGCGCAACGGATCGGGCAAGTCCACGTTCGCGAAACAGTTGAACGTGTTGATAACCCCGTCCGGCGGCTCCGCGCGCGTGATGGGCATGGATACCCGCGATCCCGCTAACACGATGGCTATACGCCAGGCGGTGGGGCTGGTCTTCCAAAACCCCGACAACCAGATCGTAGCGACGGTCGTCGAGGAGGACGTGGCGTTCGGGCCGGAGAATCTGGGCGTGCCGCAGCCGGAGCTGCGCGCGCGCGTTGACGGAGCGTTGGACGCGGTGAACATGCGCGAGTACGCCAGGAAAGCGCCGCATATGCTGTCTGGCGGGCAGAAACAGCGCGTGGCTATAGCGGGCGCGCTGGCGATGCGTCCGAAACTATTGGCGCTGGACGAGGCGACGGCGATGCTCGATCCCGACGGTCGGCGCGAGGTGATGGACACCGTCCGCGCGCTGATCCGCGATCACGGCATGACGGTCGTCTGGATCACGCACTCGATGGAAGAGGCTATCGCCGCCGACGAGGTCGTGGTGATATCGGACGGCGAAGCCATTATGCGCGGAACACCGCGCGAGGTTTTTTCTCAAACCGAAAAGCTCAGCGGCCTCGGCCTCGCCGCGCCGCAGGCGGCGAAGGTTGCCGCGCTTTTAGCGGAAAGCGGCGCGTTGGAGGCTCGCGATGTTTTAACGGTCGAGGAACTAGCTGACGCCGTTTACGACGCGTACTGCCGCCGCTAGCCTTGTTGATGGTATCGCCGGGCTGATCGGGTTGGACGAAGAATTCGACCGTCGGCGGCGATTCGTCTTGGATGGAGACCTCCGACGCGCCGGGCTGCTCGATCGGATCGGATTGCCTGGCTGGGTTATCGGTTGCGAATGGACTGCGGCGGCGGCCTGGGCTGTACGTCCGCCAGACCCGGACGTGCCTTTCAACCCTCTCGATATTGCGCTTGCTTAGGGACTGGCGCACCGGATAGCACGGACAGCGTTGGCGCGCGCTGTTCTGGACGGATAGTATGACGGGTTCTACCTCTATGCCGGACGGGCCGTTTTGGCCGGGGGAAGGCTGCTCGTCCCCGGCGTTGAGGGGAGACGCCGACGCTCCGGCGATATGGCGCGCCAGCGCGGCGATTATCCTCGAGTCACGGCGCTGGTCGAACTTACGCGCGAACAGGCATCTCGACGCGAGAAGCCGCCTTTCGTCCGCGATCGTGAACGTCTTGGGGTGCGCGCAGGCTCTGCAGCCCGAGTAGTTCCATTCTATCTCCCGCATATTAAGGGATGGGAAGTCCTCGTCTATCGCTCCCGACCAGCGGTAACTGGAACGCGAGTTCAGCAGCATCGTTTGGACGAATTTCTCGTCGGGCGTGTGCGTGCCCTCGAACAGGCGGCGGATCATGTTCTCCATGCCCAGCAGATGCCGCGCGAACGCGTGGGTTATGCTGAACCATTGGCTGCCCTTATAGATGGCTCCGCCCCGCAGCGGCGAGTTGTATAATCGTTTTTTTAGCCTCGCCAGCGTGACCCCGGGTTCGCTGTACTCCGTGCCGGCGACAAACTCTATCCCCGCGTGCTCGTCAAAGAATTGGTGGATCTCGTCCTGGGTTTTCAGCGGCATATCCATGCCGGATAGAAGGTGGTAGTAGTCGTGCCGCTCCTGCGCCGCTTGGCTTAGGAGCAGCAATTCCGCCTGCACTATCGAGTATTCGCCCCACTTGACGCGTATCTTCTGGGATACCAATACCCGGCTGCGCCGGCAGCACGCGGCTAGTCCGTCCAGACTGCCGCATCGCGATTCGGTATCGACATGGACGTATATATCGTTATCCGGGTGATCAAGCAACAACAGCAGCAGACGCAGCTGGCTGAAGTTAGCGTGGGCCAATATCATATAGGCGTGTCGCGCCATTGCCCGCATCCTCTCAAACATCATGCGCATAGTCAGCCCGCGGGTTAAGGCTCCGGCTGATCCTATGATAAGCGGCGGGCATGGCGTCCCGCCGAGCCGGAGTCGATCCGCGAAGGCGCGGTGATAGATTGTTTGGCTGACCGTATACTCCGCGGCGTTCGGATTTTCCCGTACTCGCGATGGATTCCCGCGCCGCTGAGGCGGGGGATATGGACGGGGCGGAGTATAATACGCCGTTTTATTATAATGGTATGATAAGGGGGTAAATATGTTTCCGATTAGAATCGGCACGCTGATACCAGCCGAGCACGCGGCGGCGATGGCTCCCGATCTGAACGCGATGGGCTTTGAGTGCTACGAGCTGAACTATCCGCCCGACAGGCCTATCGGCGGGTTGCTGGACGAACTGCCGCGCGCGCTGGACGCGTTCCAAGGCCGTCCGATCTCCGCGCTCGCGTGCTACGGGAACACGCTGACCGATCCGCAGGTGAGGCGGAATCTGGAATCGCTGATAGACTCCGCTCCGAAGGCCGGCGTTGGGGTAGTGGCGATGTTCGCGGGCAGTCTGCCCGGCGCGAGCGTGCCCGATATGATGGACGAGTGCTCTATCCTGATAAGGCCGCTGGCAAGGCGCGCGGAGGATAACGGCGTTAAGCTTGCGCTGGAAGGCTGCGCGATGGGCGCGACATGGCGCGGAGGCGGCGGCATGAATCTCGCGTACTGCCCGGACGCGTGGGATCTATTGTTCGACGAGGTGGATTGCGGCGCGCTGGGGCTCGAGTGGGAGCCATGCCACGCATATGAGCAGCTGATGGATCCGATCCCGCAGCTGCGCAGGTACGCGAAGCGGGTGTATCACGTTCATTGCAAGGACGCGACGGTCGCCTGGGACGTACTGCGCGAGCATGGTTTGGACAGTCCGCATCCGTTCATATGGAACCGCACGCCCGGATTCGGCGACACCAACTGGAACGATGTGTTCACCATCCTGATGCAGAATGGTTACGAGGGGTTCGCCGACATAGAGGGGTATCACGATCCCGTGTATTATAACGATCTGGAATGGTCGGGGCAGCTTCGCGCGCTGGAGTACCTGAAAGACTGCCGCGGCGGGAGGGTTTATACGGTTGGGCCGAAGGCGTATAGAGGGTATAGGGGGTAAGGGCGGGGCTTTTTGGTTGGGGCTGCCTTCTCTGGGAAGGGGCGCACTCCTGTGGATGTCCCACAGCGACAAAGAGGGTGTTTCTCCTCGAAGTCCCGGAGAGAAGGGATTAAACAGAGCGGGCGTTCCTAACCAGAGCAGCCGTTCTTAACCAGATTGGATATTCCTACAAGAGTATCCGCACCCAACCATCGGAACCGTACCTCCACCCGCAGATCAATATGCCGCCGCGCACATCAGCAGGAACGCGCCCACTCCGTGCAGATCGTTCCTGCTGGTTGGTCTATTGACATAATGGTTATAATCGCCTACACCCGTACCCACGCAGATGTTATCGATTACCAAACCGTTATCATCATAGTACAGTCTCGCGGTTACGCCTTCGCACGCCGCGCGCGCTTGACCTAGATAACCGTCGTCCAGCAATCCCATCTTCACCGCGCGAAATAACGACGCGGCAAATAAACACGTGCAGGACGACTCCAGCCAGTTGCCCGGCTCGCCGCCCTTGTCCACCACCTGATACCATAACCCCGATTCCCGATCCTGATACCTCGCGATCCCCCGCAATAAGTCCACGGCTATGCGGCGCAGCGATTCCATGCCCGGATGACCATCCGGCGCGCACTCCATTTCATCAAGAAGCGCGACCGTAACCCATCCCATCGCCCGCCCCCAGAACTCCGGCGAACGGCCTGTCTCGCGATCCGCCCAAGGCTGCCGCTTGTCGTAATCATATGCGTGATACCATAACCCCGTAGACTCGTCGCGCGTGCGGCGCTCCATCTCCCGCGCCTGGAACACCGCCAGATCCAGCAAATCGTTCGCGCCGAACGTCCGCGCGTACATCGCCGAGAACACGCCGCCCATGTACAGCCCATCCAGCCACATCTGGTTGCGGTACCAAGCCTTATGCCAGAACCCGTCGTCTGGATTCTTCGCGAAATGCCGGATGTAGTACGCGATCGTATCCATCGCGATCCTGTAGCGCTCGTCGCGCTCGCGTTCATACAGCGGGAACAATAGGATCCCCGGCTGCAGATCGTCCAGTTGGCCTGGATTGAACTGCGTGATGTTGCCATACGGATCGATCATCGAGTCGATCCAGGACTTGATGTAATCATAATAACGCTCGTCGAGCGTCAATAGATACGTCTTGAACATCCCCGACAGGAACACGCCTTGATGATAATGGAAATGCTTCGCCGGAGGGAGACTCTCCGGCGCGAAGCGGCGGATCATCGTGTCGCAGACCTCGCGCGCCGCCGTCAATGAGTCGCTCATCGTAATCATCCTCCTGGCGGACGGCTGGCTTCAGCCGCCCGCCGCGCCGCGTGCTTATAGGCGGATAGGGTTGGTCCAGGCGCGCCGGCCTTGCGCGTCCTTGACTATCGCGCGCAGATACGGGAGCCCTTCGGGGATCGCGAACTCCGCGCGGGTAACGCCCGCGTTCTCTCGATCCCAGGTAAGCGAGGACGGCTTGCGCGCGAACGCGAACCCCGCGAATAAACACGGCGAACACTCGACGACCGCCTTGCCGTCATCCACATAGAAGCCGTATATCTCCGGCCCGCACGACGAGTAAAACGCGCCCGATACCAAAGCGTCTATCACCGCGTCTATGGTCTTATCCGCGTTGACCGCCACCCAGCCCAGCGCGTGCTGGCGCATCGTGTGCCCGTCGTCTACCGCTATGCCGTGCCATCCCTTGCCAAGACCCAGTATCTCGTCCCAGTAAGCGGCGTTCGTGTCCTGATCGTTATCAAGCGCGCAGCCGCTGTTCCATATCTCCATGCCGAAGTGCCCCTGCATCTGGTCGAACTCGCGCGCCGGCGTGCCGCTCCACTCGGGGTGGCACAGGAATGTAACGTTGCCCGCGCCGTGGATCTCGTCGAGCAGGGGCTGAACCGCGCGCTGATCCGCGACCGTGCCCTTGAAACTGAATCGCTGATCGTGGACGTACCGATTGCCGCGCTCCGGCGAGCGTCCCAGCGCGACGGTGTGGAACGTATGCACGAGCGAGTTTTTCGAATCGGGCATATCGAAATCACGCTCCACGCCGGGTATGATCAGCAGGTTGGTGTCCGGCGCGAAGTTTTTGGTATTGTAAACGTTATGATCCGTCAACGCTACGAAGTCGTAACCCTTCGACGCGTACAGCCGCAGCACGGACTCGGGGCTGTCCGCGCCGTCGGAGCGGGTGGTGTGGACGTGAAGCGCGCCCTTGAGCGTCTTCGCCCCGGGGGCGAACGCGGATTGTACTATCTTCATATTTGATCAAGGCTCCTTTTCAGATCGTCCCACAGCGTTTCTATATCCTCCAGCCCGACGTGTATCCTTACCAGCGAATCCTCGCCGCCGGATACCACCGCCATCGACTCGAACCCGCCCCAGCTAGGCCCGACGTTAAACCACTCCAGACGCTTGACGAACCCGCGCGCGTCCGCGTTGGCGCAGTTCAGCTCGAAGCTCAGCGGGCTGGTCGTGCCGGTCATCTGCCGCCTGGCAAGCTCGCGCTGCGGGAACGAATCCAGGCCGGGGTGGTTGACTGTCTTCACGGCGGGATGCTGTTCCAGCCGTTTGGCGATCTCCAGCGCGGCGGACTCGTGCGCCTTCAGCCGAACGCCCAGCGAGCGCAGTCCGCGTATGCACAGCCAAGCCTCCATGGGCTGGAGTATGCCGCCGTAAAACTCGCGCACGCGGTGCACGTCTTTCATGATCGACTCGCCGCCTACGCACACGCCCGCGATAACGTCGCTGTGTCCTGCGATGTATTTCGATACCGTGTGGACGCTCAGGTCAATGCCCATAGCCAGCGGTTTCTGGTATAGAGGGGTCGCCCACGAGTTGTCCACTATCGTACGTATACCGCGCGGTCTGGCGAAATCCGCGACGGCGCGCAGATCCTGCAGCTTGAACAGCATCGACACGGGCGACTCCAGGTATATGAGCGACGTGCTAGGCTTTACATTATCGATAAAATCCGACAATTCGCGGCCGTCGACATAAGTGGCCTCACATCCGAATTTCCCGACCAGGAACTCGTCGATGAACACCCGCGTCGGGCCATACGCGTTCTCCACGCAGACGATGTGATCCCCGGCCTTCACGCAAGCGAGCATAGCCGACGATATAGCCGCCATCCCCGACGCGAACGCCAGCGCTTTATCGCCGCGCTCCAGCGCCGCGATCTTACGCTCGAACAGATCCACCGTAGGGTTGCTCACGCGCCCGTAAGCGAAGCGGCGCGGAACGCTCGAGTCCATCTGATCCTTTGGCGTGACGTGCAGAGAATTCATGAATATGGGCTGGATTACCGCGCCCTCGTAGCGCTCGTAATCATCGCCCAGGTGGGCGAGTATGTCCGCGTCGTTGTCGCGCAGCTCAAAAGGCCGCGAGCCGGTCGCCATGTTCCATCACTCTTTCCCGTTTGATTTATCGCAACCGCAGGTAGTGTAGCATTGGGGGAGAGGGATTGCAAGGGGGGGAGGAGCCGCGTTCCCAGCGGGCGACCTTCTTTATATTACATCGCGAAACTTACGCCGCGTCCGCGCTCTTGAGCATGCCGCGATGCGGTTGAATGGAGAGAAACAGTATGGTAGAATCAACTGGACGCGCGTCGCATATGATCGTCCATCTAGCAATGGAGGAAGGGATATGGCTAAGAATATAGTTATTTTGTCGGGATCCCCTAGAAAAGGCGGCAATACCGATACGCTTGTGGACGCGTTCATCGAAGGGGCGAAGGCTTCCGGTAAGGATATAACGCTGTTC
>JAIRSO010000038.1 GCA_031255415.1 Oscillospiraceae bacterium
CTGAGTGGACCCTGTTCCAGATTTACTGCTACTAAGAAAATCTGGTAACGCCGGGACCTCAGAGTCTGCAGCCAGGAACTCTGACCACTAGACCACAGGGGCGGTCAAATAAGAGTCTACGCCGCGGGGGCGGGCGCGGGGGGGGGGGGGGGGGGGGGTGGGGGGGGGGGGGGGCCCGCCCCGGGGGGGGGGGGGGCCGCCCCCCCCCCCCCCCCGTACCCAACCCCACGTAAACCCACGTAAACCCAGCGTAAGCCGCGCAAGCGGCAGAAGAACGCAACCTTCCGCCGCTTGCGCGGCTTTACGCGGAGTTAACGGGGTTTGGGTGACGCTGGGGCGCTGCCCCAGACCCCGCAGGGGGGCTTCAGCCCCCCTTGACCCCCTGACCAGCGTGCCGCTGGACCCATGTGCCGCTCTAATTCTTTTGCCTTCGACCTTTAAGTTATCCAACTTAACCACTCAATCGCCGCTTGCGCGGCTTACGCTGGTTTTACGCAAAGTTAACGGAGGTGGGGGAATGCTGGTTATCTTCGATGTGTTAATCGTCCCGGAGTTTCACCATCGTCGATGCTTTACGTCGTTGTTCGTCGTTCATAGCGGCGTAGTGCTTGCGTGTTGTGTTCACGTCCGCGTGGCCCAGCACGTCCGCGACTAGGTAGATATCCCCGCTTTCCTTATACAACGTCGTTCCATACGTACTGCGCAGCTTATGCGGCGTAATTCTTTTAAGCGGCGCGGCGGTCTTTGCGTACTTACTAACCAAATTCTCCACTGCTCGCGCGGTGATCCTGCGTTTTTGCAATGACAGGAACAGCGCGTCCTCGTGCCCGGGCAGAGTCGCGATCTGCTCGCGCTCCTTTATATATGCCTTCAACGCCCCTGCCACCTCTTCCGAATAGTACAATATCGCTTGATCCCCACCTTTTCTTGTTACCCTAAACGCATTCTCCTCGAAATTAACATCACCCAAATTCAAGCCTACGCACTCGCTTACCCTTATCCCTGTGCCTAGCATTAGCGTTAACATCGCCACATCCCGCTTACCTAGCGCTTGATGATACGCTTGCTGGTGCGCGGTCAACGCCTCCCCGGTCTCGGTCAAATCTAACAACCTTGCAGCCTCATCCGGCTCCAGATGCACAATAGGCTTTTCGCGAAGTTTTGGTAATGTTACCAGCGACACCCGGTTCGCAGACACATATCTATGTGTAAATAAATATTGTATGAACGACCTCAACGTCGACATCTTCCGCATCTTACCCGGCGCGGAGTTATCTCTATACGCCCTGTGCTCGGTCAATGCCTCATACCCGCTTTTTACGCCTGAACCAGACGCGCCTTGACTGGCTGCTGGGGGAGCCTTATACCGCGTCAAATACTGCTGATACAACTCAAAATCGTGGGTTGTGATCGAATCCAGCTGCTCAGCCTTCACGCATCTCACATCCTGACCGCGAAAGCCATCGTTATTCTCTGATAAATACCTAAAAAACACCCGCAGATCGTAGGCGTAAGCCAGTCTTGTGCGCAGCGTTACCGTGTCCGCAGCGGCCTTGAGATACTCGCCGCAGCATGGCGGCAATTCGCCAAGCATCCGATCCAGTTGATCCGCGTCTCTGTTTGCGGCGGCCTCGGCGTGCGAGCCGCGCGAATTGTTCAGCTTCTGCATCCACCCTCCAAAAGCGAGTCAACGCTTCGTAAAAGTATTCTTTCGCGAATAGATCAACATCCCCTATTCCGCTGTATAGCCTCCCGCGCAAGCTCATCGCAGCGGTTGTTTTCCTTATTATCCGCATGCCCTTTAACCTTCCTGAACGACACAGTATGCGTATCGCACAGCCGCAACAGCTCAAGCCATAGATCTTGATTGAGCACGGGCTGCTTCGTCGAGGTTTTCCAACCGTTGCGCTGCCATTGATCCAGCCATTTTTGCGTGAACGCGCGCACCACATACGCCGAATCGCTGTACAACTCAACCTCGCACGGACGCTGCAGCGCGGACAGCGCCTCTATCGCGGCTTGAATCTCCATGCGGTTGTTGGTCGTACTTGGTTCATAACCATTCAGTTCCTTGCGCTTATCACCGTATAACAGCACCGCGCCCCAGCCGCCCGGGCCGGGGTTGCCGGAGCACGCGCCGTCCGTGTACGCGATCACCCTCATCCGCGCAGAACCGCCGCCTTCGCCGCCGACGCGCACACCGCGTCTATCACCGACGCGCGGAACCCGCCCCGCTCCAGCGCGCACACTCCCTCTATCGTCGTCCCGCCCGGCGAACAGACCGCGTCCTTCATCGCCGCCGGTATTTGACCGGACTCCAGCGCCATCCTCCCCGCTCCCGCCAGCGTCTGCGCCGCCATTCGATAAGCCGTTGCCCTCGACAGACCCAGCCTCACACCCGCGTCCGCCATCGCCTCGATGAACACGAACCCATACGCGGGTCCGCTGCCGCTAAGCCCGGTCACGGCCTCCATATCCCCTTCGTCAACGAAGAACACGCGCCCGCATCGCTCCAATAACCCCGTTGCCCACTCCATCAACTCTTCGCTAAACGTATGCTGTCTGCTCACCGCAAACACGCCCTCGCCCACCAACGCAGGCGTATTAGGCATGACGCGCGCAACCTCCGCGCCGTGCAGACGTTCCTTCAGCGCAGCCGTGGTCAAGCCCGTCACGACGGACAACACCGCCTTACCGGAATAATCCCCAACCGGCAGTCGTAACCCCAACTGCGCCAACGCATCCTCGACATACCTCGGCTTAACAGCCAGAACGATCACATCGCAGATCAAAGCCAACTCAGAGTTGTCGCCAGCCACATTGATACCCAGCGAATCCCTCAACGATCCGCATAATGATTCATCCGGATCGTATCCATATACATCTTTGGCTGGCAGCGCTCCTGACGCAATCCATCGCCTCAACAGCGCCTGAGCCATATTCCCCAGCCCGACGAACCCAACCTTCCGTCTAACCACTATATTCCCCCAAACATCCTCTGTTTCAGATCGAGATAATACATGTAATCATCCTCCGCCACGTCCGGCGGACAGCGATGGTCGCAGAACGGTATGTACCCGCCGCGCTCCACCAGCGGCTCGACGCTCTTCAGATACGCCTTGATCGCATCCTTGCCAGCCTTGAGCTGCATCTTGTCAATACCGCCCATAATCCTTAACCGTTTCCCATACTGATCTAACAAATCTTTCGGATGCATGCACCCGTTCACCTCGTATGGGAACATGCAATTCACGCCGCCGTCTAGGAACGAATCCAGTATCGGCCTGATATCCCCGTCGCAGTCGCAGTACCATATGTCTATGCCGTGCGCCTTCAGCTTCGCGTTGATCCGTTTATAACGCGGAGTCACTACATCGCGAAAGAAATCAGGCGTGACGATCGGGCCATTCTTGAAACAAATGTCCTCCCAGCCTGCCGCGTAATCGAAATCGGTGAGCGGCAGCAGCTGATCCAGCGCGTCCTCGACCATCACGCAGCACGTCTCAACCATGTCGTCCAGCATCTCGGGATAATCATACTGCGCGTAGCATAATCCTTCGAATGTAAGCATGTCGCGTATCTTGCCGATCATCGAGCCGACATTCACGCCGGCTGGGAAATCGCGATCCTTCGGATACCGCGCCTTTATCGCCTCCGCATCGATCCTCCGCCCGGGCGAACGCAGCCGGAACCGCTCCTCCTTGACCCGCTTCCAGTCGTCCGGCGTCTCCACCGACGATTTAAAACAATGCGGGATCGAACTGTGCCCGTCCAGCGCGACCTCCGTCCACAACCCATCGCTGTTCAGCACGGTCTTCGTGCGCTCGGTGCGCGATATCTCGACCGACTCGAACGGCGGATCCAACCAAACATTACCGCCCGTCGTCTCGATCCGGTCGAACGAGAAGAAGCGGTTCGCCTCCGATTCGTTCGTCACGCCGTTCTCTGTGAACAGTTTCCATTGCAGATAATTCTCGTCCCAGTAGCCGAATTCCATATTAAACGTGCGGTCAAACGGCTGGTAGTGCATCTGCGCGCGGAACCGCTCGCGATCCGTCATCGTTCCCGGCCACTTTTGGCGGATAGGCGTTATGGTCTTCATACACTCACCCTCTCCATTCTTTTTCTATAACCTTCTATCTCGGGCGCGTTGCCCAGCACCCAATGCTCCGCCTCGATCTCCACCATCTCCGGCGGACGTTTTACATAATCATGCATACTCGGATCATAAACCTCTAGTTGTTTCGTCTTTTCCACAACCGGATTGGGTACCGGCACGGCGGAGATGAGCGCGCGCGTGTACGGGTGCAGTGGGTTCTCAAACAACCGTTCAGTGTCCGCCAACTCGACGATCAGCCCCTGTCGGATCACCGCTATCCGGTCGGTTATGAAGCGCATGACGGATAGATCGTGCGCGATGAACAGGTACGTCAGGCCGCGCTCCTTTTGCAAGCGGCTCATCAGGTTGAGCACCTGCGCGCGGATCGATACGTCCAGCGCGGAGATCGGCTCATCCGCGATGATGAACGACGGGTTCATGATGAGCGCGCGCGCGATGCCGATGCGCTGCCTCTGCCCGCCGCTGAACTCGTGCGGGAACCGGCTCGCGAATTCCGGCAGAAGGCCTACGTCCAGCAGCGCGCGGTGCACCGCGTCGCGCCGCTCCGACGCGGACAGTCGGCGGTTCAGGTTCGTCAGCCCCTCCGCGACGATGTAATCCACCTTCGCGCGCTCGTTCAGCGACGCCATCGGATCCTGGAATATCATCTGGATGTTCCGCACCACGCCCATGTCCGTCCTGTGCTTCACGCGTCCGCTGATGCGCTCGCCCCGGAACAACACCTCTCCGCCTGACACCGGATTCACGCGGATTATCGCGCGTCCGATCGTCGTCTTGCCAGAGCCCGACTCGCCCGCCAGGCCGAATGTCTCGCCCTTGTACACGTCGAACGATACGCCGCGCACGGCCTCGAACCTGCGCCGACCCGATCCGAACGCCACGCGCATGCCGCGAACGGACAGCAATGCCTCGCGCTCCCTAGGCCGCGCGGGACGAACGGTTGTTACAACGTTGGAGACTGCCGCCATCATCCATTACCCCCCTGCGGGTTTTCAGTGAACGCGCCGCGTTCAAACAGCGTGCGTATCGATCGTACCGCCGGCGGCGGCTCGACCGCCGGAGCGCGCGGATCAAGCAGCCAAGTCCGCGCCTTGTGCGTCGGGCTGACCCGTCCATACGGCGGCCTGTGCGCAAAGTCCACGGCTAGCGCCCAAGGATTTCGTGGCGCGAACGCGTCGCCGCGTATGGGCTGGAATAGATTGGGCGGCGTGCCCTGTATCGCGTACAACTCCTGTTTTTTCACGCCCAGCTGTGGCAGCGATGACAACAACGCCCAGGTGTACGGGTGCCTCGGATCAAAGAAAACCTCCTCGCACGCGCCCAGCTCGACTATGTCGCCCGCGTACATCACCGCGATGCGATCCGCAACGTTTGCCACTACGCCCAGATCGTGCGTGATGTATATCAGCGTCAGCCCGTATTTCACCTTGATATCGTGAATAAGCCGGAGTATCTGAGCCTGTATGGTCACGTCCAGCGCGGTCGTAGGCTCGTCGCAGATCAGCAGCTTCGGGTTGCACGCCAGCGCGATCGCGATTACCACCCGCTGGCGCATCCCGCCGGAAAACTCGTGCGGATACTGGCTCGCGCGCCTCTGCGTGTCCGGGATGCCCACGTCCGCCAGCAGTTCCAACATGCGCCGCCTCGCCGCCGCGCCTCGCAACTGCTGGTTGTACCGGAGCGCCTCCTCTATCTGCCAGCCCACCGTCTTGAGCGGGTTCAGGCTGGTCATCGGATCCTGCGTCACCATCGCGATATGCTTGCCGCGCACGCGCGCCCAATCCCTCTCGCTCCGGAACGACGCCAGATCCATCCCCTCGTACATGATGCTTCCGCCGTCTATCCATCCGTTTGGATCGAGCAGTCCGCATAGATTCTTCATCAGTACGCTCTTGCCCGCGCCGGACTCGCCGACGATCGCCAGCGTCTCATGCCGCGCCACGTCCAGCGACACGCCGCGTATCGCGTGGAGCGACTGCCCGCGCAATCGGAACCTCACGTGCAGATCGCGTATCGACAGCACGGTATCGCGGCTCTCGCCCGTGCGGCTCGCGGCTGGTTCATTGCGCAGGGCTGCCGATTCGGCAACCAATTCTTCGTTAAACGTCAATGATTGCCTCCTACCGATGGTTCTTCGGATCAGCCGCGTCCGCGAACGCGTTGCCCGTCAGGTAGAAACATATCGTCAGCAGCGACAGCACGATCGCCGGGAATATCAGCTGGTACCGCAGCGACGGCGACATCATCAGTATCCGGCCTGCGTTGATCAGGTTGCCCAGCGACGGCGTTTCGATCGGCACGCCCAGACCGATGTACGTTAGGAAAACCTCCATGTCGATCGCGTAAGGTATCGACAGCGCGACGCGCAGCATGATCACCGACACCATCTGCGGCAGCAGGTTGCGCATGATGATCCGCCACAGCCCCGTGCCCAGGCATCGCGACGCGACGTTGAAATCCTGGTCGCGGATGATCATCGTCAGGTTGCGGATGAACCGCGCAAGCACGATCCAACTCGTGAACGACATCGCCAGAATGATCGTGCGCACGCTCGGACGCAATATGTACGAGGCGAGGATCAACACGATCGTCGTGGGTATATTGTTGAGGATATTATATATCTCGGTGAACAGGAAGTCCAGCCTGCGCACATACCCCCATAGCACGCCCATTAGTATCCCTATCGCGGCCTGGATGACCGCGACGGTCAGGCCGATATACAGGCTCGTGCGCGTGCCGGACCAGATGCGCGCCCATAAATCCTGGCCGATGGAGTTCGTGCCGAACCAAAACTCCGCGTCGGGCGCGCGGTTGATGATCTGCAGTCCCGTTTCCGGGTTGTTGTGGATCAGGTTCGGATCGGCCTGGCGCGGCAGATATGGTTGTATGAATGTGAACAGAACGATTATGATCACGATAGAAAGCGCAACGACAGCGCCACGGTTCGCCAGAAACATCCTGAACGTGCTGCCCCAGTACGAGTAATGCGAGTAGCCCGTCCGCTCAGCCTCGCGCGCGTCGCCGGGCGCGGACTCGAACGCGGAGATGGGCAGCGCGGCTATCTGTTCGGTGGTCAGATCGTCCGGCGCATCGCTATATAAATAGGAAGAAACTCCTTCGGGACAGGCCCTGTCATCGACGGAATCCGCGTTTGCGGACGCGGTTTTCGCGGCTTCATGAACGGCGTTCCTAAACGCCAGCGCCGCGTCGTCCCCCGCGCGCTCGACCCTGCGCTCGCCTAGCGAAAACCTCGACATCAGCGCGCCTCCGCTTTCCTGGCCAGGCTGATTCGAGGATCAACCAGCGCCATAGCCAGATCGCCCAGCAACAGACCAACGATCGTCAGCATCGCGAATATGATCACCAGCGCCTGAACCATCGTGTTATCCTGCCGCTTTATCACGTCCACCATCAGCCCGCCCATGCCGGGTATGGAGTACAACGACTCGACGTATATCGAGCCGGCCAGCGTCAACAACAGTGAGTTGGGTATCAGCTGCACGATGGGCACGACCGCGTTCCTGAACACATGCCGGAACCATACCGCCATGGTTGGCACGCCTTTCACGCGCGCCAGTTTAATGTATTCCTTGTTCGCCTCGTCTACGGTGTATCGGCGCATCCACATCGCGAAATACGCGACCGACGGCATCGACAGCGATATGACGGGCAGTATCATCGTTTGCCATTTATCGGGATTATACAACAGGCTGATGTTCAGCGCCTGGGTTCCGTACAACTGCAGGAACAGGTAGTATATCGCGGATGGTACCGCTTGCATAAATACTATATACACGGTGCCTATCCGATCCCACGCGCCGCCCTTGCGCCGCGCCATCAGCACGCCCAGCCCCAGCCCCAGCGGTATGCTTATGCCCACCGCGATCAATCCGAACCGCAGCGAGAAGGGCGCTTTCTGCGCGATGATCCTCGCGATCGGGTAGTTCTGCCTATACCGCGCGGATACGCCCAGGCTGCCTTGCGCGAGCTGCTTGAAGAAATTCAGCAGCTGCACGGGCAGCGGATCGAGCAGACCGAGTTTCCTTAGCCCGTTCTCGACCTGGATCGGCGTCATCTTATCGAACGACGCGAAATAGCCCTCGACGGGCATCTGCCGCAGCAGTACGAACACCACGACGATGATCAGGCAGAGGCTGATGAGCGCGCGGCCCAGACGTTTTGCGATGTATAGCAGCACTGTTATGACCTCGTCCGCGTTTAGTATGATCAACGCGGGACGGCGCGCGGAGGCTAAGCGGTTCGCGGGCTAACCATTAACCATGCTCAGCGCCCACGAACCACCCCGCCCGCTTACGCTGGCTTTACTTCAGCGAAGCCTCGCGTTCCGCCGCCCAATCCGCGTACAGCGCCAGGAATTGCGCTTCGGTCAGCGGCTGTTCGAGCACGTGCCCGCCCTTCCACAACCGATCGGCGTTGTGAACCAGATCAAACGGGTTGTACTTGGCTACAAAGTAGCCCTCCGTATCCGTGCAGAATGGAATCACCAGCGCGTGGTTCAATAGGAAGGCTTCCGCTTTCGCGAACTTCTCGTAGCGCTCCTCGCTCTTGAGCATCACGCCTTGCGCGTCCTTCAACAGCGCGAGGTATTCCTCATACAGCGCGGCTACGCTCGGGCTTTTCGCCTTGTCGATGAACGTCCATGTGTTGTCGGGACGGAACGCCAACGTCCAGTTGTCGGGATCGTCGGCGGACGCGCCGTTGTTCAGTTTCATCAAGCCGTAGAGGCCGCTGCGGCGCACCGCAGCCAGGAAGCCCGTCGTCGGACCAGCCTGTATCACGCACTCGATGTAATCCTCGCCCAGCAGATCAGTTAGCTGCTGCTTGACGACCTGAACCTCCATCTCCCACGAGGCCAACGTCGGGTTGTACGGCATCAGCAGTTTGATCGGGAACTTCACGCCCGCGGCGGTCAGCTCCTCGACTGCCTTGGCTTTGTACTCCAGCGCCTTTTCCTCGTCGAAGTTGTTGTTCTCGCGGTCGGCGATTTCTTTCATCCCGCCCACCTGCGTGAAGTCAACGCCGCCGATATTGCACCAGCCTACCGGCGTGATCGTGTTGGTCTGCTGCATCTGCGGGTTGTACGGATCCTGCGCCAACAGCGCCTTGTAACGGTTTATGCCCCAGAATATCGACTGGCGGAAGTTCTCGTTGTCGATAGCCTTCAGGTAGTTCTCCGGCTCGTACTCGTCCTCAAATAGCGGGTCGTAGCAGAAGCTGTAGTAATACATGTACGTCGTGTCCGGCTGGCCGGGGATGACGATATCCTTCGTCGCGTCGTTCGTCTTCCACTCGGTCAGAAGCGCGGCGCTGACCTGCGCGTAATCCACATCGCCGCGCAGGAACATCTCGGGCGCGAGCGTCGCGGACTCTGCGTTGTAAGTCGCGATGATCTTCTCAATGAACACGTTGTCCGCGTCGTAGTAATACGGGTTTTTCTCGTACACGCGGCGGTATTCGGGCGAGAACTCCGTCATCACGTATGCGCCGATAAAACCCATCGTTTCATTATCTAGACCGTAGCCGGCGCCCAACTCCGCCAGCATGCCGGACGGCGCGGGCAGATACGATCCGCCGTAGCTGACGAAGTACGGCAGTGGACCGACCAGCGTGATCTCGATGGTGTAATCGTCCAGCGCCTTGAACGCCAGCGTCTCGGGGTCGGTCGATTCGCCCGCGATAAGCTCGTGGGCGCCTTGGATGATCTCGTCGAAATAGATAGCGTTGCCGGACGCGTTCGCGGGATCGCACACGAACCGCGCCACATCGACAAAGTCCTGCGCTACCAGCTCGCCGATAGGCTCGCCCTTCGAGTTCACCCACTGCAAGCCCTTGCGCAGATGGAACGTGTACACGGTCTGATCCTCGCTGATCTCCCAGCTCTCGGCCAGACCGGGAACCTTGTTGCCATACTTGTCGGTCGTGACCAGTCCTTCCACGCAGTTGGACACGGCCTGCCAGTCGTTCGCGCTGCCCGACGCGGAGAACGAGCACAGGCTCGTCGCCTCGGTCGAGTACAGCAGCCGCAACGTTTGATCCTGCGCGTAAACCAAGCCGTAATTATCGGCGGCTTCAGCCAGCGCGGGCGCGGCGGACAACAGCAGCGCGACGGCAATCATCGCGGCCAACGCCTTTGAACAAGTGCGCATACGTGTTTCCCTCCTTTATATATAGTGCGTCGGCATACCGGCGCGACCATATCACATTCGCAAACCATTGGTCTGCCATCGAATATAGACCGCGAGTCCGTTATTCAATCAACACCGCAGACCTTTGGTCTGATTCGATACGCGCGAGAACGCCGCGTATATTCGGTTATGGAAGACGCGCCTGAAGCGCAGTATCTTTTCGTTAGCGCGCGTCGGGTGGACTCGGTTCGTAAGCAGCGTGGCGTAGAATCCCGTATACGGATCCACCGCGAAGCATGTTCCCGTGAAACCCGTGTGACCGAACGACTCCGGTGGGAACAGGTCGCCCATATAATTCAGCGGCGATCCGGCTAGATGGAAACCCAATCCGCGATGCGTATCGTGTCCGGGCGTGTAGTTGCGGGTCGCCTTGCGAAGCGTCGCCTCCGCCAGGAACCCCTCGCCGTCATTCGCCAGCATCGCGCAGTACCGCGACGTATCCGCTATATCGGAAAAGATTCCGGCGTTAGCCGACACGCCGCCCAAAAACCGCGCGTTTTCATCGTGAACGATTCCCCGCCAAGCGGTTCCGGTTTCAGCGTCCGTCTCGGTCGGCGCGATGTTTACGCCGGTCGGATTGTACGATGTGTTTCGCATGCCCAGCGGTTTGAACACGCGCGCGTCCGACAACTCGTCCAGTCCCGCGCCGTATATCTTTTCGAGAATCTTTCCTAATAGGATGAACCCGATGCAGCTGTACGCCGGCGTTCCTTCAGGTTGATCCAACAGCGGCGAGCGCAGTATCGACTCGATCACCCGCGCCGGATCGTCCGTGTCGTCCTGTATGTGGTAGTGCGGCGTGAAACCGCTCGTGTGGGTCAGCAGCCGCAGTATCGTGATCCCGGACTTGTCCGGCGGCGCGTCTGGGAAGAATCGCGAGATTGTGTCGAATAATGTCAGATCGCCGTCTTCGATGGCGAGTAGTGACAGCGGGGTTGCGGCGAACGCTTTCGTGCATGAAGCCATATCGAATCGTGTCGCAATGTCCGCTCCGCCCGACGCGAATAACAGCGGCGGCTCATCGCGATAACCCACCGACGCGACCGCCGACGGGAACGCGCCCCCGCGCACGCCGTCGTCCAGCAGCGTCTGTATAAAGGAAAACGTGCTAATTTCCAACATATTGCTATTATACTGGATTCATCGCCGCAATGCAAGCCCATCCGCGCGGCATGTTCACATTCCAGCAATTTTGCAAGCCGCGCCTCCGCTTCATGCGTTTTTGCGTTGATTGAGCCGAACGCGTGGCGCAGGGCTCTCCCGTTTGAGCGCGTCTTGTATCCTAACCGATGTTGTATTATAATGGATCGGGCGATTTGGCGGCGAGAGGGGTGAATGATTATGGCGGCAAAGTCGAAACAGGTCGAAAACGGCGTTCACGCGTTCGAGGGATTCCCGAAAGGTTTCGAGGATTTCTTTATCGGTATAAGGCTGAACAATTATACGTCTTGGTTCGAGGAGCATCGCGCGCAGTTTGAGTCGGACATAAAGCGGCCGATGTACGCGCTGATCAACGCGCTCGCGCCGACGATGCAATCCATCGATCCGCAGTTGGATTGCCGCCCGGCTCGCGCTATGGCGCGGCTTCGCAGAGACACGCGTTTTTCTAACAACAAAGAGCCGTACCGCGACCTCGTCTGGTGTTCGTTCAGGCACTCCGGCGAGACGATGTCGGAGGGAATCAGTTACTACTTTGAGATTTCAGCAACAACGGCGCGTTGGGGATGCGGGTTCTATTTCGTCGAGCGCGCCGTCATGGACGCGCTGAGGCGGTTTTGTTTGGAAACGCCGGGGCGCGTGCTGGACGCGATCAGTTCGCCGGAATTCACGGAGCGGTTCAGGATTCAAGGCGAGTTGTATAAGCGGAAGCCGCCGCCGGACTCGCTGCCGGAGCCGTTACAAAAACTATGGCAACATAAAGATTTGTATACGACGCACGAGATCGAGCGGTTTGAGTTGGTGCATGAATCGGCTCTCGCGGACACGCTCATTCGAGACTTTCAGACCATCGCGCCGTTTTACAACCTTTTGCGCGACGTGTGGAACGCGGGCCGGATCGTTGAGGCGGAGAAGCCCGCGCGAGTATAATAATAGAAGGAACAGCTGTTATGAGCGAATCGGATCACGGTGGATTCAGTCTGCGCGAGCTTAAGAGCGGCACGGATCTGCGCGGCGTCGCGTCGGGGACGGAGTCGGAAGTCCAACTGTCTCCGGATCGGGCGAGGCTTGCCGCCGTCGGGTTCGCGCGGTGGTTGAAGTCGTTTGCGATCGAACCGGGATGCAGACCGATAGTCGCCGTCGGACGCGACTCACGCGCGACGGGCGTTGTATTGTCGCGCGCCGTCATGGAGGGGCTAGCGTCGGAGGGTGCGCGCGTGTTGGACGCGGGCATGAGCACCACGCCAGCAATGTTTATGATTACACAACATCCGCAGTTTCAGTGTGACGCGGCGGTAATGTTAACGGCTAGCCATATGCCGTCGCGGTATAACGGGTTGAAGTTTATCGTTAAGACCGGCGGTCTAGAAGCAGCAGAACTGGACGAGGTTCTTAAGCAGACCGATAGTCTCGATGTGCCGGGAAAACAGACTGATGGTTCTGTGGGTAGTGCGGGTACAGACTTTGAGTCTGTTGACTTCACGCCGTGGTATCTGAATGAATTATCGGCACGCGTGGAGCGTTCGTTAGGCTCGGACAGCCCGCTGAATGGTCTGCGCGTCGTAGTGGACGCGAGTAACGGCAGCGGTGGGTTTTACGCTAAGTGGTTAGAGTCGCTGGGCGCGGACATAAGCGGAAGCATCAATCTCGAACCGGACGGTTCGTTCCCCGCGCACCCTCCTAACCCGGAGGATGAGTCCGCTATACGCGCGCTGTCCAGCGCCACTGTTGAGGCTTGCGCCGATCTGGGCGTTATACTGGACGCTGATTGCGACCGCGCCGCGCTGGTTGCGGCTGATGGCTCGCCATTATGGCGGGAGAGGCTCATCGCGCTGTGCGCTGATATGATTATTCGCGAAACCCCGGGAGCCGCTATCGTCACCGATTCAGTCACGTCACCTGCATTACGCTCGTTCATCGAGAGGCGCGGCGGTATTCATCACCGTTACAAACGCGGGTACAAGAACGTCATCAACGAATGCAAACGTTTGAACGCGGCGGGGATAATCTGTCCTCTGGCAATTGAAACGTCCGGACACGCAGCGTTCAGCGATAATCGTTTCCTAGACGATGGAATGATGCTAGCGACTAGGTTGATTATCGAGGCGGTGAGGTTGAAACGAGAGGGTAAATCATTGGTCGGTCGAGTCGCCGATCTGCCGGAACCGTGCGAGTCGTATGAGTGGCGCATCCCGATGGAGGATCGGGAACGCAGAACGGCTTCGCTTGAATTGATGCGGCGTTGGATTATCGATCATCCGGAAGCGGGATATGCCGCGGCGGATTCAGCGGAAGGCACGCGCGCCGAACGAACCGACGGTTGGTTTTTGTTGCGCGCGTCTGTGCATGAGCCTACATTGGTGTGGAACGCGTCATCAGATACGGTCGGCGGCGTGAACCGTATGGTCGACGATCTGAAAAACGCGTTAAACTTATAGACTGGCGGTTTAAAATGTGTCTGTATTGTAGACTTGCGGTTTAACACGTGAAACAGGCCGCGAGTCTGATAATGAAGGAGGAACTATGAAACCTATCGAGATTAAGGCCATCAACACACTGAGGCTGCTGTCCGCCGACGAAGTGCAGAACGCGAACTCCGGTCATCCGGGTATGCCGCTTGGAGCGGCGGCAATCGTCTATACGCTATTCCGCAAGGTGATGCGCCACAATCCCGCCGATCCAACGTGGCGAAACCGCGATCGGTTTGTGTTATCGGGTGGGCATGGGTCTGCGGTACTATATTCAATATTGCATCTAACGGGTTATGATCTGCCTCTGGATGAATTGAAGCGCTTCCGTCAAGCAAACAGCAAAACGCCCGGGCATCCAGAGTACGGTCATACCATAGGGGTTGAGACCACAACAGGGCCTCTTGGTCAAGGTTTTTCAACAGCGGTAGGTTTTGCCATTGCGGAAGCGCGTCTAGGCGCTGAATTCAATACGGATGAGAATAAGATTGTGGATCATTACACATACGTGGAGTGCGGTGATGGCGATTTGATGGAAGGGATTACATCGGAAGCCGCGTCGCTGGCAGGTACGCTGAAGTTGGGCAAGCTCATAGTATTGTATGATGATAATGGTATATCCATAGAGGGCGACACCGATCTGTCGTTTACAGAGAATGTGGCTGAACGGTTTAGAGCGTATGGTTGGTTCGTGATTGAGCTGGATGACGGTAACGATGTTGATAGGATAGAGGACGCAATTGAACGGGCGAAGGCTGATGAAAGGCCTGCGTTAATAGTGTGCAAGACTGTGATAGGGTTTGGGAGCCCGAAGGCTGGGATGGCAAGCGCGCATGGCGAGCCGTTGGGGGCGGATGCGTTAAGTGAGACGAAGATCGCGTTTGGGTTTGATCCGACAAAATCGTTCGTTGTGCCCGATGATGTGAGGGAGTTTATGGACATGCGGGTACAAGGAAGGAAATGGCAGGCTGATTGGGAAAGCAGGTTAGCGGAGTATGGTAGGGGGGATGCGGAAAAGGCCGCGAGGTTTGAAGAGTGGTACGCGACGGGGTTGACTGAGGGTGTGGATAACGAGGGGTTATGGGAGTTTAACGGGAAGGCCGCGACAAGGAATAGTAGTGGCGTAGTCTTGAATAGGTTGGCGAAGTTACTGCCGAATCTGATTGGAGGTTCGGCTGATCTAGCGCCGTCAAATAAGTCCGATATGAAAGAAAGAGGATGGTTTTCGGCGAAGGATAGGTCAGGGTCGAACATCCATTTCGGGGTGAGGGAGCACGCGATGGCGGCAGTAGCGAATGGGTTAGCGTTGCACGGTGGGTTGAGGCCGTACTGTGCGACGTTCTTCGTGTTCAGCGATTACATGAGAGGATCAATAAGGCTGGCGGCGTTGATGAAACTGCCAGTAGTGTATGTGTTGACGCATGACTCGATAGGGGTAGGAGAGGATGGGCCTACGCATCAGCCAGTAGAACAACTGGATAGTTTGAGGGCTGTGCCGAATTTGAGGGTCTTTAGGCCGGCAGACAGCAGGGAAACAGCGGCGGGTTGGTTGGCAGCGTTGGCAGGAGAGGCGCCGACATGTTTAGTGTTGACCAGGCAAGACCTGCCGTTGTATGAAAATAGCGGTAAGGAGGCAATGCGAGGGGGGTATGTTTTAGCTGATGCGGGGAATGGGGAGCCGGACGCGATATTGATAGCGTCAGGGTCTGAAGTGGAACAAATGATGGACGCGCAGAGGCTGCTGAAAGTCGAGGGCGTTGAGGCGCGGGTAGTCTCGATGCCGTGCATGGAACTGTTCGAAGAACAAAGCGAGGAGTATAAGGAGTCGGTACTGCCGAAAGCAGTGCGAGTAAGAGTAGCCATGGAAGCCGCGACCGGGCAGACATGGTATAAGTATATAGGACTGGATGGCAAGCTGATTAGGATGGAGGGCTTCGGCGCGTCAGCGCCAGCGAAACTGCTCTTCGAGAAGTACGGGTTTACCGCACAGCACGCGGCGGACACCGTGAAGTCACTGCTGGGCTATGCGCGAGCGTAAACAACGCAGGAAAATCATATGAGCGGCACATGGGTCCAGCGGCACGCTGGTCAGGGGGTCAAGGGGGGCTGAAGCCCCCCTGCGGGGTGTGGGGCAGCGCCCCCGCGTACCCAACCCCACCGCAAACCACCGCAAACCAGCGAAATCCGCGCCAACGGCACAAGAAA
>JAIRSO010000076.1 GCA_031255415.1 Oscillospiraceae bacterium
TCCGACACGCACATCTGCGAGTGCGACGAGCGCGACAACGCGCGCAAACTCGCGCTCGTCAACCGAAACCATGATCCCGGCTTCGTGCAGGGGCAGGCTACGGAGCGATTCCGCGAGTCCGTCGCTTACGCCAAGTCGAACAATATGCCGCTCATCCATACGGGCGACTTGATCGATTATGTCACGCACCTTAACATCGATATCGCGCGGCGGGAGTGGCCGCGCGAGGGCAGCCTGTTCGCGGCGGGCAATCATGAGTTTTCGCAGTACATAGGCGAGGCGTTCGAGGACGAACCTTACAAGATGATCAGTTTCGATTGGGTGCAGTCCGCGTTCCCGGACGACTTGAGATTCCAATCGCGAGTATGGGGAGGCGTAAACTTCGTCGCGCTGGACAATGTGTATTACCATTTCCAGCCCGATCTTGCGCAGCGTCTGGAAAAGGAGATAAGCAAGGGACTGCCCATCATACTGGCGTGCCATGTGCCGTTTTACACGCCGGACTTGTACCGGCTGGAGCTGGCGGCTATGAACGGCAGTTACTGCGGCATAATGGGTATACCGGAACCGATGATCCGATCCTTCCCCCCGGATCGTTACGAGCAGATGCTGCAGTGGCGATCCGATATCGATACGCTGGACTGGATCAAGGCGCAGCCGTCGATCAAGGCCGTGCTGGCTGGGCACGTGCATTTCTTCCATAGAGATAATCTATCGCCGACGCTCATCCAGTTCGTAACTGGATTGCACATGGACGGAGACGCGCTGGAGCTTACGATAGTATAACTGCAAAGGGTCGATCGCGCCATGATAGACCGTGCGGCGCATGATGATATGGTGTTGATCGTATCAGTATATGTTGTCGATCTTATACGGACGCTTGAGCGGGAGCGGCCGCGGCGCGACGCTCCCGAGCGCGCTCCCACCATCGCATAGCAAACGAGACCATCAGCGCCATAGCCGTCAGCGCGCACAGCAGAATCATCACGGCTTGCCAGCCCTTGGCTTCGGACAGGAACCCGAACGCGGCGGAGGCCGCGATACTGCCCACGTACACAAACGAATTGATGATGCTGGACGCTTGCGCGGTCATGCCGTACTGTTGATATACGAGCGGATACAGGCAGACTATCTCCGTATTCAGCGCGACGACCATCACGGCGCATACGGATAGGCACGCGAGAGACAGCGGCAGGCTAGCCGCACCCAGCAGCGCGGCGGAGCATAGACTCGCCAGCGTTACAGCGATCCCGACCGCGCTGGCTAGAGCGTGGCTCTTGAATAATTTTAGCAGACGATACGCCGCAAACGGGCCGACGGTTTTCGCGATGGGGATCAGTATCGATAATAGAATCGCGGTGGACGCCGGCACGCGGAAGGTATCCTGAATGTAGGTAGGCAGCCAAATAGTAACGCCGTCGCGCAGGAATCCATTGACCGCCGCGAGAAACAGCATCATCAATACGCCGGCTGATAACAGATGCAACAGGGATGTATGAGCGGCGGTTTCGGCTGGGAGAGGATCTTCCGTTTGGATAGAAGAAGCGGCGGTTTCGACTGGGAGAGGATCCTTCGTTTGGATCGAGGAAGCGGCGGTTTCGACTGGACGAGGATCTTCCGCTTGGATAGATGAAAAGGCGGATTGTTCGCTTGATCCGCGCGGACGATACACGCGCGCGATCCACGCGGTTGCGGCGATTATCAGCAGTACCGCCGGTATGTAGAACGCGGCTTGCCATGAGTATACCCTCATACCCAGCGCAATCGCCAGGTATGTGATCGCCGTGCCGGCTGATCCGGATGTGTTGAGCAGCACCATCGCGCGCGGTATGCGTTCGCGCGGGAGGCGTTCGGTTAGTATGCGCACGACGCACGGCCAGACCGCCGACTGCGCGATCCCATGCGCGCCCCACAGCACGCATGCCGCGATGAACGAATCGCGTGCGGCAAGAGGCATAGCGGCGTTCACAATAGCGGACGCGATCGTCACGATCCCTATCGCGAGCGCTGGGTCGACTCCGCGCAGTGCGACGGCGCTGACGCTTTGGAAGATCATGTACGAGAAAAAGAATATGGACGTGAGGACTCCCGCGCTGCCGCGAGGCATAACGCCCGCGTCGCTCATCGCGCCGATGACCGCGCTAAGGTTATACCTGCCGATATAGGCCGCTACGTATATTAGCCAGCACCACAAGAGTACCGCGCGGTTGCTGTGCTTCGGCTGTTCATGCGACATCAAGGAGCCTCCTCTGGCGTTTCGGAGAGTTAATCAACCGCATGTTCGGATCGGTCGGCTATAGAATAGAATGAAACGTTCATTTTGTCAAGATGAATCGCACGTATCGTTCAAATATTGACCAAACGCGGAGACTCGGCGCGCAATGGGGGGGCGTTAGCTTGACGATCGGCGCGCGGCATGGTACATTATGAACGCCGGAGGGGATCGGGATATGACGAAAGTGAAGAGGCAAGAGGAACAGATCATCGAGCGTCTGCGCGGAGCGGGGCAGATCAGCAGCGATCAGGCACGGCGGATGCTGGGCGTGTCGGCCTCGACGGTGCGCAGGCTGTTCATGAGCCTGGAGGCTAGCGGTCGCGCGGTGAGGAAGTTTGGCGGATTACAGAGCGTCCCCGATGGCAAGTCGGTTTACTTGTTCGAGGAGCAGGAGGTTCTGCATGTCGAGGAGAAGCAGGCCATCGCGGTAGAGGCCGCGCAACTGGTCGAGACCGACGACGTTTTATACATCGACTGGGGCACGACGGTATCTCGGCTGTGCGTCCAGCTTGCGAAACGGATCAAAGACGGCGAAATTCAAAACGTGACGGTGTTCACCAATTCGATGACCAACATCAATTTATTGTCGGACGCGTGCAGCGTGTTCTGCGTAGGCGGGCTGTACCGCGCGAACCGCAAGGAGTTCACCGGATACCTAGCGGAGGAGACTGTGCGGAGCATCGCGTTCACGAAGGCGCTTGTCTCCAGCGACGGTTATAATCCGGCGCTTGGGTTCACGACGTTTGACTTTGACTCCGCGAGGTTGTGCGAGACCGTATTCGTCAACGCGCAGCAGAAGATCGTGCTGATGGACTCGAGCAAGTACGACGCGTTCGCGACGGTCAGTTTCACCAGGCGGCACGCGGTCGATCTGCTGATCACGGACGCGCCGCCGCCGGAGACCGCCAGAGAGGCTCTGCAGCGCCAGGTCAAGGAGATTCGCGTGACTCCGCCCTTATGAGCGCGGGCTGCGGATTAAACGTTTTCATAATGCGGAACGCGGGATTGGGTATCGCGGATCGATGTAGGCTTGTCGGCTAGTTGAGGCGATACACGCTTGCTGGTTAGTTGAGGCGATACACGCTTGCCGGTTAATTGAGCGATACACGCTTGTCGGTTAATTGGTAGATACATAATCGCGGAGAATTAATTTGATACGGTGAAAGGATCCGGACTCCCCGAACGTGTACGATGTGTAAACATAATAAACTGGGGAGGTTCGCGTCATGAAAACTAAACTCGGAAAATTGAGCGCCGCACTGCTCGCAGCGCTCATGCTGGCAGCCGCGATCCCAATGTCCGTGCTGGCTCATGGACACGGCAGCCGTCAACCATCCGCATCCTCTAAACCGACCGCGTCCTATAAGGTTTGCGCGGTGAAGTCATGCGCCGCTTCCGGCGTTCATCAGCATAGCGGCGTGTATTACAAGGCGCATTCGTCCGGCGATGGCCATTCATACCATAACATGCCGGGCAAGAAGAAGGGTCATCATTAAGTATAGCCGATCGGCTTGGCTGGCGCGGCTGCCCGCGGATCGATCCGCGCCGTCAAGCATGCAGGCATAATCGCGAGGAATCCGAATGCGCAGCGAGTTGGAAGCCGCGCGCGTGGTGGATCGGTATGCCGATACCATCCGCCGCGTGTGCTTCCTCCACCTTAGGAACAGTGCGGACGCGGAGGATGTGTTTCAGGAAGTGTTTCTGAAGTATGTCCTCTTTGACGAAC
>JAIRSO010000046.1 GCA_031255415.1 Oscillospiraceae bacterium
TCTCCTCGTCCTCTTCGGAGCCTTCGTAGTCCTCGTTCGCGTCGCCGGGTTCTACCGGCGCGTCCAGCCTGCTCGACGCTAATTCCTTGCGCAGGATTCCGTCTAGTTCAGCGAAAACCTCGGGATTTTGTTTTAGGTACAGCCGCGCGTTCTCGCGGCCCTGCCCGATCCGCTGATCCTTATAACTAAACCACGACCCGCTCTTATGGATTAGATCCCTGCCGACAGCCATATCCAGCAGACAACCCTCGCGCGATATCCCTTCTCCGAACAGTATGTCAAACTCCGCGATCCGGAACGGCGGCGCAAGTTTATTCTTGACCACCTTCGCCTTGGTTCTGCTGCCCAGCACCACCGTGCCGTTCTTTATCTGATCCGCCTTGCGCACGTCGATGCGCACCGACGAATAGAACTTGAGCGCGCGCCCTCCGGTGGTAGTCTCCGGATTACCGTACATCACGCCTATCTTTTCACGCAATTGATTGATGAATATCACTATGCAGTTGGTCTTGGACACCACCCCGGCCAGCTTGCGCAAGGCCTGGCTCATGAGCCTGGCGTGCACGCCCACGAACGATTCGCCCATCTCGCCGTCTATCTCCGCCTTGGGCACCAGCGCCGCGACGGAGTCCACCACGATCATGTCTATCGCGCCCGAGCGCACCAGCGCCTCTGTGATCTCCAGCGCTTCCTCGCCGCTGTCCGGCTGCGATACGTATAACTCGTCCACATTCACGCCCAGCCGTTTGGCGTAATGCGCGTCCAGCGCGTGCTCCGCGTCCACGAACGCAGCGGTTCCGCCGCCCTTTTGAGCCTCCGCGACGGCGTGCAGAGCGACGGTCGTCTTGCCGGACGATTCCGGACCGTATATCTCGACCACGCGCCCGCGCGGCAGTCCGCCCGTTCCCAGCGCCACGTCCAGATCGAGGCAGCCGGTCGGGATCACGTCTATCTGCGAGACGTATCTCTCGCCCAGCTTCATCACGGAGCCTTTGCCGAACGTCTTTTCAATGTTCCCCAGCGCGATATCCAGCGCGCGCCTGCGCTCGTCGCCCACCTTGCGCGCGGATCGATCCGCCGCCGCGGACGCGCCTTTCTTATCAGCCGCCATATGCCCCTCCCAGCTCGTCTAGCAACAGCTTCGTCGCGTGCAAACACGCCAGAAGCCGTATATCGTCCCGTCGTCCATTAAGTTCCAGCCGCTTTACTACGGCTCGGTCTTTCGTTGATAACGCCGCGTAGACCAGCCCCACGGGCTTTATCGCGGTTGCGCCGTCCGGTCCCGCTATCCCGGTCGTAGATATCCCTATATCCACCCCGGCGGACTTTCGTATGCCCTCGGCCATCTCTTGAGCGACGCGCTCGCTGACCGCGCCGTGCTCCCTAAGCGATTCCTCCGATACGCCCAGCCGCCTAATCTTGGATGAGTTGGCATACGACACGATGGCTTCCTCCAGCACGGACGACACGCCGGGCTGAGCCACCAGCGACGCGGCTAATAATCCGCCCGTCAGGCTCTCCGCCAGCGCGATCCTCTTCCCGGACTGGATCAGCCGCCGCGCCGCGATACAGGCCATCGTGTCGTCGGGGATATCCGTCTTTGCGTATACGAATTGTCCGGCGCGATCCAGCACCGCGCGCTCCAGCGGATCGAGCGCAGACTCCGCCTCCTCGACGCTCCGCGCGCGCGCGGATAACCGGAACTGCACCTCGCCCAGCGAACAGTAAGGCGCGAGAGTCGGGTTCGACTCGTCCATCAGGTCGGCGACCAGCGTCTCCGCGTCCGACTCGCCTATGCCGAACAACCGCAGATACCGCGAGCGTATCACGCCGCCCAGCCTCGCCGCCAGGTACGGCAGCACGCTGGCGTCCACCATGGGCATAAACTCGCGCGGCGGGCCGGGCAGATGGATGACCGCCTTGCCCCCGCGCTCGATCACGCATCCCGGCGCGGTGCCGTACGGGTTCGGGAACAGCGCCGCGCCGCGCGCGAAATATGCCTGGCGCAGATTGTTCGAGGCCATGGATCGCCCTCTCGACTCAAAATACCCGCGCAGACGGCGCTCAGCCTCCGGATTCAATTCCATGGGCAGACCCAGCGCGTCCGCCGCCACATCCTTGGTGAGGTCGTCCTTTGTGGGGCCTAATCCGCCGCTGGTTATCACCACGTCCGAGCGCGACAGCGCGCACAGCAGAGCCTCGCGGAGCCGCTCCGGATTGTCGCCCACCGTTACCTGATGGTACAGCGACGCGCCCGCCTCGGGCAGCCGCCTCGCCAGATACGCCGCGTCCGTGTTGACGATCTGCCCCATCAGCAGTTCCGTGCCGACCGATACGATCTCAACGATCATCGCTTTACTCCTTCTCCTCCGGCGCGAAAAGCCCGGCTAGAAGCCCGCGGTTTTTATAGAAATACTCGATCGCGGACAGCGTTGCCAGAGCCGCGCATATCCATGCCAGAGGATAGCTGACCGAGTTGGAACCCAGCCTTATCGTTGCGGCGGCTAACAGTAGGTATTCCGCGACGGTCTTGGCCTTGCCGGAGAATCCGGCTGCCAGTATAACGCCGCTAGAAGCCGCCAGCAGCCGCAGCGAACTGACGACCAGCTCGCGGGAAATGATTATTATCACGGCCCATACGGGCAGCCAGCCCATGCTAGACATGAGGATCAACGCGGGGATTATAAGCAGTTTATCGGCTATCGGATCGAGGAGTATCCCTAGATTGGACGTCTGGTTGAGTTTACGCGCGAAGTATCCGTCCAGCGCGTCCGTAGAGATAGCCGCCACCAGTATGGCTTCCGCTATAACCGCAGCCGCGCGCCGCTCACAGGAGCTGAGCAGAAGCAGGTACGCGGGAGCCATCGCCAGCCTGATCATGGTCAACCGATTCGGCAGCTTCATATGGATACCGTTTCCCCTTCCAGATCGTAATGCCTAGCGCGGGTTATTCTGGCGCGGACGACGCCGCCCAGCGCCAGCGGTTCCGCCGAACGGACGCGTATAACGCCGTCGCTCTCCGGAGCCTCGCGCGCGCCGCGACCCTCGTATACCACGCCGCCCCGGCTGTTTCGATCCGCGGCTATGCGTTCGATCAGCACATCCTCAACGTTTCCTATCCGCAGTTTATTGCGCGAGAGGCTAACGCCGCGCTGCATGCGCATCAACGCGTCAAGCCGATCGGCGCAAGCGCGGTCCGATACCGCGCCCGGCATCTCGTAGGCCGGAGTGCCCTCCTCCGGCGAGAACGCGAACGCGCCCATCCTGTCAAACCCGAACGCCTCCGCGAAGTCGTACAGCCTCCTAAACGCGGCCTCGTCCTCGCCGGGAAAGCCTACCAGGAAGGTGGTGCGGATGGTTAAGCCCAGTCCTCGCGCTTTCTCGAGCAGCTTCATTATCGAGTCCGGATCGCCCCAGCGGTTCATGCGCCTTAATACGTCGCGATCGACATGCTGAAGCGGCGCGTCCAGATACGGACAAACGCCGGGCGTGCCAGCCAGCGTATCCAGCAGATCGTCCGTCACGCGCGCCGGATGGCAGTACAGCGTCCTGACCCACGGCTCGCCGGGCAGACGCGCCGCGCGCCTTAACAGCAGCGGCAGACGCGAACGCGCCGCGCCATCGCCACTCTTCATGCCAAAACGCGTCGTATCCTGCGCTATATAAACGATCTCCCGCGCTCCATCGCCCACGCGCAGCGCGGATTCATCCAGCACAGACTCCATCGCCCTCGACCGGAACGGGCCGCGTATAGACGGAATCGCGCAGTAAGCGCAATGATTGTCGCATCCGTCCGCAACGCGCACATAGGCGAACGCGCCGGGCTGGGTGGTTACGCGCGGGGTATCCGGCGCGCACTCGAACACGGGGGTGTCCGCGGTCGCGCGCGACACCGCCGTAATGACGGAGGTTCGTATGCCGTCGGGCGTAAGCTCTGCGTTAAGCCGCGCGTTCGTAACGCTCTCGACCAGTTCCACTATGCGCGGATACTCCGTCACGCCTATGAACGCGTCGATCTCGGGCATCTCTTCGCGCAGCGCGTCGGGGTAACGCTGAACCAGGCATCCCGCAGCTATCAGCGACCGGCACACGCCGTCGGTCTTGTACCGCGCGGCCTCGAGCAGGGTACTGACGGCCTCTTCCTTTGCCTTGCCGATGAAGCCGCATGTGTTGACGATCAATATCTCGGCGCGCGCTGGATCGGCTGTTATCGGGTGCCCCGCCTTGCGCAGGAGTCCCAGCATCTGTTCGCTGTCCACGCGGTTCTTGGCGCATCCCAGCGATATTAATCCGACTGTTTCCGTTGGGCAGACCTCATTTCGGCGGATTCATAATGCGAAAAGACGCGGCGAATCGTCGCGTCTTGATTATAGCATACGAACCGCCGCGCCGCAAACGCGCGCCGCCGCTCCGCTTCAGTATACCCGCCGTCGCATCTCGTCCTCGATCTGGTCGAGTATCGAGCGCAGGGATTGCAGCTGTTCGTCGATGGCCTGTCCCTGCAGCAAGCGCGTTTCACAGCGCGATACCGTGTCAAGCGCGTGGTGTATCGCGGCCTTATCCAACAGGCGGTTGTTCGAGCCGTAGAGCGCGGTAGCCACGTCGTTGAGCCTGCCGATCGCGTACAGATGCTGGCGGAGCTGGCTTATCGCCTGCGATGAGAAGCTCCCGCCCACCCGGCTGATCTGCGACATCGACGCGCGCGCGTGGCTCAACTCGTCCGTGCCCTCGCCCAGCAGCATCGCGTTCGCGTTCGCGTCCCGGCGCGCGGCGCTTAGGTACAGCCCGGTCGTGACGATCAGCGCGATCATGAGCAAAAGTATAACCAGAATCAGCGCGTCGCGGACCCGTTTAGAAAGCCCGCGTCTGTGCGCATAGTACACGCATACCCCTCCATACGTCCGGATTCAACATTATTCACCCTCGACAGTATAACACATTATTTGCGAGTGGTAAAGAGTTGACTTTCAAACAGGTCTGAACGGGGTAAAGTGGGGGATTGGCAGTGATATTCCATCAGGCGGAGCCGGAGCGCGGCAGTACGCGCGGCATGGGGGAACAACCCGCCCCCAACCCCTGCCGGATCGGGCGCGCCGTTCCCCCATGTTTTAAGTATTATAATTAATCTTGTTAAGCTTCGTTACTTAAGCCGTTCTATGAACAGCAGCGGTTCGCTGAGCGTCAGCGCGGAGCTGGACGACTCCACATGCCATTGCATCCTGATGCGGCGGCCCTTCTTGCACTCGCCGATGAACGAGGCTCTGGTGAGCGCGCCGGAACCGTGATCGGCTGGGATCGCGTGCATCGCTTCGTCGTCGTCCTGCACGATGCCAAGCCCGCTCAAACTGCGCTGGCCTCTGCGGTTCGACGGGCTGACCCGCGCGGAGTAAGCGAAATGGTACACCCCCGATTCCTTAAGCTCGATGGTGCGCGTTTGAGGATCATACTCGATGTTCTCGCCGCGCCGTACCAGCGGGGTGCAGAACTCCACGATATGGTCGCCCGCCCTAACCGCCAGCGCGCTCTCGCCCGTGAGCAGCAGGCATTCTATAGGCGAGGGCAGCTCCTTCAGCGCGAACGGCGTGACAACCTCCTGCGTGGCCGGGGTTTGATCCGGAGCGGGCTGGGGCTGTTTGGCTTTTTGCGCCGATCGTTCCGTCCTGCCGGAGGACGCGTCCGCGCCGCGCGAGGCTTTATTCTTTTCCCTTCGCGCGCGGGCCTCCTCGCGGCTGCGGTTTATGCTCCGCTTGCGCGCGGACTCGTCGAACATGACCGCGTCGCCCATGAACTCATCGGGCACGCCCTCCGGCACTTCCGGCATGAAACCGATGGGCGGGTGCCTGGGATCATAATCCGCGGGCATCTGCACCTTGGGCTGTCTGCGCGAGGGTTTGGGCTGAGGCGCGGCGTACGCGGGAGCCGCCTGAGGCGCGAACGGGCGCGCCTGCGGCTGCGCGGGCACGGGCATAGCCTGGTAGGGCTGCTGATATCCGCGTCCCTGGGGCGGGTACGCCGGCTGGACGGGTTGGGCGGGATACGGCTGATACTGCATAACGGAACCTCCTCACCTGCAAGCCTTCCATTACTTCTGTATAATGGTATGCTGGGCGGGTTTGCCGGTGCGGGGGGCGTTTGTCAATATTCGGCTGCGGGCGGGTCGTCCGGCTGCGGATCGCCGAAGTGATCGTTCAAAAAATCCAGTATCGCCTGCGCGTAAGCCGCGTCTTCCCACGGGGTCATGAACTGTTCGCTCGATACGATCAGATGCGAGTCGCCATCGCGCAGGAACGATTCCGCGCGGGGCGCGGCCTCGCTCAACGCCTCGTAGTTTTCGAACGGCACGGTCGAGTCGCCGGTCGAGTGCATCAGCAGTATGGGTCTGCCGTCCGCCTTCTTTATCTCGCTCAACGGATTGATCCGCAGTTTATCAAACCCGAACGTGACGCCCATATACAGCCACGCGAAAGGCTCCTCGATCATCGATATGATCCTGGGCGCGCCGTAATAGCTGGACATTGACTGCGTGAACGCGTCCGGCCAGCTCGAGTACGCGGACAGGCTGATCAGCGCGTCAATCTCCGGTATCTCGCCGAACGCGTTCACAGCCGCCGCTCCGCCCATCGACACGCCGAATACCACAATGGGCACGCCGGGCAGCCTATCCATCAGATAGCCGACCGCCGCTGCCGCGTCCTCGACTTCCGTAACGCCCAGACCGACGCGCTCGCCGTCGCTGCCGCCGTGCGCGCGCGTCTCGATCAGCGCCGACGCGTAGCCCTCTTCAGCCAGCCAGGCCGCGTGCGGGAAGTACATCGTCACGGACGGATACCGAATGCCGGACATGAATATGACCGCCGCTTTAGCGGTCTCACGGCGTGGCGGCGCGAACCACGCTTGTATGTTCAGTCCGTCGCTAGTGGTCAAGGCGACCGGCTCCGCCGCGAGTCCCGCTTCTTCCGGCGTTAGGACTTGGCTGAACGCGACGCGGCGGGTTAGGCCCAGCATAGGCATAGCGATGAAGGGCAGCGCGGCTAGAGCGGCGGCGCCGAGGATCAGGATCGCGGACATAGCCGCAGCCGCTATGCGCAGCGCGCGCTCCCGCGGTTTGGCTTTGCCGCGCTTTGATAGGGACGCGGCTGAATCGTTCTGCGGCATACGCGCACCTCGCTGGTCGTGGGAGGACTGCTCCATCATCCCCGCAACAATACCAAAAAAACGCGGATCGGTCAAGTTTCGCAAAGCTTTACAAGCGCGCGTTGTTGTGTTAGAATAGCTATTGTGGAATCATTAGGCAGCGTATCCAATATACGGGGCTTTCTGGACGAAGCCGAGGCCGCGTGCGCCGGACTGTTCCGCGAACGCGAGCGGATCGAGTCGATATGCTTTCGCCGCGTGATGGACTCGTTCCGCGCCAGCTGCGTGTCTTCGGCGGATTTCGCGGGCTCAACGGGTTATGGTTATAACGATCGCGGGCGCGAGAACCTTGAGCGCGTATTCGCCGCGGCGCTGGAGTGCGAGGACGCGCTGGTCGGGCCGAGGATAACGTCCGGCACTCACGCTATCGCGCTGGCGCTGTTCGGACTGCTTCGTCCGGGCGATACGCTGCTAGCCGCGACGGGCAAGCCCTACGATACGCTGGATGGCGTTATAGGGCTGGACGATACGCCCGGATCGCTGGCGCAGACGGGGGTAAGCTATCGCCAGGTGGATCTGCTCCCCGGCGGCGAGCCGGACTTGGACGCGATAACGCGCGCGATAACCCCGGCTACCCGCGTGATCCATATCCAGCGTTCGCGGGGCTACGCGCGAAGGCCCACGCTGTCCCCGGAGACGATCGGCTCCATCGCGGGCGCGGTGAAACGAGTCAAACCGGACGCGGTGGTCTTTGTCGATAATTGTTACGGCGAGTTTACGCGCGAGCACGAGCCTTCGTTTTACGGCGCGGACTTGCTGGCGGGATCGCTGATAAAGAACCCGGGCGGCGGGATCGCCCCGACGGGCGGGTATGTCGCGGGCGCGCGCGGGCTGGTCGAGCGCGCGGCGGCAAGGCTGACCTGCCCGGGCATAGGCCGCGAGATAGGATCATACGAGGCGGGATACCGATTGTTCTATCAAGGCCTGTTCATCGCGCCGCACGCGGTGTGTCAGGCCGTCCAGGGCGGGATACTCGCGGCGTACGCGTTCGAGTCGCTGGGCTTCGAGACGAGTCCCAGATGGAACGAACCGCGCGGCGACGTCGTCCAATCGGTAAGGCTGGGCGAGGCTGATCTCGTGCGCCGGTTTTGCGAAACGGTGCAGCGCGCGTCGCCGGTGGACTCGTTCGCCGCACCGATACCGGACGATATGCCCGGCTACGCCGATCCGGTGATCATGGCGTGCGGCGCGTTCGTGGGCGGCGCGTCGCTGGAGCTGAGCGCTGACGCGCCAATGCGCCCGCCATACGACGTTTTCATACAGGGCGGACTCGCGCGCGCGCACGCCCGGCTGATGCTGGAGCTGTGGCTGGAGAATAAACAGCTTGCGCGGCTTCATACGGTGTAATGGAATGTGATCCCTAGGGAGGCGCGCGTATGAGTCTTGCGGAGCTGCGCACCAAGGAAGTCGTCAACATGGAGACCGGAACGCGGCTGGGCCGCGTGATGGATATGGAGTTCGTGCTGGAGACGGGGCAGATCACCGCGCTGGTGGTGCCCGGGGACTTCAGCGTGGCCAACTTCATCAAGGGCGAAAAGACCGGGCTGATCATCCCGTGGAACTACATATGCAAGATCGGCGACGACGTTATTCTGGTCAAGATAGACGAGGCGTGCCGCTGATTAATCAGATACGGGGGGTTTGCGGATATGCGATGCGTGTACTGCGGCGGCATGGACAGCCGCGTGGTGGACTCGCGCCCGGCGGAAGAGGGCGAGGTGATCCGCCGCCGCCGCGAATGCGAGAGATGCGGACGGCGCTTCACCACGTATGAAAAGGTGGAGATGACGCCCATGCTCGTCGTGAAGAAGGACGGCAGGCGCGAACCGTTCGATCCGGAGAAGATACGCCAGGGAGTGGTCAAAAGCTGCGAGAAGCGACCCGTGTCCGCGCTTGAGATCGACGGGATCGTCGCGGGCGTGGAGTCGCAGGCGCTCTCCCAGCTCGACCGGGAGATACCCACCAAGGAGATAGGCGAATTGGTGATGGAAAGGCTGCGCGGGATCGACGAGGTGGCGTATATCCGTTTCGCGTGCGTGTATCGGAATTTCGAAGATATACGCTCGTTCATGGACGTGCTCAGCCATCTGCTGGACTCGCGCGCGCCTTCTCCTGAAACGAACGGCGGCTGATCGCTCAGCCGCCGTCCGCGAAAGGAGAGTCTGCTATGAAGAAGATAGCGGGCAACCGTTATTGTTCCATCTGGCGGCCTACGATATTCGCGGTGGTTTCGGCGACTTTAAGCTCCGCGTCGCCCATCTCCGCGCCGTTCTCGCGGCTGACCAGCAGCACGCCGCCTATAGGCTCGCCGTCCGCGATGATAGGCGAAAACACCTGCGCGGTATAGCTGGCGGCCTCCTCCTCGTTCGTGATGGCGATGGGCTTGCCGCCTCCGGAGCGGTTGAGCGTGAGGCTGACGCGACCCTGTATCGCGCTTTCCAGCTCGCGGCTGATGGGTTTGTCCCACAGTTCCTTGCGCGGAACGCCGGACGCCGCGACCACCATGTCGCGGTCGCAGATGCACGCGATGTGCCCCATCGAGCGGAAGAGCGACTCGGTATAATCCTTAGCGAACGCGGAGATCTCGCCGATAGGCGAATACTTTTTGAGAATAACCTCGCCGTCGCGATCCGTGTAAATCTCAAGCGGATCGCCCTCGCGAATCCGCAGCGTCCTGCGTATTTCCTTTGGGATGACGACGCGTCCCAGCTCGTCTATCCTGCGCACGATGCCTGTGGCTCTCAATGATGACGCCCTCCTCTTGCTTGCCGGCTGAACCCCGGCCGGCTGACGAAGCGGTGCTTCGTTCCGTTCAGATTTCCCGTCTTCGCGCGTCTTTGCGCCGCCCGCGACGGCTTGCTCGGCCGACTAACCACCGTTCCGTCCGCTCCGCTCGCGCTGGCGAGCGTCGATAACCCATCGCGAGTCCGGTACAGCCTGAACGGTACGGAGTATAATTGGCTGGCGTGATGGTAGTATGTAGCGGATAAGGTTGTTTTATCCGCCCGTTCCAGTCCGCCGCGGCTGGAAATCGCTGGATTTTGTTATGGCTGGCGCCATAAATTTCATTAATGCCGGGAGGACGCTTATGTCCCTTATCGCAAACCCCGCCCTGCGCGAGGCCGGAATGCAGAAGATCCGGTGGGCCAGGGATCATATGCCGCTGCTTAAGGCCGTCGGGCGCAGACTCGCGGACGGCGGCGCGCTCAAAGGCAAGACCGTCGCTATGTCCATCCATCTGGAGGCCAAGACGGCCAACCTCGCGCTCACGCTGGCTCGCGCCGGCGCGGACGTGTTCGCAACGGGTTCCAATCCGCTGTCCACGCAGGACGACGTATGCGCCGGGTTAAGCGGCGAGGGCGTCAACGTGTTCGCGGCTCATGGATGCTCGGGGGAAGAGTACACCGCGCATCTGAAGTCCGCGCTGTCGTCCAATCCCGACATAATAATAGACGATGGCGGCGATCTGGTCGCGCTGCTGGAGGACGACGGCGTAGGCCGCACGAACCGCTTGATCGGCGGGTGCGAGGAGACCACCACCGGCATACTCCGCCTGAAGGCGCGCGTGCGTCAAGGGAAACTGTCGTTTCCATTATATAACATCAACGACGCTATGTGCAAGCACTTGTTTGACAACCGCTACGGCACCGGACAGTCCGTCTGGGACGCGATACTGCGCGCGACGAACCTGAACGTGGCGGGCAGCGCGGTGGTCGTGGCGGGTTACGGCTGGTGCGGCAAGGGCGTTGCGATGCGCGCGAAAGGGCTGGGCGCGCGGGTGATAGTCACCGAGGTCGATCCGGTCGCGGCGATAGAGGCCGTGATGGACGGCTTCGCGGTCATGCCGATGGAGAAGGCCGCGCCGCTGGGGGATTTCTTCATCACCGTGACGGGATGCCGCGACGTGATAGGCCCGCGCGTGTTTGGTCTGCTCAAGGACGGCGCGGTGCTGGCTAACGCCGGGCACTTCGACGTGGAGGTGGAGGCCGGGCTGCTCCGGGCGTACGCCTCGCGGACGTGGATGGCCAGGGAGCATATCGAGGGATTCGAGACTCCGTCGGGCAGGAAGCTGTACCTGCTCGCCGAGGGGCGGCTGGTGAATCTCGCGGCAGGGAACGGGCACCCGGTCGAGATCATGGATATGAGTTTCGCGCTGCAGGCGCTGTGCGTCGAGGCGCTGGCTAAGAATGGAGGGAGGCTCGCGCCGGGCGTGCATCCCGTGCCCGAGGAGATTGACCGCTGGGTCGCGCTGCGCAAGCTGGAGTCGCTGGGCGTTGAGATAGACGAATGGACGGATGAACAGCGCGCGTATGTGACGGGGGAAGAATGAGATACAGGATATTCAACATCGATCTGTGCGCGGGCAGCGAAGACGGCGCGTCGCTGCCCTTTGTGGGCGACGCGGTGCTGATAACCGACGAAGGCTTGATTGTTTATGCCGGCCCGGCTGCCGGAGCGCCGCAGGCGGATCGCGGCGATATCCGCGTCGACGGGCGGCGCTGCCTGGCGATACCCGCGCTGGCGAACGCGCATACCCACGCCGCGATGACGCTGCTGCGCGGCGTGGGCAGTGATTTAAACCTTAACGACTGGCTGACGAGCGCGATATTCCCCGCCGAGGATCGCTTGACGGAGGAATACTGCTACGCGGGCGCGATGCTGGGCTTTTTGGAGATGCTAAGGTTCGGCGTGTCCGCGTGCGCGGATATGTATATGTTCATGGACGCGTCCGGCAGGGCGGCCTCCGACTCCGGCATACGCGCGTGCATAGCGCGCTCCGTCGTCGGCGACGCGGACGGGGACGGCGGGCGGCTCGCCGAGTCCGTCAAACTCGCCGAGGAATGGCACGGCGCGCAGAACGGGCGTATCCGCGTGATGCTCGCGCCGCACGCGGAGTACACGTCGGAGCCGAACAACATTCGCGCGATCCGCGACGCTGCGCTGGAGCGCGGGCTGGGCGTTCACGTTCATATATCCGAGACCAAGGCGGAGGTCGAAGGATGCAGGGCGCGGCGCGGAGGGATGACCCCGCCCGAATACTTTGACTCGCTGGGGCTGTTCGACGCGCCGACCCTGGCGGCGCACTGCGTCGCGCTGACGGACGGGGATATCCGGCTGCTGGCGGAGCGGGGCGTGTTCGCGTGCCACAATCCGGTGTCAAATCTGAAGCTGGCCAGCGGGGTCTCGCCCGTTCCGGCGCTGTACGCGGCGGGGGTGAAGGTATGCCTGGGTACCGACGGCGCGGCAAGCAACAACACCCTTAATCTCTGGGAAGAGATACGCCTTATGTCCATACTGCACAAAGGGACGGGCGGGGATCCGCGCGCGATTTCTCCGGCTCAAACATTCAACGCCGCAACGGTAACGGGCATGCGCGCGATGGGTTATAATAACGTCGGGATGCTCAAGCCCGGATGGCGCGCGGACGCGGTGCTGATCGACCGGTCGGGTCCGCATCATCAGCCGCTTATCGATCCTGCCGCCGATCTGGTATACTCCACCCAGGGATCGGACGTGAAGCTGACGATGGTGGACGGTATAATCAGGTACGCGGACGGGGGCTATCCCGGTCTGGACGAGAGGAAGATATACGAGTCCGCGCGCCTGGCTTCGCGCGCGATACTGGAAGTATAGCGGGGGAACCATGATTGCGTAACGCCCAATACCCGCCCAGCCGCGCGATCCGGTTAAGGCGGCGCAGGATACTGGGGTATGCCAGCCTGTTTCTGGCAGCCGCCATAATCGTCCTGCTGATAGACATGTCCAGGCCGCAGCCCGCGCTTCCCGGCGGAGCGGATGGGGAAGTGATATACGAGGGCGGTCGCGGCCTGGACGCGGTCGCGTTAAGGTCGGCGGCGATCCAGCCCAACGCGTCCGGCTTAACGCTGACGCTGTCGTTCACGGGCTGGACTGCGCGCGGCGAAGCCGTGCCCATCCAGAGCATACCGCGCCTGACCGTGACGAGGTATCAGAACCCCGAGCGGCTGGCGGTAGCCGTGCCCGATCTGGCGGATTGGTCGTCCATAGCCGATCTGGTTCTGCCCGCCGCGTCCGGGGTGAGGATTGAAAGCGCGTACTGCGTCGATCGAACGCTGTACTGGCAGTTGTCCGGCCCCGTCGCGGTATCGATGCAGGGGCAGGGCGGCAGTTTAAGCCTGACTCTGGAACCCGCGAGCCGGGAGAGCAAGCCGGGATGGGTAGTGTTGGCGGACACGGCCGATAGGGTCGAGTATACGCCGCTGTACGGATCGATGACGCACGCGGGGTTCAGTCCGGTGCGATGCGCGGACGGGGTTACGATCGTGTTACAATCCAGGCGGTTCGCGTCGAGGGACGACGCGCTGGCGCTGGAGCGCGCGGCGCGCGCGCTGTATCAATCCGCCGGAGTGCCCGCGTCGGTGCGCGTGGAGCGGTTTGAGGGCGGGAGGCTGCCCAGCGCCGATCCGCCGCCCGACGCTGCTGCGCTGCTAAGGATGTTCGGCGGCGCGCGAGCCGAGCCGATCATGCGCGACGCCCGGATACTGGCGAAGGCTTACGATGCGCCGATATATTTTGTGGAGCGGGCCAACGGCGCGCTGCTCACGCTGAACGAGAGCGGGGCGCGCGCGGCTCTGCCCGTGCAGCATGTTCCGGGCGTGAGGCGCGCGGCGTTGAGTCCGGACGCGCGGTATGTCGCGCTGTCCACCGATATAGGCGATCTGCAGATCGTCAGCACCGTAACGGGCGCGTCGAGGATACTGAACGACGCGGCTCCCAACGAGACCGAGCGCCGCGCGTCAACCACTGACACGTTCGGCTGGTTCGGCAATACCACGCTGGCGGTTATGATGGGCGATCCGCTGCGGTTCCTGTCCGTGGACGCGGCTCTGCCCGACGACGAGCCGGACGCGGTGCGGCCTATCGATCCGTATCCCGGGGTGGAGGGGGATATGGCTGGCAGGCCGGACAGGCTGTTCCTGCTGGACGATCGGAGGATGCTGTATCGTATAACCCCGTCCGACGCGTCGCGCGTGGCGGTCGGGCTGGCGGATAAGTTTTCCGTATCGCCGGACGGCGGCGCGGCTGTGCTGATGAGCGGCGACGAGCGCGGCGCGACATTGACCATCCGCGATCTTGACACATGGGGCGAGACGCTGATAGGGGCTGGCGTGCCGGCGGTCGAGGTCTGCGCCGTCGATGGAGGCGCGGTGTATATACTGATGAGCGAGTCCGGCGGATATCGGTTATATCGGTACGACTCGAGGCCGGGCACGATGACCGCGCTGGCGCGCGTGCCGCTGTCGAGGCTGTATCCCGCCGGCTCGGATAACGCGCTGATAATGAACAGCCTGGATGCGGACGGGGTATGGTCGGTATACAGGATAAGTTTCGGGGGGTAGGATGAAGCGGGTTTTGGGCAGGCTGTGGCGCGGGTTGTTATTGTTCCTGATAATGATAGTGTTCGGCGCGCTGCTTTATCTATCGGTGATACTGACGGACGCGCCGGAGCGGCGTGTCGCGCCGGTGTACACGGGGAGTGCGGAGCGGAGCGTATGTTTGGGTTTATTGTAACGCGGAGTTGGTTGGTCGCAATCGATCGGTAAAAATTGGTAGGAATGCAGGCTCCCTTGTCCCCCCTTTGGAGTGCGACAAGGGGGCTTGCGTTCCTATATGTTTCAAATTTCCACTACGCCGCGCGAAGCTTCTGTTTGACTTTACATTAGTTATGGTATAGAATGCTGGATTAATTATATTAACCGGAGGGATGCTCATGCCGGGATTCGCCTCGCGAACCGAAGAGTTCGCCGAATCCAACATTTTTGCCGTACTCGAATATAAACGCCAGGCTAGGGTCGCGCTTGGGCTGCCCGTGTACAACCTGTCGGTGGGCACGCCGGACTTCCCGCCCGCGCCTCATATCATCGACGCTACGCGCGAGGCCGCCTCCGATCCCGAGATGTATAAATACGCGCTGGTAGACTCGCCGGAGCTTATCGAGTCCGTGCGCCGATGGTACTCGCGGCGGTACGGCGCGCGGCTCGCGCCGGAGGAGATCATGAGCGTGGCTGGATCGCAGGAGGGCATCGCGCATATCGGCCTGGCGCTGCTCAATCCGGGCGAAACATTACTCGCGCCGAATCCCGGTTATCCCATCTTCGACATAGGCCCTCGATTGATGGGCGCGAACACCGCGCTGTATCCTCTGCGCGCGGACAACGGCTTCCTGCCCGATCTGCGCGAAATAGAAAGAACCATGCCGGAAACCGCGCGCGCGATGATCGTATCCTATCCGATGAACCCCGCTTGCGTGACCGCGCCGCGCGCGTTCTACGACGATCTGGTGGAGTTCGCGAACAAGCGCGGTATATGGATCATACACGATAACGCTTATTCGGAAATCACTTACGACGGGTACGTAGGCGGTTCGTTCCTGTCGGTTGACGGCGCGAAGGAGGTCGGCGCGGAGTTTAACTCGCTGTCGAAAACGTATAATATGACGGGCGCGCGCGTGTCGTTCCTGCTGGGCAACGCGGAGCTACTGCGGCGGTTTTCGTCGATGCGCTCGCAGTTCGATTACGGGCTGTGCAAGATTTTCCAGCGTTCGGCTATAGCCGCGCTGGATGGGCCGCAGGAGGCGGTGGCCTGGCAGCGCGCGCAGTATCAGATACGCCGCGACGCGCTGTGCGGCGGCATGCGCCGAATAGGCTGGGATATCCCCGACTCGAAGGGCACGATGTTCGCGTGGGCGCGCGTCCCGGATGGTTTCGACGGCGACGATAAGGCTTTCGTCTCCGAATTGCTGGATCGTTCAGGCGTGATAGCGATACCGGGATCGGTGTTCGGTTCGCTGGGGCGCGGGCACGTTCGGCTGGCGCTCACGATGCCGGAGTCCGGCATGGCGGCGGCGGTGCAAGCGGTTGCGGACAGCGGCATACTCCGGCGTTGATCATTCCGGCCAGTCCATGACGCGCTTGCCACGAACCATATACGCGCGGCGAGCCAGTTTCGCCATGGGCAGGTCGGATCCAGAGTCGGAATAGAAACTATCGATATCCGCGCCGGGATACTCCGCGTTGAACCGTTCCGCCTTGACCCAGCCTCGGCAGACCCGGCTGACGCATCGTCCCGTTGCGGGATCCACGTCGGAGGCTATTAGCGAGACGCGCAGTTTATCGCATACGGGTTGAAGCAGGAACCTAGGCCCCGCCGAAATGATTATATCATCCGGACGTTTCATCTCCAGATACCATTCGCGGAGCTTGCGCGCGTGCCCCGACCAGAACCGTTCGAGAGTCCCTGGCATATCCCTTACCAGCGGCAGATACGCGTAGAGGTGCTCTTTGCATCGCGTGGCGTCCCGCGAGACGGGATCATCCCGCAGCATATCCAGCGCGGATATCAACGCGCGAGACCAGCGCGGCAGCGCGCGCAGTATCCGAGGCTGCCGCGCCAGGCAGTATAATGTAAAGTCCAGCGTGCTGTCGCCGGAGTATATGGTGCCGTCAAAATCGAATACGTTCACGCGAAGATCACGCCCGCTCGAATCCCGCCGCGCGCAGGAAACGCTGGAATCCCGCGCGTCCTTGCCCGTCCAGCTTGAACACGCCCGCGTCTTCCAGCACGCTTACGCATTTACGAGCCAGTTCGGCGCGCAAAGCCTGCTCCGCCGCGTCCCGCGGCATGCGGCTGCCGTACCGCTGAACCAGCGTCTCGATCCACTCGTCGTGCTTGGCTAGGGGATCGCCGGGCTCGTGCGCTCGAAAGCCTATGCCGTCCGTCAGCGCGGCGCGCAGTCCGTCCAATTCCTTCAACAGTCTGCCCGGCAGTATGAACAGCCCCATAACCTCGATCAGGCCGATGTTCTCCTTCTTGACGTGATGCAGCGCCGCGTGCGGATGGAACAGCCCCAGCGGATGCTCGTCCGTGGCGCGGTTGTTGCGCAGGACGAGATCGAGGGAGTACCCCGCGCCGCCTCCGCGCGCGATGGGCGTGACGGTGTTATGCGGCGTTGAGCCGGTTCTGGCGAGAATATCCAGCGCCGGATCGGAGTAGTTCGACCACGCTATGCGGATGTGTTCCGCGAGCATAGCGAGCGCGCCGCGATCGGAGCTAGCCAGGCGGACGGCGCTCATCGGCCAGTTCAGCGTGCGCGCGTCTACGCGAGGAGCCATCGGGTGCGTGAATCGCGCCGATACCTCGGCTTTCTCCATCGGGAAGGTGTGTCTCCCGCCCTGAAAGTGATTATGATTTAATACGGAGCCGCCCACTATGGGCAGATCCGCGTTCGATCCGATCACATAATGCGGGAACCGGTCAAGGAAGTCGAACAGTTTGCGGAATGTTGACGCGTCGATGCGCATCGGGCGGTGTATCTCGTCCAGCGCGATGCAGTGCTCCGCGAAATACTGGTACGGCGAGTACTGGAATCGCCATGGATCGCCGTCCAGCGTCAGCGGGAGCGTGCGCAGCGTCTGGCGGGCGGTGTATCCCGCGCGACCCGCGTAGCCCTCGTTCTCCACGCACAGCAGACACGCGGGGTAATCTAGGCGTTCCGGCGCGGAGGCGAGAGCCGCTATATCCCGAGGGTCTTTCTCCGGTTTCGCGACGTTTATGGTAATTTCCAGCGCGCCGTATGGCGACGGCGCGTAGTATCTCACGTTGCGCGAGACGGCCTGCGCGTTAATATAACCGTTAGCCTCGCATATCCTGCCGAACCAGCCGCACGCCTCGAGTATCCCGTCCTCGCGCTCTATCGACTCGAAACGGCGGCGGAACGCCTCCGGGCTGGGAGTCATCAGTCCCATCAGTTTGGTTATGAACCGCTCGCGCGAAGCGGGAGAGTCTGCGCACAGCCCCGTCGACGCTGCGTAATCGGACAGTATTCCAAGAGCGTCCGGCGCGGACATGCCGCCGGGCGCGTCCGGTTCGGGAGCGGGCAGGCGTGTCGCGTCCAGCAATTCGTTGCGGACGAACGCTATGTCCGGCGGCAGTATCAGGCTGGATTCCACGCCGTATAACAGCAGCGACTCTATCGCGCCGCCGATGATCCGCGAGTCCGAAGCGTCCGGCAAACAAGCGCCCCCGTTCCGATTTCTTCAATTA
>JAIRSO010000054.1 GCA_031255415.1 Oscillospiraceae bacterium
AGCGTACACCCAGCGTCGCCGCCCAGCGCCAGCGCGGCGAACAAAGCCGTACCGCCTTCGGGCATGCGTCTTGACGACAGGCTCAGCATCCCGGGCCACATCAACCCTACCGTGAACCCCGTAAACGCGCACCCCGCCAGCGACACAAACGGATTGCGCGACAACGCCGCGATAAGATAACAACCCACGCACGCAGCGGCGCTCACCGTCAGCGCTTTAGCGATATCAACCCTCGCGCCCTTCACGCCGTACCAAGCGCGCGTGATCCCCATCGCTATCGCAAACGCGCAAGGTCCCATCAAGTCGCCGGCAGATTTCGCGATCCCAAGCCCGGTCTCCGCAAAATACGAAGCCCACTGCGCCATCGATATCTCCGACGCTCCCGACGCTATCATCATTATGAACAGCAGCGGGAACAATCGATTCCCGATCAGCCTCTTTACCGATATAGGCTCCTCGTCCCCGGGCAGCGACGCGAACGGCGCGCGCAGGAACATGATAAACGCGGCCGCCGGCGCACACGCACCCACCGCCGCCAATACAGGCCACGCGCCGTGCGGCGCGAAAAAGAAGAACGCGGCGCTCATCAGCGCGACCCCGGCCTGCCCCCAGCAGTAGAACGAATGGAGGAAACTCATCGACGCGGCCTTGTCCCCGCCGGGCAGACTCTCCAGCACCGGGCTGATCAGCACCTCTATCAGCCCGCCGCCCGTCGCGCCCAGCATCGTCGCCGCGCATAATCCGACAAAAGGCTCTGGCGTTATTCTGGGGAATACCGCCAGGCCGATTATCCCAAGCGCCGCGCATAACTCGCTGGCGAGCGTCAGGCGGCGTACCCCGATCCTCGCCGCGTACTTGACCGCCAGCGCGTCAACCGTCATCTGCGTCATGAAGTTGAGCGCGATAAGCGCGCCGATCCGCTCGACCGTCACGCCGAAATCCCGCTGATAGGTAAGGAACAGCATCGGCGAGAGATTGTTGACGACGGCCTGCACGATGAAACTAACGTAACACGCCTTTCGCGTTAAGCCGTATCCGGGTTTTTGCACGTCAGGCTTCCGGCTCCAGCATGCCGACCCCGCCGTCCTTGCGCCTGTACAGCACGCAGGTCTTGAGCGTGTCGCTGTTCACGAACGCGAAGAACGCGTGTCCCAGCATCTCCATCTCCTCTATCGCGTCCTCGACGGAGATGGGCTTGATCGGGAACCGCTTCGTGCGCGATACATACCTCGCCTCGGGATCCTCGACGGGGTACTCGTCCAGGAACTCGGCCTCCTCGGATTGGAACGCGTTCTCGCGCAGACGCTTCTCAAGGCGCGTGCGGTGGCGGTGGATCTGCCGCTCGATCTTCGCCAGAGCGTTGTCCGCCGACTGGAACATATCGCCCGTGTATTCCTCGGCGCGCAGAACGCCGCCGTCGAAGGGTATCGTTATCTCGCATACCTTGTTGCCGCCGCGCACCGCGGACAGGCGCACCTGAACCTCGACGGACGATTGGAAATACCGGCCCAGCTTCTCGATCTTGCGTTCGATCCTCGCGCGCAGCCGCTGCGACGCGTTGTAGTCCTTAGCGCTGAATATTATGCGCATGGCAAAACCTCCCTCTTGTACAATAATCCGCGCTGAATAGATTCGCCGCCGCGAACGCGTACTCCTGCCGATCGTCCGTCATCGCGCGAAAAGACCCGGCGCGGCCCTTCTCAATCCCCTGGCGGTCAGCGCCGCCATCACGCCCTTTATTATATCCATCGGTATAAACGCCAGGCAGTACGCCGCGAACAGCCTGCCCGCCTCGACGGGATTACCCAGTACGGCTTGCAAAGCGGCGATATAAGGCAGAGCGACGGCGTAGCACGCCGCGATACCCGCTATCGCAGCGATATAATCCCTGCGTGATCCGCCTGCGCGCCTCGGATCGCCAGCCAGTCCCGCGGCGAAAGCCGACGCGACGAACCCGCATAGATATCCTCCCTCGGGCGAAGCCAGCGCGCCAAACCCGCCGCCCCTCGTGAACACGGGAACTCCAGCCAGACCGATCAGCAGATACACCACTATCGCCAGCGCCCCGTCTTTAGCGCCCAACAATAACCCTACCGTCAGCACCATATAGACCTGCGCCGTAAACATCACGGGCACGAAACCCAGCGGGAACCTCACGAACGACGCGACGCAGACCAGCGCCGCAGCAAGCGCGATTCTCGTAATCCTAATCGCGGGGAAAGCCTTGCGCGCGGACGTAACTCTCATCATATAACCACCCCTAACCGTTATGTCTCGGTGATTATATACCCTCCGCGCGCCTTGCGTCAACTATGTTAACGAAGTTGGTTTACGCATCGCTCAAACTCGGTTACGACGGACTCCGGCGTGGCCCAGCTGGTCACAAGCCGCACAGCCGATTCAGTGCTAGATACCCGCTCCGCGTCGTGGAACGCGAACCGTTCGCGCAGTTTTGCTATCCACGCGTCGGGCAGGATCGGGAACAGCATGTTAGTGCGCGTATCCGCGAGGAAACGCGCGCCTTTCGCCGCGAGCACGCCGCGCAGTCCATCGGCGATACCGTTCGCGCGACGCGCGATATCCAGATACAGCCCGCCCTCGAACAATACGTCAAACTGATACCCCAGCAGGAATCCCTTCGCCAGCATCCCGCCGCGCTGTTTGATCAGGTATCGGAAGTCCGGTTTCAACGATTCGTTCAATATAACCATTGCCTCGCCGAACAGCGCGCCGTTCTTCGTCCCGCCTATATAGAACGCGTCAAGGCATCGCGGCAGATCGGACCAGTCAACGTCGGAAGCCGCCAGCGCCGCGCCCAGCCTCGCGCCGTCCATGTACAGCAACAGGTTCAGTTTGGCGCAGCAATCCTTCAGCGCGTATAGCTCGCCGCGCGTGTACACCGTCCCAAGCTCCGTGGCGTTGGAGATATACGCAACGCGCGGCTTTACCATATGCTCATCAACGTGCTTCGCGTATAACTGTTCTATCATCGAAGGGGTAAGCTTCCCGTCGGTCGTTGGGAATGGGAGGGATTTGTGCCCGGAGGCCTCTATCGCTCCGGTTTCATGGACGTTGATGTGCGCCTGCTCCGTGCAGACGATGGCCTCGTGAGGACGCAGGAACGCGGCCAGCGCGATAAGGTTCGCGCTCGTGCCGCCGATCAAGAAGTGAACGTCCGCGTCATCGCGCCCTATCGCGCCTCGAATTCTCGCGGCGGCGGACTCGCACGCGTCGTCCGCGCCGTAGCCCGATCTCGCGCGGAGGTTTTCATCGGCGAGCCGGGCGAGTATAGCCGGATGCGCGCCCTCGCTGTAATCGTTCTCCAGGTGGATAACGCCGTGTGTCATATGAACGCCGCCTTTCCGCGCACCGCGCGATCAGTCCGTTGTATCCCGATTTACTCCTGAATGGAATCATTCGACGCGGGGGCTTTTCATTCCCTCGCGCGAGTGTTACAATATTATCCATTGAAACTTATTGAATATGATTGGCAAGACGGAGGAACGCGCATGAAGCCGATGAGGTTCGGGTTGGTAGGCTATAAGTTTATGGGTAAGGCGCACGCGAACGCGTTGTCGCGGCTGCCCATGTTTTTCGAGACGGACGCGCGCGTCGAGCGATCCGTGCTGTGCGGACGCGACGCGCGGTGGCTGGAACAAGCGGCGCAGACCCTGGGGTTTGGCAAGACTGAAACCGATTGGAGGAAACTGGTCGCGCGCGAAGACGTGGACGCGATCGACATCACCGCGCCATCTAACGCGCATAAGGAGATAGCGTTAGCCGCCATAAAGGAAGGCAAACACGTGTTCTGCGAAAAGCCGCTGGCGCTGACCGCGGACGACGCGAGGGAGATGCGGGAGGCTGCGGATAAGGCCGGAGTAGCCAATCAGGTGGGGTTCAACTATAGATTCGCGCCCGCTATGGCGCTTGCTAAGAGGATAATAGACGAAGGCAAGATAGGCAAGGTGTTCCACTTCAGGGGGAGTTTCCTGCAGGACTGGATCATCGACCCGGAATTTCCAAAAGTGTGGAGGCTGGATAAGTCGGTGTGCGGAAGCGGCTCGCTGGGAGATTTAGGCGCGCATGTGATCGACGCGGCGCGGTACCTGCTGGGCGATATCGCCGAAGTGGTTGGAGATCAAATCACGTTTGTGAAGGAGCGTCCCGTAGTGGAGCGCATGACGGGGCTGTCGGGCAAGGCGGACGCGAACGCGCCCAGGGCGATAGTGGACGTGGACGACGCGACTTCGTTTATCGCGAGGTTTGAGAACGGCGCGATGGGCTTGTTCGAGGCTACGAGATTCGCGCAGGGGCATAAAAATGACTTCCGGCTGGAGATCAACGGCGAGAAAGGCTCGTTGAGGTTTGAGTTTGAGCGCATGAACGAGCTGTGGTATTTCAACGCGGGAGACGAGCCTGGCGAACAGGGATGGAGGATGATACAGGTCTCGGAAGGGGTGCATCCATACTGGGATAAATGGTGGCCCGCCGGACATGTGATAGGCTTCCCGGAGACGTTCGTGCACGAGTTGTACGAGTTCGCGCAGTGCGCCGCGCAGGGCAGGCCGTGCAGCCCCAGTTTTGCTGACGGCGAGGCGGTCGCGCGAATAATGGACGCGGTGGAGTTATCGAGCCAGCGCCGCGCGTGGGTGAGCGTCGGGGAGATATAGCCATCGGTTGTAACTAATCGGTTGTAACTAATCGGTTGTAACTATTATGCAAGACGCGTCGTCAACGTTCGGCGCGACGCGCGGAGCAAAACATCACGGCGGCGCATCCATCCATCTCGACTGGATCGATGAGCCGCCGCGAGGCTGTTCATCCATGTTTGGAATCATCCGACGTTCAGCGTTACTCAACCGCATGGTGCTACGCGGTCTTGACTCGCTCATCAACCATACGGCGTTACGTAATCGTGACGCGTTACGCAGCCGCACGGCGTATCGCGGTCTTGACTCGCTCCACAACCATACAGCGTTTAGCCCTTGCGCGCGAATATCCTCAGCAGTCCCCTGAAAATCCTCGGCGCGCGCACGCAAACCATCCTTACTTTCATGGCCATTCCCTCCCAGTATCCGCGCGAGGCGGTCATTCCTTACCCATAAAGTGGAACCCCGTCAGTATCAGCGCCACGCCGATGACAATCACCCATACCCACACCGGCGCGAACAGAAACAGCGTGATCAGCCCGAGTATGGTCAGGTATGTCCCGGTGCGGCTGTTCGGGTAGGTTTTGCGCACGGGGCACACTCGCGCGGCGTTTCTCGCGTCGCGAGGGTGGTAGCTTAGTCCCGCTCCGTGGCGGTGGCGCGGCTTAGGTTTGACTCTTCCATACTGCAACGTGATCACCCCGCCACCAGTATATGAACGCGGCGGCGTATCCGATGATCGTATTATATGAAAAAGAAGGAATGATTTACCTATACCGATTCCGCTTAGCACCGCGCGCCTTCGTAAGCATCTACCTATATCGATTCTTCTCCGCCTCGCGCGCCTCCGCGAGCAGTAACCTATACCGATCCGCGCGCGCCTGAACCGGAGTCCCCGCCAGCGCGGCGGTCACAGCGCATCCCGGCTCCCTATCGTGCATGCACGGCTGAAACCTGCACATCGCGCTATGCTCCTCAAACTCCGGATACGCGTCCCTTACCTCTACCGGCGGCACGCCTTCCAGCGTCAACAGCGAGAACCCCGGCGTATCCAGTATGCGCAGATCGCCTTCTATCAGCAGTTCGGCCTGGCGGGTGGTATGCCGCCCGCGTTCGGTTCGTCTGCTTACCACCCCGGTCTTAAGGTCCATGCCCATCAGCGTATTGAGTATGGTGGATTTGCCCACGCCGCTTTGACCCGCCATACAGCACAGCCTGCCCCGCATCGCCTGGCGCAGTCCCTCCAGTTGATCGGGATCGAACGCGCATACCGACGTCGCGTTCATCCCGGAGAGCGCGTACTCGGCGGATACCCTCGCCCCCAGCGAGGGATCCATGTCGGATTTATTAACGCATACCAGACACCCGATCCCCGCTCGCCTGGCTATCACCGCCAGCCTGTCGATCAATAGCATGTCGGGTTCGGGTTTTGGCGCGACGACCAGCACGAGCAACTCAAGATTGGCGACGGGCGGCCTGGACAGCACGCTGACGCGCGGGAGTATCCGCTCCAGCCAGCCGTGCCGCTCGCCCTCGCCCGGAGTCATCTCGACGCGGTCGCCAGCCAGCGGAGCCGATCCGCGCCTTAGCTTGCCTCGCGCGCGCAGAACATACGACTCGCCGCTGTCCGCCAGCGCGGTATAGAACCCGCCTACGCCGCGCAGCAGCGTGCCTTGCGTCGCCATTATTCCAGATTCACGGTGATGTTCTGTATCAGCGAGTCCTCGCTGTATATGCGCAGAGTCTGCGCTCCGGGTATCGCGCTGCGCACCAGAAACCGCGCGGTACTCTCCCCCGCCGGGTGTATCGCGCAGTACTGCAGTTCCTCGCTGCCGTCGGGATTGAGCAGATAACCCTTGATCAGCGAGTCGTCGTCAAGCTTCAGCACGGCCATAGCCTCCCCCATGTAGACGCGCTGTTCCAGCCTGCCCACGGTCAGCGTTACGGGCGTGCGCAGCATCACCTGTTTAGCCACTTCCGGACTCTGCGCGATAACGACGTTATCCATCTTCGAGTCGTTCACGGTTTGATACCTAACCTCCGCCAGCGCAAGCTGCCCGTCCGCCGCGAACCACTCGCGCGCCTCTAACTCCGTCATGCCTAGCAGCGGGGGAACCACCATCATCCCGCCGCTGATGGTAAGCATGATGCTAGCGCCGTATCTCACGCGCGATCCAGCGGGCGGCGACTGCTCCACCACCTGCCCGACCGCGACCTGCGACACCACGTGTTCCTGCACGCCAAGCTCCAGTTTCAGCGGCTTGATGATCTCCAGCGCCTCGTTAAGCGTGCTGTGCGTCAAGTCGGGCATGATCACGTCGAACTCGCTCTTACTGACGATCAGCGTCACGTCGTCGCCGCGCGTGAGCAGCTGCCCCGGTATGGGATCCTGCTCTATCACGAGATTCTCATTGCCGATATCCACCAGCCTATCCGTTTTATGCACGATAAGGCCTAGTTCCTCCAGTTTGCGGCTGGCTACGTCCCAAGAATAATTCGTTACCGTCGGCATGACTATATGGCTGCGCAGGGCGTGCAATACGCTCCTGGCGACGTTCGTCACCAGCAAGCCTATGACCAATAACAACAATACCGTGAAACTGATCGTCAGCGCGCGGCGCGTCCATCTCAGCCTCGTGTCGCCTCGCGCGCGAGCCTGTTCCGCCGCCCGCGCCTTTGCCGGATCGGGAGCAGGTTCGGCGGACGCGTCGGTTCTCTTTAACGCCTTGCGAACGTCCTGTATCATCGCTCCGGCGCTCTCGTAGCGCCTGGCGGGCTGTTTCTCCATCGCACGCATCGCGACGGACGACAGCGCGGCGCTGGCGCGCGGGTTGATCTCCAGCGGCGGGCGCGGCGCGTCCTCTATATGCTGCAGCGCGACCTCCACCTGCGACTGCCCCTTGAACGGCAGCTCCCCGGCGAGCATCTCATACAGCACTACCCCGACGGAATATATATCCGACTGCTGATCGGCGGCTTCGCCCCGCGCCTGTTCCGGCGAGAAGTAATGCACCGATCCCAGCGGCATTTCCTCCAACTGTTCCTTGTTCCGATCCGAACCCCCCGATCCGGATGAACCTACCGATCCGGACGCTCCGCCCGAGCCGGAGCCTCCCCTGCGTTCCCTGGGCTGCGGCTCCATGAGCCTGGCGATGCCAAAGTCCAGCACCTTGACCACGCCCTGCTTATCGATGAGGATGTTTTGCGGCTTCACGTCGCGGTGGATGATTCCGTTCTGGTGCGCGTGCTGAAGAGCGGAGAGGATGCGTATAGCGATCTGCCCCGCCGTTTCGCTCTTGAGCGCGCCGGACTTGCGGATCATATCCTTCAGCGACGTGCCGGACACGAACTCTATGACCAGATACCGCAACTCGCCCTCAACGCCCACGTCCAGCAGGGAGGCGACGTTGGGATGGGACATGCGCGATATAGCGGTGGTCTCCGCCTCGAACCGCGCGATGAACGCGCCGTCCGTACACAACTCCTCGCGCAGTATCTTGACCGCGACCATCTTCTTCGTGTTGCGATCCAGCGCGCGGTAAACGGTGGACATCCCGCCCGCGCCGACGCGCTCGAGCAGTTCGTACCGATTCGCCAGAACCTGTCCGATTTTCACCCGCGCGGTTCGTTCGCCCATTACCCGGCCTCCTTTCCGCGCCTTGAAGGCGGCGTGTCGCCGGACTCCGCGTCCGATACCAGCAGGATAGAGATATTATCTGGCCCGCCGCGCTCCAGCGCTTCGCTTAAGAGCGTGTCGGCGGCCTGTTCGGGCGGAAGGGAGCGCAGAATGGAGGCGATAGCAGCGTCGTCGAGCATATCGGTCAGTCCGTCGCTGCACAGCAGCCATAGATCGCCGTCCTGGCGATCCCATTCAAACAGGTCGGGCTTGACCGCGCTGGCTACGCCTACGGCGCGCGTGATGACGCTGCGGTCGGGATGAACGCGCGCCTGGCTGGGCGTGATGAGTTTTTTGCGGAGCATCTCATCGACGATGGAGTGATCGCGAGTACATCGATGCAGCCGATCGTCGCGCAGCAGATAGGCGCGGCTGTCGCCGATCTGCGCGATGAGCGCGCCAGAACCGCGCGAACCCGCCGCCCACAACAGCGTTATGGTGGTGCCCATGCCCTGGCATTCGACCCTAGAGCGCGCGGCTTCATAAACGGCCTGGTTGGCAAGCGAGACCGCCTCCGCCAGCGCGCCCGGGTTAAACGGCGCGCCGGACAGCGATCGGCGCAGCGACTGCGCGGCTATGCTTGAAGCAATCTCGCCCGCGCGGTGTCCGCCCATACCGTCGGCGACGATATACAGCCCGGCGGGATCGATGAGGACTGCGTCCTCGTTCTTGACGCGGACGCGGCCTGTGTCGGTGCGGGAGACTGCGCGCATAGACCCTCCTGGATAGCGTGGGTGATGGGGTGTTATGCGGATGACGGAGCATAACCGCGATGTAGTTATAATATTACCGTTCCATAACGGACTGGCGGAGCTGACCGCACGCGCCCTGAACGCCTCCGCCCAAAGCGCGCCTCCTCGTAACCGATACGCCCGCCGACTCCAGTTCGCGCTGGAAACGCGCGGCGACCGGCTCGCTCGATGGACGCAAGTCGCGCTCCGGAATCGGGTTTAGCGGGATCAGGTTTACGTGGGACTGCATGCCGCGTATCAGAGCGGCAAGCCGCCTGGCGTGCGCGGGCGAGTCGTTCACGCCGCTGATCAACGCGTACTCGAATATCACGCGGCGTCCCGTTTCGCGCAAGTACTTCTTGCACGCCGCGATCAATCGCGGGAGCGGATACCTGCGCGCGATCGGCATCAACGCGCGGCGCGTGCCGTCGTCCGGCGCGTGAAGCGACACGCACAGCGTCACGGGCAGTCCTTCCGACGCGAAGCGCTCTATCTCGTCCGCCATGCCGCAGGTGGATAGCGAGACGCGGCGCATGCCGATATTGAACCCTTGCGGATCGTTAACGGCGCGAAGGAACGCCATCGCGCTGTCATAGTTATCCAGCGCCTCACCGCTGCCCATCAGCACGATGTTCCCTACGGTCGAGCGCTCCGACGCGGCGGCGATCTGGCCCAGCATCTCTCCGGCGGTGAGATTGCGCGCCAGTCCGTTCAGCGTGGACGCGCAGAACCCGCATCCCATGCGGCACCCCGCTTGAGTCGATACGCACAGCGTGTCTCCATGATTATAACGCATCCGCACGCCCTCGACGCACTGCCCGTCCGACAATCGATACAAATACTTCGCGCACCCATCCCGATCGTCCGCCATCTCCCGTACGATTATAACACGATTATCAGCCAGCGTTTCATTCAATCTCGATCGTAAAGACGCGGGCAGAGCCGTCATGCTCTCGATCAGAACGCCTTTTAGCGCGAAGCGCCGCAATTGATCGGCTCTGTACGGTGGTTCGCCCCATTGGATCATCATCGCGCGTAGATCGTCCGCGCCTAACTCGAGCGGATCGACGCGCGGGCGGTTAGGCATGGGATCTCCTCGCGCCCGCTGATCGGATCATCTTAGCGATAAAGAAACCTTCCAACCATATCGGTTTTTCGCCGCCTATGAACCGGGGCAACAGCTGCAGCCCGAACTCGCCCGGCACGAACCCGCGCATAGGCGAACGATCGAGGGTATAATCGCCGTGCGTTGACAGGAACGATTCGATCCGCCGCGCGTTCTCCTCGGGCAGTATTGAGCATGTGGAGTATACCAGCGTGCCGCCGGGCTTCACATACGACGCGCAAGCGTCCAGTATGCCTCTCTGTACGACGGCGAGGCTGTCCAGCGCGTCGCGGCTTAATCGATACCGGATATCCGGCTTGTCGATGGCTACGCCCAACCCGGTGCACGGCGCGTCCACCAGCGCCGCGTCGAACCAGTCGATCCACTCCCGATTGACCGAGGACGCGTCGCACTCGATGGGCTTGATGTTGTCCAGGAGCAGCCTGGCGGCTTGAGCGCGGATCATCTCGACGCGGCGGGGATACTTATCCAGCGCGTACACGCGGCCCGACTGACTCATCCGCTCCGACATGAAGGCCGTCTTGCCTCCCGGCGCGGCGCACGCGTCGAGTATGCGCATGCCGCGTCCCGCTCCGACAGCCTCGGCGGCCAGCATGCTAGCCGTGCCCTCGACGCTGAACCTGCCCGCGCGGTAGTCCGGATTCCCGCTGATATCGTCAAGCCCTTTCGCGATATAATAACTGCCCGGGATCAGTCCCTCGCTCCATTCCCAGCCTCGCTCGTCCATGCGCCTCTCGAATGTATCCGCGTCGGTCGCCAGCGGATTGAACCGCACGGTTACCCCGGTTCCCTCCGCGCGCAGTTTCGCCACGCGTTCCATCTCGCCGGGTCCATACGCGTTGGAGAGTTTCCTCAGCGCCCACTCAGGCCAGCTCGTTTGAATTGATAGCGCGACTAACGGATCGGAAGGCCAGACTACGGGCGCGCCCTTATCCTCCGACAATCGGCGCAGAGCGTGGTTGATCATCCCGGCGTAAGGCAGGGCGGCTGGAAACTGCTGGGCTAGAGCGACGGTCTCGTTGACCGCGGCGCTGTCCGGCACGCGGTCGAGAAAGAGTATCTGATAAGCGCCAAGCCTTAACAAATCGCGAGCGGCTGGAGCGACATGATCCGGTTCGGTCAGATACTTATCGACGCGGTAATCCAGAAGCGCCCATTCCTCAATCGCGCCGTAGATCAAACGCGTCACGAGGGCGCGATCCTCCGGTATCAGCGACGATACGCGCAGCCGTCCGTCAAGCGCGAGCGACGCGTATGATCCTAACTGCGTCACATCGTGCAGGATGTTGAAAGCGACGGCGCGCGCGTTGGCTTTGGGTCGGGGAGGTCTGCCGGACGAGCGTCCGCCCGGCTTATCGCTGACCGAGCCTCCCGCTCTAGCGCGAGGCTCTTTGTTCATAACCGCGTCCCTTCCGACGGTTCGAGCGCGCGGATCCTTATTCATTACCGCGTCCCTTCCGACGGTTCGAGCGCGTGGTTCCTTGTTCATAACCGCGTCCCTTCCGGCAGCCGCCGCCCGCGTAGGTATGCCGCCGCCGACATGCGCTTCCCGGATGGCGGCTGTATCTCGACGAGTTCCAGCGCGCCGTCGCCGCAGACTACGACCAGCCCGCGCTTATCGTCCGATACTACGATCGTGCCGGGCGGTTCGTCCGTTGGATGATCCGTTACGCGCGACGACATAACCTTTATAATCCCATTCGGAGTGGGAGTATACGCTCCAGGCCACGGCGTTACGCCCAGTATATGATGGTAGATCGACTCCGCCGAGCGCGTCCAGTCGATCCTGCCATCCTCTTTATTGAGCATGGGGAAGTATGTCGCGGCAGTGTGATCCTGCGGTTCGCGCGGACACGCGCCGCTCTCGACGAGCGAGAGAGTCTCGATCAGCAATTCCGCGCCGATACGCGACAGCCGCTCCAGTAGCGCGCCGGAGGTCTCGTCCGACCGCACCGCGACGGCGCGCGTTAGCAGGATATCGCCGGAGTCAATACCCGCGTCGGTCATCATGGTGGTGACCCCGGTCTCGCGCTCTCCGTTTATCACCGCCCACTGTACGGGTGCGGGGCCTCTATACTTGGGCAGCAGCGAAGCGTGGACGTTTATCGTACCCGCGCGCGGTATATCCAGCAGACGCTTGGAGAGTATCTGCCCATAAGCGGCGGTGACGAACGCGTCCGCGTTCAGCGCGCCTAACGCCTCGACATGCTCGCGCCTGCGTAAACGTTCGGGTTGCATAACGTTAAGTCCGAGCGCGAGCGCGGCCTTTTTCACGGGCGGCGGCTCCACCCGCCCGCCCCTGCCGGACGGACGATCCGGTTGAGTCACAACCGCCGGTATATCATACCCCGATCCCGCCAGCGCCTCGAGCGAGGGCACCGCGAAGTCCGGCGTGCCCATGAACACGATCCTCATTCGGTTTCGGATTCATCGGACTGTTCGTCGCGAGAGTCGTCCACGCGCGTCATTTTGTCCGTGTAGAGTATGCCGTCGAGATGGTCTATCTCGTGGCAGAGCGCGACGGCGGTCATCTCCTCCGCCTCGATTTCAATCTCCTCGCCATCGCGGTTCAGTCCGCGCACCGTGACCTTGTGCGGGCGCGCGACAAACCCGCGCAGCCCCGGTATCGACAGGCACCCCTCGCTATCCTCGCGCTCGTCGGACGCGGCGATTATCTCCGGGTTGATCAGTTCGATGAGCCCGCTCCCCGTATCGACGACGATGGCGCGCCGCAGAGCGCCGACCTGCGGCGCGGCTAGGCCGCACCCATGCGCGGCGTACATCGTTTCCGCCATATCGTCAAGCAGCCTTAGAATATGGCGGTTGATATCCGTGATCGGACGCGACCGCTTGCGCAGCAGTCCGGAGGAACGGGAATCCAGTATTCGGCGCAGAGCCATAGTCGTATTACCACCTTTCGGGAACGGGTATTGTAATCACAGCAGGTTTGTCGGATCGATCTGCAGGCTGGCGCGCGGATCGCCGCCCGCGTGCTCCGACGCGAGTAAGCGCAGTCTTTCGAGGATCGCGGCGGTCGGTCCTCGCGCGTAGAGCTTCAGGAACAATTGCCAGCGCGTTTGCCCCTTGATCCTCTCGATGGGCGCGGGTCTCGCGTTCATATGCACTAGCTGGCGGCGCGTATCCGGATTATCGCGGAAGAACCCGAGCATCGCCGCGTGTCCCGCCTCGCAAGCCTCGCGCGTTCCGATAGGATCCATTCCTTCATATAGTATGCGCGTCATGCGCGCGTAAGGCGGATATAGACTCGTCCGCCGCGCCTGTATCTCCCTCTCATAAAACGATCGATAGTCCTGCGCGCATGCCGCCGTTATGCTGTAATGCCCTGGATCGTATGTCTGCACGATCACGCGCCCAGGCGAGTCCGCGCGTCCCGCGCGCCCAGCCGCTTGCGTGACCAACTGGAACGTGCGTTCCGGACTGCGATAATCGGGAAGGCTCAGCATCGCGTCCGCCGCGATCACCCCGACCAGCGTCACGTTTGGGAAGTCCAAGCCTTTGGCGATCATCTGCGTGCCGATCATCACGCGCGCCTCGCCCTCGCGGAACGCGCGCAGCAAGCCGATGTACGCGTCCTTGCCGCGCGACGCGTCGGAGTCCATGCGCAGTACGGGTACCCCCGGCAGTAACTCGCGCACGGCGGCCTCGACCTTTTGCGTGCCCGCGCCAAAGTACTTGATGTACGAGCTGCCGCACGCGGGGCATACGGACGGAGGGTTTCGCGCCGCTCCGCAGTAATGGCACCTCAAAGAGCCATCCGCCTGATGATACGTCATGCTTACGTCGCAGTGCTCGCACCGCTCGACATATCCGCACGCGCGGCACGATACGAACGTGGCGTAACCGCGCCTGTTCATCAACAGCATCGCCTGTTTGCCGCCGCGCACGGTCTCGGTAAGCGCGCGCGCCAGTTCTGCGCTTAGCACGGAGAAGTTGCCCCTGGCTATCTCCTGGCGCATATCAATCAACTCGACCGCCGGGAGCGGGCGGTTGTTTACTCGGCGCGGCATCTCCAGCAGTTCGAGCCGTCCGCGCAGAGCGCGCGCGAAGTCCGTCAGAGACGGGGTCGCGCTGGCTAGCACCAGCACCGCGCCGGCCTCGCGCCGTCGTTCGCGCGCGGCCTCGCGCGCGTCGTAGCACGGATGCCGCTCGGAGACGTAGCTGTTCTCGTGCTCCTCATCGACGATGATAACGCCCAGGCGTTCCACCGGCGCGAATATCGCCGACCGCGCGCCTATCACCACCCTAGCGTCGCCGCGCCTGATCCGCCGCCACTCGTCGTAGCGCTCCCCCGCCGACAGCCGCGAGTGCAGCACCGCCGCGCACGCTCCGAACCGCGCGTGGAACCAGCTGGTCATCTGCGGCGTGAGCGCGATTTCGGGCACTAGCACAATCACGCCCAGTCCGCGCGCGAGAGCCTCCCGCGCCAGGCGGATGAACACCTCCGTCTTGCCGCTGCCCGTCACGCCCCACAATAGGAACGATCCGCCGCCGGAGTTGAGCGCGTCCGTCAACGCGGACAGCGCGCGGGTTTGGTCGGCGGTGAGCGGCGGATCGGGCGAGGGCTCCGACGGATCGACGCGCGGCGCGCGCAGTCTCTCGCGCTTTTCGATCGTGATGAATCCGCCGCGCAGTAGCGCCGATATAACCGATGGTTTCGCCTCGCCTCGCGGGACTGGATTCGGTTCGGATCGCGCGATCGTCTCCAGCGTTTCGGCCTGGCGATTCGCGCGGCGCGCGCGCAGGCCATCCAGCGCGGAGGCCAGCGCGGCGGGATCCCTCATCGAGTCCGACAACCGCGCGACCGTTTCGGTGCGGATGCTGACGCGGCCTTCGCGCATCTGCGCCGGGATCAGCAAACGGAGCGACTCGACCGGCAGGCACGCGTACTGCCGCTCCATCCAGCGCGCGAGCTCTATCAATTCCGGCAGCAACGCGGGCGTTTCGTCCAGCAGCGCGGCGATCGGCTTCACCCGCTCGGGTGGCAGATCGGTCGATCCGCACATCTCGAGCACGTAACCCTCCACCTGCCGCGATCCGAAAGGCGCTCTCACGCGCGAACCGACGCGCACATCCATGCCGTCCGGCACGCGGTACGTGAACACGCGCGCCAGTTCAGGCCGCGCGATCTCAACGACTACGGAACAGTAGCCGGGGCGCGCGGGAACGAGCGCGGGCAGCCGCGCGGCGATCGAATCGTACATGCGGCATTATTGTACATGAGCGTAACGCGATACGCAAGCAAACGCGTCCGGCGCGGGACTATTCATCCCGCGCCGGCGTTTCGTCGGAGGATTTTACTCGGCGGCTTCAGGCGCCGATTCGCCCTCGACGGCTTCACTATCGATCCCGCCGTTATGCTCCGCCAGCTCCGGGTACATCCCGGCCAGCTTTACAACGATAGACTCGATCCGCGCCTCGACCTCCAGTTTGAGCGCGTCAACCTGCTCGGCGGTCATCGTCAGAACGTTGATCGCGTCGGCTGGTTCGGTCAGTTCCTCGCTGGGAACGTTGGTCATCGTCAGCGTCTGGTAGACGACCGGAACCGAGGACGGCTCGCCGAAAACGCCTGTGTAGTCTAGCGTTTGATCGATCGTCGTCGTGAATCCGGTTTCGGTAACCTCCGTCGTCTCGACCGTGAGCTTGTTGAAGCCTGTGAACGGCACGCCTTCGCTGGCGATAAAGTCGGCCAGCACGCCCTCAACGCCTATGTCCATGTTCGTCGTAATGACTTCCCGTGTCGATCCGGTGTTGTAGTTCTTGACAACGACGATCCTTGCCGTACCGGTCTCGCCGCCTTTTTCAATGTCCACGCCGACCGTCGTCTTCAGGTTCTGGGTCATCGCGTCGCCGATCTCCACTATAGGCTCGGCTACGTTGGAGACATACGCGCGCACCGAAGCGTCGGCGCCGCCGTCCAGCGTGAACGTAGACGCGACGTAGGCGGTACCGTCCACAACGGTCTGATCATACATGAAGCTGGCGGTCGCGATCTGCTCCTCGGATACGATCATCCCGCCTGTGATCTCGAAGAATACAACCTTCTCGTCCGCGTCGAACAGAGCGGTCGCCGTGACGCTCGTGAGCATCCCGCCCAGGATAGCGCCAGCCATGCCCTGCATCTGCGCGATCGCAGCCTTCAACTCGTCGGCGGTCGAGACTACGCCGCCGTCGATGGCTATCTGCACCATGATATCCAGCATGTTCTCGTCCGCCGCCAGCACGTTGAGCATGTCGAGCGCCAGCGTCTGCAGAGCTATCCCCGTGACCTCCAGCGTCTCGCGCCTGACCGCCTCGGGATGCGCCAGTTCGGCGGCTTCCTCCGCGCTCAGCTCCTGCTTGACCGTCTGCATATTCGCGGAGAACCATTCGCTCATCGTCTCTTTATAGGGTTCCAATACCGCCGGATCCGACAGCCTCTCGGCAAGCGCGGCGCGCCTGGCGAGCCGTTCGTCGTCGAGCGCGGGCGCGCTGCTATCGGAAAGATAATCTAACGCTTCGCGTATCGATAGACTGTACGTATCCTCTCCAAGAAGATTGCTCGATACGTAGACCATCGCATCCCCTTCGGGAGGATCGCTCTGATCGTCGATCGACCTATCGAAAAAGAGTATATCGATCGCGGCTACTTCCTCGCCCTTCGCCGTGATGCTGTAGGACGTCATGCCGGAGTCCGAGCCTTGCTGCACCTTCCCGGTGAGCAGGATGGAACCCAGCACCGCCTGCATCAACAGCGAGTCTTCCTCGCCCAGCGCCTCAAGGCCATCGATATTCATCGTCGCGGTATACTTGACCTGTTCGCCACGCTGGACAGCCGCCGCGATCGCGGACGCGCCCAGTCCTCCAATGGCCATCAGTTCAGGACTGATTTGCGCATCCTCGACAGGCGTTCCTTCAGCCGCCGCGCCCAGCGCGCAGACCATCATTGCCAGGCAGATGAACGCCGCCATAAGTTTCCTTGCCATACGCCGCCTCCCACACAATATAGTTTCGCTCCTCTAGTTTTCCGCCATAGATAATAACGTTCGCGAAGGCCGATATGTTGCCGGTTTTGAAATCTTTACCTTCTCGTCACAATGCCGATGGCAGTCTCGACAGCCTCCCAACCCTCGCGCAGGCGCTCCGCCAGCGATGCGAAATCCTCGTCGTCCATGTCCGCGAGATTCGTGAACTGCTGGATCGAATCCGCCGATATCCCCGCCGCAGGCGGCATCCCCTCCGCGATCCTCACGCTTGACGATATCTCCGCTTCGACCGTTCCATCAGCCGACCAGCCGGGGAACGCGCCGCGCAACCAGTCCCGCGCCGCGTCTGCCAGCGCGCTCTCCCGCTCGTCGTCTATCCAGCGCACGCTAAGCGCGGTCGCGCGATCGATCCGCGTGTTAATCAAATCGTCGGTATCGAACCGCGCCGATCCCGTTCCGTTGAAACTGACCGCAAGCCGTTCCCTCGCGCGAGTACTGAACGCGAGCGTACCCTCGCCGCGAAACGACTCCGCGCCGCTGGACACGGCGCCATTGTCCAGCGTCCAAGCGTTCGTTTCGTTCGCGGTCAGGCTCGCCGCGAACGACTCGCCCAGCAAACGACCCTCGAGCGCCGCGTTGATCGAGCGTTTGTTGTTCCCTTTCGGATCGACCGTTAGGCTCTCCTTCAGCGACAGCCGGAACCCATCCCCGCCGGAAGACGGCGCCGCCCTGACCGACAGCGTCTTATCGACGCGGGAGCCTATCGTTTTCTTGCGATACTCGACGGACAGCGGGAGCGTCTCGCCATCCATGATAAGCGTAACGCCTCCGGTGATCGCGGTCAACTCGTCGCCCGTATCCAGATATACGCGCAGAGCCATCCTGCCGGATACTGACGCTCCGGCGAACTTCTCTGCCAACGATACGAACCATTGCGCGAAAACCTCCGCTTGCGGCGAGTCCATAGCGCGCGAGTCGGCAAGCCACCTCAACTGCGGCTCTTCCGACAATAACCGCGCCCACTCGGATAACACGGTCGCAGCGGCCTCGCCGTCGAGCGAGTAGGTTGTGCAGTGGCCTATCGGATCGGCTCCGTCTATGGTCGAGCCGCTTCCATCCGATCCGTATGGTGACATAAGCAGCAGCAGCCGATCCCACTGGCGCGCCGCCATATCCCACACTGGCAGAGCGTCGCGCGTCTCGCCCCAGAACCTTATCAACGGGTTGGCGAGTATCGCGCCCAGTCCCGGCAGTTGATCCGCGCGCGATCGGGCCATCCGCTCCTTTCGCGGATCGCCAATCGGTTGCACGATGGACTCGCCGGGGATTAGATCGGTTCCGAAGGTTATATCACGCGCGCCCCGGTTCTGCCAGAGAGTGAACAGCCGCGCGCCCATCGTCTCCGCGGAGAACGCGCGGCGGTCGATCGTTTGAGTCGCGCGAAGCGTCAGCCCGGACGGTAATATTATGGTGGACTCAATCGGCGAGTCGTCCGCAAGCGCGCGCGCGATGATCCGCTCCGCCGCCGAAAACTCCTTGCCCATCGGCGCATCCGCCAGCGCGAACGCCGGGACTATCGCCAGCAGTACGCAAAGCAGTATAGCTATCATGTCAGTATCGTTATCATATGCGCGTCAATCCTCTACAGCGTTCTCCAGTATGGTTAGCGTCCGCGCGGACGCGTCGAGCCGCGCGCGAACCCCCAGCGGCAATACCACGTTTATATCGCAATGTCCGATCGAATAACCGCCCAGTATCGGCTTGCCGCACGGCAGGAGTATGTCGGCGAATATCTGCGGCAGAGGGAGATTGCAGCCGCGCATCGACTCGCCGCAGTCGGTGAAGTCGCCCAGCACTATCCCCGCGCAATCGTCCAGCTTCCCCGCCAGCCTCAATTGAGTCAGCATGCGATCGACAGCGTAACTCTTTTCCCCAACGTCCTCAAGGAGCAGTACGCGTCCGGCGGTATCCAACTCGTATGGCGTGCCCAGCAAACCCACGATCAGCGATAGGTTGCCTCCGACCAGCGTACCTTCCGCTGTGCCCTCGCGAATCGTGGACAGTGGGTACGCGGACGGTATGATACCCATTGGCTCCGAGCGTTTCAGCGCGCGGTCGAACGAATCCTGTTCGATCGGCGCAAGCCCGCCCGACTTGAACACCCCGACCGGCATCGGCCCGTGATACGTTACCAGCCCGGACAGTTTCCCATACGCGATGTGCAGCGCGGTCACGTCGCTGAACCCGAGCAGCGGCTTGGGATGCTGTCTGGCGAGATCGTAATCCAGTCTGTCCAGGATGCGCATCGATCCATAGCCGCCGCGCATGCAGAAGATCGCGTCTATGTTATCATCGCCGAACATGCGGTTAATGTCGGCGGCGCGCGTCTCGTCCGTCGCGGCTAGGTACCCGTAGGCCTTGGTGGTGCTCTCGCCTAGCGTTACTGTGTATCCCTTCGACTCCAGGCCGGACTTGGCGTTCTCCAGATCGGCTGGATCGACTGGACTGGACGCGCCGACTATGCCTATATGGGCATGGGGCTTCAAAGAATGCGGCTTGATCATGGATGCAGTCATGATGATTATCTCCTACTCATTGTTGCGTTGATCGGATCAACGTTACGTTGGTTGAGTCAACGCCTCGTAAACTGGCTCAACGTTGCGCGGATCGTCTCAACGCCTCGTGAATAGCCAGCGCCGCGCGCCGACCTCCACCCATCGCCATGATCACTGTAGCCGCGCCGCTAACCGCGTCCCCTGCCGCGTAGACCATCGGCATACTCGTCGCGCCCGTGTCAGCGTCGGCCTCGATCACGCCGCGCCTGCCCGACTTTAATTCGGGAGTGGCGGCTGTCAGCACCGGGTTTGGACTGGTTCCGACAGCCAGTATAGCCGTGTCGCACTCCAACTCAAAATCGCTGCCGGGAACCTCGACTGGCCTGCGTCTGCCCGACGCGTCCGGCTCGCCCAGCGTCATCCTCACGCACCGCGCGCCCGTCAACAGCCCATCATCGCCGATAAACTCGACCGGGTTCGCCAGCGTCTCGAACAGAACGCCTTCCTCCCTCGCGTGCTCTATCTCCTCCGCGCGCGCGGGCATCTCGTCCCAGCCCCTACGGTATACCAATGTCACGCTCCGCGCGCCCAGCCTCACCGCGCACCGCGCCGCGTCCATCGCGACGTTGCCGCCGCCGACCACCACCGCGCGATCAACCCGCTTCATCGGCATATCCCACTCCGGGAACCGATACGCGCGCATAAGATTCACGCGCGTTAAGAACTCGTTCGCCGAGTATACCCCGCCCAGCATCTCCCCCGGCACGCCCAGGAACATCGGCAATCCAGCGCCCGTGCCCAGCAGGGCAGCGGAGTATCCCTCGCTAAACAGCGATTCCAACGATACCGTTTTGCCCGCGACGACATTCATCTCGAACTCAACGCCCATCGCGCGCAGCGCGTCCACCTCGCGCCTGACCAGCGCCTTGGGCAAACGAAACTCCGGTATGCCGTAGATCATCACGCCGCCCGGCTCGTGCAACGCCTCGAACACCGTCACGCCGTAACCCAGCCGCGCCAGCGTCCCCGCTCCGGATAACCCCGCCGGACCGGAACCTATCACCGCCACCCTCGCGCCGAGCTTTATCGAGACGGCGCGCGCTCTCTTCGCGGCGTCGGACTCATCGCTATGGCTCATCGCCCAATCCGCGGCGTAACGCTCCAGCCTGCCGATACCAACGGGATCCCCGCTCCTGCGCCTGACGCACAGCGACTCGCATTGCCGCTCCTGCGGACAGACGCGCCCGCATACCGCCGGCAGCGCGTTCGTCTCGCGGATGATCGAGTCCGCGCGGGCTGGGTCGCCGTCGCGTATCGCGCCGATAAACTCCGGGATGCGCACCGCGACCGGACACCCGTTCACGCAGTCGGGCTTGCGGCAGTTCAGGCACCGCGAAGCCTCCCGCGACGCGTCCTCGTCCGAGTATCCCAGCGCGGCCTCGCTAAACGTAGTCCTGCGTGAAGCGATATCCAGCAGAGGCATATCCGTCTTGCGCGGATCGCGGTTGATGTTGATCGGCATCTAGTTCACCTCCGCCAGAAGGCGGCATTCGTGCATCGCGCGCCTCTCCTCGCCCGCGTACAGAGAGCCGCGCCTCATCGCTTCATCAAAATCCACAAGATGGCCGTCGAAGTCCGGCCCGTCCACGCACGCGAACTTGACTCGCCCGCCCACGGTCAATCGACAGCATCCGCACATGCCCGTTCCGTCAATCATTATCGAGTTCATGCTGACCACGGTGGGCAAGTCGTATCGCTTCGTGAGATTGCACGCGGCCTTCATCATCGGCAGAGGCCCAATCGCATACGCGCGCTCGAACCGTTCGCCCGACTCCAGCGCGGCGCGGAGTCCGTCCGTAACGAAACCCTTGCGCCCGTTCGATCCGTCGTCGGTCATACACTCGAACGACTCGCAGCATCGCGCGAAATCGTCCTCCAGTATGATCATATCCTTCTCGCGAAAACCGAGGAAGCCGTGCACGCGCGTACCCTGCGCCTTCAGCGCGCGCGCGATTGGGTAGGCTATGGCTACGCCCAGTCCGCCAGCCAACAGCGCGGCGCGGCGTACTCCATGGATATCGGTGGGCAGTCCCAGCGGCCCGGCTACGTCGCGCAGACTGTCGCCCGCGTTGAGGCTGTCCAGCTTGTGCGTCGTAAGTCCAACCTTTTGGTATATTATCGATACGATACCCCGCTGCGGATCGCACGCCGCGAGAGTCAGCGGGACGCGTTCGCCGCGCTCGTCCACGCGCAGTATCAGGAACTGTCCCGGCTTGCCGGATTTAGCCACGCGCGGAGCCTCGATCTCCATGCGCGTGACCACGGCGTTCAAGGGTTGCTTGTTTATGATTTTATACATTATGCTTCCTCACAACAGACCGATCCTGGTGTGCGGCGCGCGATCCTCTATCAGATCGGTGAGCCTGTGCCTCGCGCTTCCTATTATAATGGTCGCGCCGTTCGCGGCCGGCTCGGCGATATAGCGCAGTTTGGCGCGCATGCCGTTGGCTCCCGCGCGGCTGGCGCCCCGACACGAGCGTTGCAGCTCGTTTAGTTTCGCGCGCAGTTCGTCCGGCGTCGGCGCAAAGACCGTGCGCACCAGCGTTGACGGATCGTCCGCGTCCTCATAGATACCGTCGGAAGAGGTTAATATCACCAGCATTTTCGCGCGCAGAAGCTGCGTGATCACGGCTGCGGTCTCGTCGTTATCCACGCACTCGACGATATCCGCTCCCGCTCCGCGCAAATGCAGATGCGCCAGCTCCATCTTGCGGTTCTCCTCGCCGCTCACGGGATCGTTATAATTAATGATGGGTATCGCGTCCTGATCGGCGGCGCGGCGGAGCAGGCGGCGGATATGCTCGCGCTTCTCCGGATCGTTGAAATGCTGATGCTCCACCAGCAACTGCCGGACTCCATACTCCGGACGTATGAACTGCCGGTAGTTGGCCATCAGTATGGCCTGGCCCTGCGCGGCGTAGTCCGTCTTCGCGTCCTGTATGTCCTCGTTAAGCTCCGAGCGGCGGCGGCGCATATAGTCCACGCGCCCGATCTCCGTAGCGCCCGACGATACCCATACCATCCCCGGCCGCAACTCGTCGCCCAGCCGAGCGAGGATGTTGTAATTGACGTCGTTGTCTTCCTTGCGGATCAGCGCCATCGAGCCTATCTTGCCCACTAACTCTATTTCCATGGATTGAGGATA
>JAIRSO010000048.1 GCA_031255415.1 Oscillospiraceae bacterium
CACTCAGTTATGAGCGGATCTTTTCGCCGCTCGCGTCGGTTCTTTCCGTCGACGGACCTCCAGTCCGCCTCCTCCACTCGCCTTAGCGAGCAACGAAAATCTCTCGCTCATAACTTGAGGTTTGGGCTTAGAAGACTACTAGTCAACGAAACGAGGTATAGTCATGTCTTACCAATCAGGGTACACAAAGCATAACCATGAACATTGCCCGCCTCCGATAGCGGAGCATGGGTTAAAATACTGTCCCGCGCCGTATCCTCCGATACCAGGGCCGCCGAACGATTTCGACGACTGCCACGACGACGATTGGGACGAGTGCTGCGAGTATTGCGGTCATCATCATCACCATCATCATGGGCATGAGTGTGAATACAGCAAACATCGAAGCCGCGTGATGCCTAGGCCTAACTGCAAGGTGAAGCGGCCCAAGCCCTCGTGCGAGTGCAGGCATCCGCGTCCGAAGATTGATTCGTGCGAGTGTTGTGTTCCGCGTCCGAAGATTGATCCGTGCGAGTGTCGTGTTCCGCGTCCGAAGGTCGATCCATGCGAGTGTCGTGTTCCGCGTCCGAAGATCGATCCGTGCGTGTGCCGTATACCGCACCCGAAGCCGCCGCACAAGCATTGTCATCATCATGAGCCGTTGCACGATTATAACGAGTGCAGCCATCAGCATGAGCTTTGCTGCGGGATACCATCGTTTCCGCGCAAGCCGGACGGAGGGTTCTATCCTCCTTATAACCCATTCATTCCGGGATATAATCAACCCTGCTGGGCGCATCGTCATCACGATCACTGTCATGATCACGATCACTGCCACGATCACGATCACTGCCACGATCACTGCCACGATCACTGCCACGATCATGATCATCACCATCCCGGGCATGGGCGTCATCATCACTGTCACGTCTATTTCGCGGCGGGATTGGCTAGCCTACCGTTAAATTTTGCGGACGCCCGGAGTTGGACGGTCACGCCTGTGAGATTTCCAGATCAGCCTTTCGCCACGGGCGACGAGGTAGTGAGGCTCCAAAAGGATGGATTCCACTTCAAGGTGTTGGAGCGCGGGACATATGAGGTAATCTATCAGTTCCAGATCAGGCAGGATTCTTGCATGCAGACCTCTGATCTGCCCCAGCCGCTGGTAGGGTTGACCATCAACGGCGAGAAGCAGTATCCTCCCGTATACGCGGAGAATACAAGCGATATAAATTCAAACGCGGGCAATCCCATCGAGAGGCGGCTGGAGCCTGGCGACACGCTGTCGCTAGAGGCCGTGGCGACTAGCAACAGTCAAACGCTGACGAATTATAACATCATGATCCGCCGCAAAGGCTAAGCGCGGCAAGGTCATCAGGCGGCGAGAGCCGCCTTACATCGGCTTGACAAACCCTTTCATAAATGTTACAATTTTCTTAATCCAACAACATTTCTGTAGGAGGGTTGACCTATGCGGAAGGTATTGTCGATCGCGCTGGCGCTGGCCATGCTATGCGCAATGGCGACGACGGTCGGCGCGGAACAGCCTAAGCACAAGGTAGGGATTCTGGCTCCCGCGGTCACGCACGGCTGGGTAGCCGGGGTGGCGTATTACGCGGAGGCGCGGTGCAAGGAACTATCGGACAAAGTGGAATACAAGATGTACACCAGCGAGAACGCGGAGCAGATGACCGCGCAGCTGGACGATCTGACGACGTGGGGCGCGCAGGCGATCATAGCGTTCCCGCAGTGGGAAGGTATGGAGGTGCCGATCCAGGCCGCGATAGATCAAGGTATAGCGGTGGTCAACTTTGACATCGAGATAGCGGCGGAAGGCGTATACCGCGTGTCCGGGGACAACGAGGACATGGGCGTTCAAGGCGCGAAGTACATAGTAGACAAGGTCGGCGCGGAGGCGACGGTGGTAATGCTAGAAGTGCCGACCAGCGGATCGGTATCAGAGCTGCGCAAGAAGGGGTTTGTGGACACGGCGGCGGAGATCGCGCCGAACCTGAACGTAATATCCTACGCGACGAAGTTCACGAGGGAAGACGGGCTGAAGGACTTCGCGGATATACTGGTAAGCAACGCGAAGATAGACGCGGTGTACTCGATGGACGATGAAACGTCGATAGGGGTATTGCAAGCGATAGCCGAGGCCGGACGCACCGATATCAAGGTAGTGACCGGAGGCGGCGGGTGCCAGGAATACTTCAACATGATGCCGGAGAATCAAGAGATATGGATTCAATCGGCGCTGTACAGCCCGCGCATGGTGATGGACGCGGTGGATATGGCGGTGGCTGTGCTGGACGGCGAAGACGTAGAGCCGGTCAAGATAATACCGACCACGATAGTGGACCGCGAGAATTGCGCGGACTACGTTGATCCCACCTCGCCATACTGATTAGCCAAGCCCCTCCGTCCATCGCGGGCGGAGGGGCTTTTGCAGCCGGAGGTATCGCGTGAAGCTGACGATGCGCGGCGTGACCAAGTCGTTCGGGGCGAACAAAGTCCTGCGCGGCGTGGATTTCAGCCTATCGGGCGGGGACATCTGCGCGCTGTTGGGCGAGAACGGGGCGGGCAAGTCCACGCTGATGAATATACTAGGCGGCGTGCTGCAAATGGACGCGGGGGAAGTGTTAATAGACGGCGAGCCCGTCTCGTTCGCGGGGCCGAAGGAGAGTTTAGCTGCCGGGATAGCGTTCATACATCAGGAACTGAATCTAATAAACGATCTAACGGTATATGAAAACCTGTTCCTAGGGAGGGAGCTACGCACGCGCGCGGGGACGCTGGACATACCGCGCATGCGCGCGGAGAGCAGACGCATGCTGGAAGGCATGCGGATCGATCTAGACGTAAACGCGATGGTGCGCGGGCTGGACGCGTCATATAAACAAATAATAGAGATAGCGCGCGCGATGATGGCCTCCGCCTCCATTATAATAATGGATGAGCCGACGTCCTCGCTGACCGATCCGGAGATAGAGCGCGTGTTCGCGATGATGCGGACGCTGCGCGGGCAAGGCGTTGGGCTGGTGTTCATCTCGCATAAACTGCGCGAGGTAACGCGCATAGCGGACAGATACGCGGTACTGCGGGATGGGGAGATGGTGGCGCAAGGCGATACGTCCGACGCGGACGCGTCAACGCTGGCGCGGTTCATGGTGGGTCACGACGTAAGGACGGAGGCGTTGAGCCGGGATCGCAAAGCGTCAAAGAGCGTGCTGCGCGCTGAGCGTCTGACGGGCAGGAGTTTCCGGGACGTATCGTTTGATATACAAGCTGGAGAGATACTGGGCGTGACGGGGCTGTTAGGGGATGGGCGGAGCGAGCTGTTCCTATCGATATTCGGGGCTGGGGAGCCGTATACGGGCAATATGTATCTTGACGGCAAGCCGTTCCGGCTGCGCGATACCACGGAGGCGATAGATTACGGCATAGCGTATCTGCCTCGCAATCGCAAAGAGAATGGAATAATAAAGGATATGGACGCGCTAGAGAATGGGTCGATAGTCGTATGGCCGAGGATCAGCGCTTTTGGGTTCATAGACAGGCGCAGACAGCGCGAGCTGTTCGACGAGCGGACGCGCGGTTTGCGTATAAAGCTGACAAAGCCCACGGACATGATAACCAGTCTGTCGGGAGGCAATCAGCAAAAGGTAGTGCTGGCGAAGTGGCTGAGCAGCGAGCCGCGCGCGCTGATACTGGATAATCCGACTCAAGGCGTGGACGTGGGCGCGAAGGAAGAGATATACGATATAATACTGGAACTGGCGCGGCAGGGAGCGGCTATAGCGTTGTTATCCAGCGAGGCGCAGGAGATCATCAGGGTGTGCGGCAGGGCGCTGGTGATGTATCACGGGACGGTGGCGGGAGAGGTGCAAGGCGGCGCGATGCGGGAGCGGGAGATTATGAGACTGGCGACGGGGGCGGGGATATGATCGGTTGGTTCAAGCGGCGGTGGAGCGGATCGCCGCTGTTCAGCACGGGCGCGGCGCTGATAGTAATGATCATACTGCAAACGCTGGCGCTAGGGTTTGATTTCAGCAGTTTCGGAGATTGGCTGGGAAGATGGGCTATGAACTGGCTGAACATACTGCGCAACAACGCGGGGATAGGGATCATAGCGCTAGGGATGACGTTCGTGATAATCTCCGGCGGGATTGATCTGGCGGTTGGATCGACGCTGGTGGCGGTGGGCGCGCTGGTGATGGCGCTGATAGATACCGGGCCGCGCGGCGTGCTGTTGAATATGGGTATCACGGGGGTTCCGGCTTACGCGATTGGGATAATCGCGGGGATCGCAGCGGGCGGCGCGCTGGGCGAGGCGACAGGGTTGTTGGTGACTAAAGGGAAACTGCCGCCGTTTATAGCGACGCTGGGCACGATGAAGATATGCCGCAGCGTGACGCAGCATTTCACTCAAGGGTATACCCCGGCGGTGCCGAAGCCTTTCCTGCAGATAGCCAGTTTCAAGATCGGCGGGCTGCTGATAATGCCCGTGCTGTACTGGATCGCGCTGGCGGCGGTGTTCTACGTTATATCCAAGCGGACTACGTTTGGCAGGCATGTCATAGCGGTGGGCAGCAACGAGCGCGCGGCGAGGCTGTCCGGCGTGAACGTTCAGCGCGTGAAGCGCATGGTATACATGCTGATCGGGGTGATGGCGGCCGCGTCCGCGATACTGCAGGTATCCCGGATAGGGAGCATGGACTACGCGAACGCGGGCAGCGGGAACGAGATGGACGCGATATCAGCCGTCATAGTCGGCGGCACCAGCATGAGCGGCGGCAGGGGGTTCGTGCTGGGCACGGTGCTAGGCACGCTGATCATAGCGGTGATGAACAATCTGCTGAACCTGCTGGGAGTGCCGCCGTTCCTGCGCGAGGCGTTCAAGGGCGTGATAGTCATAGGCGCGGTGCTGCTTCAAAAACGCGAGGCCACGTCTTGACCATGAGGCGGGCTGTGGTATTCTTGCGTTAAAGTTAACTATCTGTTAAATCTTTCCGCAGGCATTTACTGTTTGTCCCGGCTGGGTTATAATAGAATAAGTCTGGCTAATCGCGGAAACGGTTAGCCAGCGCCACGTGCAGCCCCGAGGCACAAATCAACCCGGTCAAGGAGGAAACCGTCGATGAGGCTTCGTAAGATCCTATCGATTACCCTTGTTCTGTCGCTCGCGCTGATCATGGCGTCCGGCTGCGCCGTCGCCCAGACCGCGCCCCCGGCGGAGGTCGTAGTCTGGCACACGTTCACCAACGATCAGGACGCTACGCTCAACGCGATAGCCGAAGAATTCAACAACAGCCAGACCGCCGCGAAAGTGATCGTCCAGTCGCAGCCGTATCAGGACTTCCTGCCCAACGTGCTAAGCGCCGTCTCCAACGGCGTGGGTCCGAACATCATCATCAACTACGCGTCCACCGCGTCGGACTACGTGGAGGAAGGCTTGGTAGCGGATATCGGCAAGTACATTGACGATCCGCAGATCGGCATACCCGGGTTCAAGGACACGCTGCCCGCCGCCATAGTAGAGGAAGCATACGGCTTCATAGACGGCAAGATGCACGCGTGGCCCCTAGTAACCACCGGGCCGATATTCTTCTACAATAAGACGTTGTATGACGAGCTGGGGCTTAAGGCTCCGGAGACCTGGGCAGAGCTGGCGGACAACAGCAGGAAGATATACGAGGCGAAGGGGATCCCCGGCTTCGCGGCGGACTCCATCACCGATATCGGACAGATGCTGATGCTGCAGAACGGCGCTGGATACATAGACGTACAGAATAAAACGATACTGTGGAACAGTCCAGAGGCCATAGAGCGCCTGGATTGGTTTGTAGAGCTGCTAAAAGAGGGCGTGTTCGCGCTGAACCCGACGGGGGATTATTTCTCCAACGACTTCAACGCGGGACAGTTGGCCTCTTACGCCGGATCGTGCGCCGGGGTGCCCTACATCACGCCGGACGGATTCGAGTACGACGTGGCTCCGCTGCCGCAGGACGGGCCAGTGAAGTGGTATCCGGCATGGAACCGGGGCTTCATCATCTTCACCGACGACGAAGCGTCGGAGACCGGCTCCTACGAGTTCGCGAAGTTCTACGCGTCGGCTGAGAACAACGCGCGGTGGGTCAAGTCGATGATAGCCTTGTCGCCCTACGCCTACACCGCGGAAACCGAATCCTATAAGGAATTCCTAGCTGAAAACCCGGCTCTGGCAGCCGTTCAGGCGAACCTGCAATACGCCGGGTTCCTGCCCAGCGTCACGGGATCGGCTGTAGTGCGCACCGAGCTAGAGAAGGCGGTCAAGCTGGCTGTCGGAGGCCAGACGACCATAGCGGAGGCGGTCGCGGAGGCCGAGCAAGCCTGCAACGACGCGCTGCAAGGGAAATGAGCGGACAGAATAAACTATTCGCGATATGCGTAGACGCGCTGTGCGATATCGATATCGATTACGTCAAGACCCTGCCGAATTTCGGCAGGGTCTTAGCCGACGGTTCCCATATCCGCCGCGTGAAGCCGGTATATCCGTCATTCACGTACCCGTGCCACGTCTCGATCATGTCGGGCGTTTATCCGGATCGGCACGGCGTGCCGCATAACGAGATGGTCGAGCCGGGAGCGGAGCATCCGCCATGGTACCGCGCGCGCTCGATGGTGAAGGTTCCATACCTGCTGGATCACGCGAAGGCAAGAGGCCTTAGCACATGCGCGCTGAATTGGCCGCTAACCGCCGGAGCCGATATCGACCTTAACATGCCCATGACGCTACCGTTGTTCTACGAGGGCGATCCGCTGCCGTTCTATCAAGGAAGCTCAACGCAGGCGCTGTTGGATCGTTATTTCCGCAAACACGCTTGGGCGCTGTCCAACCAGCGCGCCAGCCTCGACCTGTTCACGATGTGCGTCGCGCTGGATATCATAGAGGACTATGGACAGCCGGACGTTATGTTCGTCAAGCTGTGCGATTTGGACAGCGCGAGGCATGAGTTCGGCGTGGATACCGTTCAGGCGAGGCAGGCGCTGGACTGGCATGACTCGCAGTTCGGCTCGATGCTGGACTGTCTGCGCCGGCACGGCGATATAGAGCGCACCAATTTCGTGGTGACGGGCGATCACGGTCAATCCGACGTGAAGCGCGTGATGAATTTCAACCGCGTACTTATGGAAAACGGACTGCTGACGCTGGACTCGGACGGGAAACTGTCCGGATGGGACGCGTACTGTCATTCGGTTGGGTTATCCGCGTGGATTCAGCTGCGCGATCCGAACGACATAGGGTTGTACGACCGCGTCTACGATCTGCTGTTGAGCCTGAAGGGCGATCCGCTATTCGCGATCGATTATGTATTTACAAAGATGGAGGCCGCGCGGGATTTCCATCTGGCGGGGCCGTTCGACTTCATCATCGAGAGCGCGCAGCCGATCAGTTTCGGTCACGATCCGTCCGCGCCGCTGTTCACCCCGACCGCGCCGGGCGACTACAAGACCGCGCCGGCCTCGCACGGCGGACTGCCGACGCGTTCGCATATGACCGCGCTCTTCGCCAGCGGGCCGTCCATACGCCGGGGCGTCGAGATCGACTCGGCGTCGCTGGTAGACGAAGCGCCGACGATGGCGCGCATGCTCGGGTTTGATATGCCGGACACGGACGGCCGCGTCCTGACGGAGCTGCTTAATATATGAAAGTAGAATTGTCGCGCGTAACGAAACGTTTCGGCGGCACGGTCGCGGTGGACGGTTTCACGGCGACATTGGCGGACGGACAGCTGATAGCGCTATTGGGTCCGTCCGGCTGCGGCAAGTCCACGCTGCTGAATCTGCTGGCGGGGATACTGCCCGCGACGGGCGGGCGCATCTTCTTCGACGGCGACGACGTGACCGCGTGGCCTCCCGAGCGGCGGGGCGTAGGGTTGGTGTTCCAGAACTACGCGCTGTACCCGCACATGACGGTAGCGCAGAATATCTCGTTCCCGCTGGAGATCAAGAAAGTGCCAAAGCCCGAGCGCGCGCGGATGATCCGCGAGATCGCGTCGATGGTGCACGTTGAGGATCTGCTGGATCGCCGCCCCGACGCGCTCTCCGGCGGACAGCAGCAGCGCGTGGCGATAGCGCGCGCGCTGGTCAAGCGCCCACGCCTGCTCCTGCTTGACGAACCGCTCTCGAACCTGGACGCGCGGCTTAGGCTGGAGATGCGCGAAGAGATACGCCGAGTCCAGCGCGAGACGGGCGTAACCACCGTATTCGTCACGCACGATCAGGAGGAGGCGATGTCCATATCCGATCAGATCGTGCTGATGCGGGACGGCAGACTCCAGCAGTGCGCGCCCGCGCAGACGCTGTATCACAACCCGGTCAATCGTTTCGCAGCGGAATTTCTGGGCAATCCGCCTATAAACCAGATACCGGGCACGGTAAGCGGCAATCGGTTCACGCTCAAGAACGGCGGCGCGGAGATACCGCTGCCGTTCGACGCGGGGCTTGCGGATCGCCCGGCGATACTAGCCGTGCGCGCGGAGAGCTTCCAATTGGATGAGGACGGGGTTCCCTGCGTGATCGCGGATATGTTTGAGATAGGCAAGGAAGAGATGGCTAGCCTAACGATAGGCGGCGAATCGGTTCGCGCGTACCTGCCCCTGGAGGCTCCCACGCGCAAGGGTGATACCGTGCGCGTAAGGCTGAAACCGCGCGGGGTGTTCCTGTTCGACGGAAAGACGGGTGATCGGCTGTGAGCCGCCGCGCGGAACCGTCGGAGCGTCCGGACAGTTTACCCAGGTTTCATCGGTTATCCAAGATAGAGCCGATATTGTATCTGGCTCCGTTCCTCGTCGGTGTGATAGTGTTCACGCTGTATCCGGTCATACACGTTGTGTTCATATCGTTAATGGAGGACTATAACTATCTGACCCGCGCGTTCTCGCGGTTCGGGCTGGGCAACTATATCAGCGTGCTGGGCAATAAGTATTTCATACAGGCGCTGTCGAATACGTTCATATACGTGCTGCTGGTGATACCCATAGCCACGTGCATCGCGCTGGCAGCCGCCAATATGCTCAACCAGAAACTGAAGCTGACGGGTCTGTTTCAAACCGCGTACTTCCTGCCGATGGTGACGAGCGTCACGGCGGTGGGGCTGGCGTGGCGGTTCATGTTCAACGAGAGGATAGGGATCGTCAACTTCCTGTTATCGCTGGTCGGGATCGATCCCGTGGGCTGGCTGACTAAGGCCGAATGGAGCATGCCCGCGCTGGTGATATACGGCATATGGAACATACTGCCCTTCACGATCATACTGCTGCTGGCAGGATTGCAAAGCGTCAATCCGATGTTCTACACCGCGGCGCGCGTGGACGGTTCCAAGGGCGCGCGCATCTTCTTTAAGATCACCGTGCCGCTGCTCGCGCCGACCATTATGCTGACGACTATCGTGAACACGATATCCGCGTTCAAGGTATTCAACGAGTTATTCCCATTGTTCAAAGGCCAGGCGGGACCGTTCTATAACCTTTATACGGTAGTATACTTCATCTACGAGCAGATGTCGGGCAAGCCCCGACTGGGGCGCGCCGCGTCCGCCGCGATGGTGCTGTTCGCGGTCATACTCGCGCTTACATTGATCCAGCTGCTCATACAGCGGCGCTGGCGAGGGACGGGGAAGGGTTGAGATGAGTAAAACCGCACGCGCCGCCATATACGCGGGGCTGATACTGGGCGCGCTGATAATGGTGTTCCCGTTCTACTGGATGTTCGTGTCCGCGTTCAAGACGACGCAGGAGATCAATCGGTTTCCGCCGACCTGGCTGCCCGGCTCGCTAAGGTTTGACAACTTCGCGATCGCGTTCCAGAAATCGCCGTTCGCGCGGTACTTTCTCAATTCAGTCATCGTGACCGCGTCGTGCGTGGTTTGCACGGGGTTCACCACGATACTGGGCGCGTTCGCGTTCTCGAGGCTGAAGTTCCCGGGGCGCGAGGTGATATTCTCGATTCTGCTCTCGCTGCTGATGATCCCGTTTGAGATGGTGATCATCACCAACTACACCACGATCATTCATTTGGGGCTTAACGACTCGCTCCCGGCGCTGATAGCGCCGTTCACCAGCAGCATCTTCTATACATATATACTGCGCAACTTCTTCATGACCGTGCCAGACGGGCTGTATCACTCCGCGAGGGTGGACGGGGCCAGCAACTGGCGCTTCCTATGGCGGATACTGGTGCCTATGGCGCGGCCTTCGCTGGTGACGATCATGCTGCTCAACGCGCTGGTATCCTGGAACTCGTTCATGTGGCCTCTGATCGTGATCAAGACGACCGCCAACCGCACGCTGCCGTTCGGGCTGTACGCGTTCACGACGGAGTCCGGATCGAACCCGGAGCTTATGATGGCAGCGTCCACGGTGGTGGTGCTGCCGATGATAATACTATTCCTGTTCGCGCGCAAGTCGATCGTCAACGGCGTGGCGCGCGGCGGCATGAAGGGATGATTGGCGCGCGGCGGGATGATCGCGATTAACCGCTAACCGCTTGGACGCACCTCCCACTCGTGCATCAACTCGACGGCGTCGCCCTGCAATTCATACAATTGATACAGCGTTACGCCGCCCGAGATCAGCGAGGTATGCAGGGACTCTATCAGCCGGGGCGCGCCGTCGTGCAGGTCGTACACCGAGTCGATCCACGCGGCGCGGCCTGGGTACTCAAAGCCTACGCGCGTGTATATGCGCTGAACCTGCGCGTCGAATACCGGCTCGTTCGGCAGAGCCTCGTAAGGCTCCGCGCGGACAAACCGCCACGGGTTCACCGGATCGTCCGGGTTCGCGTCCGGATCGAACAGCCAGTATTGGAAACGCGTCTCATTGTTCGAGTAATCCGACAGCGTTCTGAAGTCCGGGTATCCGTCGAAGTTCATGTCCTCGAGCACAAAGTTAGCGTCGCGATCCAGCCGCCCAGCGCACTGCACGGTTATGATCTGCACAACGTCGTGGCGGTCGTCCAGCACGCGCACGATCTGTTCCGGCGAGCCGTCGCCGGTATGGAGCAGTTGTATGACGAGGGGGACGCCGTCCGGGCCGAAAGTGAACTCGTCGGTCGAGAGCGTCCGCGCCTGGGCGATAGGCGACAGAAACAGCGGCGACATATACCCCCGCGCGTTTTCCGTCTCGACGTGCAGCCACTCGCCGACAACGCCCAGCACGGTCGCCAGCGATCCGTTCGGGAGCTGTTCGATCACGCGGGAGTCCGTAGACGGACTTTCGCGCAGGTTGAGCCACCCCGGCGCGGAGGGATTCTTAACGACGAGCACGGGCGAGTATGGGACTGGCTTATCGGGATCGGGATCGGACGGATCGCACTCGATCAGGCGGGAGCGTTCCATGTATCCCGCCATTGGCATTGATCCGTTTGATCCGCCTACGCGCACGGGAACCAGGCCGCTCTCCCCGTCCGGCTCGCCGAGGAACAGCACAGGCACGCCCGCGTAGTATCCGCCCAGCGTCGGACTTGACGCGGAGGGATCGCGGTACAGGGGCAGAAGCTCGTCGTGGGAGTTGGTGGCGATAACGCCCTCGCGCCATTGGGGTTCATACCGCGTATCCCCGGCACGCGCGCTCGATAAACAAAGCAATATAATTACAGCGGCTGCCATTACTGCGGCTCGCATACAGTCCCCCTTTGCCAATCCATCCAAATATCAACAATTCTAGCAAAGGGGTGCAATTCCTCTTGTTAACTTATGGCAAGATTACATAAAAATGGAAGCTTTGTCGTGCGGGAAGACCGTCTTGCTTAACAATCGACGATACGACAAAAGGACGGTACGATCCGCACCGCCTTGGCAATCCGCCGACCCGGATCAGACCGCGCGCGTCACCTTGCCGCTGCGCAGGCAGCGCGTACAAACATACAGGTGCTTATGCACGCCCTCCACGACCACGCGCACGCGCTGGGTATTAGGCGCCCACACGCGATGCGTCCGCCTCACGGAGTGGCTGACATTGTTGCCATGCATCAATCCTTTGCGGCATACCTCGCAGAACTTGCCCAAGGGAAACCCTCCTCACATAACGGAACAATAGCATTCTGATTCTACCACAAGACGCGCGCTTTGGCAAGGGGTTTTGTCGCGCGGAGATGGAGCGGTCTCGGCGCGGAAGGAACGCCCCGTCCGCCGCTATTGACATATACCGCCAAACTGTATATAATTAGTCCACGTCTCGCGCGCGAGCACGGAATAGACGAACACGGAGGTATATTTATGCACCGAAACTTGTCAAAGGCCGTCGTCATGCTGGCGCTTGCCGCGCTGGTTCTCACAGCGGGCACGGCTTTTGCCGCCGGAACGCTGACGATGGGCACGAACGCCGAATTCCCGCCGTTTGAGTACGTCGAGGGCGACGCGGTCGTCGGCGTAGACGCGGAGATCGCCGCCGAGATCGCTAAGGATTTAGGGCTGGAATTGGTCATCGAAAACATGGCTTTCGATTCGGTCATACCCGCGCTGGTCAGCGGCCAGATCGATATCGGGGTCGCGGCTATGACGGTCAAGCCCGAACGCCTCAACTCCGTCGATTTCTCTAAGACATACTATAACGCGCGCCAGGCGTGCATCGTCCGCAAGGACGGCGGCGTGACCGACGGCGAAACGCTGTACGGCGCGGCTATCGGCGTGCAGAACGGCACCACCGGCGACTACGCGGCCGAGGAATACTCCGAAACCATCGAACGCTACGCGAAGGCGCTCGACGCGGTGCTGGAGCTGGCCGGCGGCAAACTGGACGCGGTCATAGTCGACGCGCCAGTCGCGCAGAACATCATCGACGCGCTGGGCGACGACAACCTGATCCTGCTGGACAACATCGCCTTTGAGGACGAGTTCTACGCCGTCGCCATCCCAAAGGGCAAGCCCGAGCTGGTCGAGTCCATCAACCAGACGATCGACCGCATCACCCAGGACGGAACGCTGGACGCTATCCTGCTGAAATATTTCCCGGCGACCGAAGAGGCCGAGTAAACGGCATATAACCTCATCGCGGGCAAGCGGGGCGCGTCCCCGCTTGCCCGCCGTGAGGCCGCGTTAACGCGACGAGGTAAGCGCATGGAGGCGTTCGATCGATGGTGGGCCGCGATACAGGATCGATCCGTCGCGGGCACGCTGAACTTCTGGGAATCAATATATAAAGAGATATACCTTAACTTCATATCGGACGCGCGCTATATGAACTACCTGAAAGGGCTTCGCGTAACGCTGATTGTCAGCGCGCTGGCGGCGCTGTTCGGGCTGGCGCTGGGGATACTGCTGGCGCTGGGCAGGCTGTCCGAAGCGAGGATAGGCAGGTTTAGGTACCTTAGCTGGATAGCGGGCAAATATATCAACATCATTCGCGGCACGCCGATGCTCCTGCAGCTGCTGATTATCAACTTCGGGATATTCGGCAGCGTCAAGATGGACAAGATATTCATCGGCGTTATCACGTGCGGGCTTAACAGCGCGGCGTATGTCGCCGAGATCATACGCGGCGGGATCCAGTCGGTGGATAAGGGGCAGGTGGAGGCCGGGCGCTCCCTAGGATTAAGCCCCGGCATGACGATGCGGCTGATAGTCTTCCCACAGGCGCTCAAGGCCGCTCTGCCCTCGATGTGCAACGAGTTCATCACGCTGATTAAGGAGACCTCCATACTCGCCTACATCGCGCTGACGGAGCTGACCAAGGCCGCCGACTATATCCGCAGCCGTACCTATTCGCCGTTCATGCCATACATCATATCGGGACTGATGTACCTGGCCGTCGTGACGATACTGACTAAGGGTATCGCCGCGCTTGAGAGGAGGCTGCGCCAAAGTGATACGGGTGCGGGCGCTCGCTAAGTCGTTCGGCGGCCTTAACGTGCTGCGCGGCATCGACCAGCATATCGCGCCCCGGGAAAAGGTGGTCGTGATAGGCCCGTCGGGCAGCGGTAAATCCACCTTCCTTCGCTGTCTGAACCTGCTGGAAACGCCCACCAGCGGATCGATCACGCTGGACGGCGAAGAGATCACCAGCCCCAAATGCGACGTTAACCGAGTCCGGCGCAAGATGGGCATGGTGTTCCAGCAGTTCAACCTGTTCCCTCATTATACTGTACTGGGCAATATAACGCTGGCTCCGGTGCGGCTGGGGCGCGCGGCAAAGTCCTCCGCGCGCGACGAGGCGCTGGCGCTGCTGGATCGAGTGGGACTCGCGGACAAGGCGGACGCTTACCCGAATCAGCTGTCGGGCGGACAGAAACAGCGCGTGGCGATAGTGCGCGCGCTTGCCATGAAACCGGAAGTGATGCTGTTCGACGAACCGACCAGCGCTCTCGATCCGGAGATGGTCGGCGAGGTGCTAGCGGTAATGATCGAGTTGGCGCGCGAGGGCATGACGATGGTGGTCGTCACGCACGAGATGGGTTTCGCCAGAGAGGTCGCGGATCGCGTGCTGTTCATGGACGAGGGCTTGATCGTGGAGGAAGGCGCTCCGCGCGCGTTATTGGAAAATCCCGCGCATCCGCGCACAAAGGATTTCCTAAGCAAGGTATTGTGATACATACCATAGAAAACGCCGGGGGATAATAATCCCGCTTGGCGCGCGATACCCGCGGCGTTTTCTATCGGTTACGGCGGCAAGCGGCATAGTTCGCGGCTTGCCTTTTTTATGCGGATTGGGTATAATGCTGTCGGTTTAGGCCAAACGGCCCACAATGGAACGGAACGACTGAAAGGACTGTTGCGATTATGAAACTATCCCGCCCGCGCCGCGCCGCCGCGCTCGCCGCCGTGCTGATGTGCGCGGCGTTCGCGCTAGGCGGATGCAAGCTTATCAGCATTGATCCGGCGGTGGACGCGAAGACCGTCATCGCGGAGGTAAGCGGCGAACCCGTCACAAAGGGCGATCTCGCCGGGCCGTATACGCTGACGCTATCCCAGTACGCCGCGCTGTACTCCATGTACGGGCTAAGCATCGACGCGAGCGACGCGTCGTTTATAACATCGGTCAAGGAGTCCGCACTCGCGTCCGTCACCTCGCAGAAGGTGAGGGAACAGCGGTTCTCAGCGCGCGGGCTGGAGCTAACGCCCGAAGAGGAAGCGCAGGCCGAGGCCGACGCGGACGAGGCATACGAATCTTGGGTCGAGTCCTACGCCGAATCGATGCTTCAGGCGGGAGTTTCGACCAACGAAGCCTCCGCGCGCAGCCAGGCGGCGGCGGAGTTGGACGGGCAGGGCGTCACCCGCGATCTGATGCTGTACTCCACCCGCGACGCTGTAATATCATCGCGGTTGAAGGACGACGTGACAAAGGACGTGACTATCTCCGACGACGAGATTAACGCGGAGGCGGACGCGCGCCGCGCGGATCAAATAGCGAAGTATGACGAAAACCCCGCGTCGTTCGGAACCGATATGACCGGCGGCGTAATCATACTCTACCGTCCGGACGGTTACCGGTATGTGAAGAACCTGCTGGTCGGACTGCCGGACGACATTCAATCCGAACTGGACGCGATCGACTCGGAACTGGCGACCAACGATTACAACCGTTACAGCCTCGAACAGCAGAAAGCGTCGATGGGCACGCTTAGCGAAGCGGACGAACAGACGTTTGACTCGCTGTTTATCAGCCTGGACGAGGCGGACGCGAGGCTTACCGAACAGCGCGGCGAGAAGCTGGCGCAGGGTAAGGAGCAGATCAAATCGCGCGCGGAGGAGGCGCTGGAGAAGGCTAAGTCCGGCGACGAAGGCTTTGACGCGCTGATCGACGAATACGGCGACGATCCGGGCATGCGCGAGGAACCCGCTAAGACGGCGGGCTATCCGGTCTGCGACTCTACGACTAGCTACGTCGCGGCGTTTAAGGACGCGGCTATGGCTCTGGCTAACCCCGGCGATATATCCGATCTGGTCGAGACCGATTACGGTTATCACATCCTGCTGTACGCGTCCGATATTCCGTCGGGCGAGGCGCCGACCTCCGACGTCGCGGACGCTCTGCGCGGCGAGATGCTGACCGCGCGCAAGGACGAGCTGTACAATCAGGCCATGGCGGACTGGACCGCCGAGGCGAACATCAAGACATATATGAACCGCTGGAACTAGGAGAACAAATGGAGCCGAGAGAACCAATGAATCCTGAATACACGCGCGTAGACGCGCTGCTGGATATGGAGCGGACGATCGCGTCCGCGCTGTTTGTATCCCTAGCCGCGCCTTGGCGCGCTCTGCCGATGCTGGGCGCGTTCATATCGGCGCTGGGCGCGGCGCTGCCCGCCGCTGAATTCGAGGAGATCGCGCCGCAGGTATGGATCGCGCGGGACGCGAGGGTAGCCGCGTCCGCGTCGCTGAGCGGGCCTTGCGTCGTCGATCACGAGGCGGAGGTGCGGCACTGCGCGTTCATTCGCGGCAGCGCGCTGGTGGGAAAGCGCGCGGTCGTGGGCAACTCCACGGAGCTTAAGAACGCGCTGTTATTCGACGATACGCAGGCGCCGCACTTCAACTATGTCGGCGACTCCATACTGGGCTGGAAGGCGCATATGGGAGCCGGGTCGATCACGTCCAACGTGCGCTCCGACAAGCAAAAGGTTGCGGTACGCGCGGACGGCGTGCCGATCGAAACGGGTATGCGCAAACTGGGCGCGATACTGGGCGATCGCGTGGAGATCGGCTGTAACGCGGTGCTGAACCCCGGGGTGGTTATCGGGCGCGGGAGCATCGTGTATCCCGCGTCCTGCGTGCGCGGGGTGGTACCCGCCCGCTCCATATACAAGAGGGACGGCGTGATCGCGCCGATGCGGGCGCTGGACGGCGAGGTGTGATATGGGCAGATTATTCGGCACGGACGGCATACGCGGCGTAGCGAACAAGGACTTGACATGCGAACTGGCGATGACGGTGGGGCGCGCCGCCGCGTGCGCGTTATCATCGAACAGGCGCAGGAGGCCGGTGGTGCTGGTCGGGATGGACCCGCGCATATCATCCGACATGCTGGCTAGCGCTATCACGTCCGGGTTATGCTCGGTGGGCGCGGACGTTTTGCATCTAGGCGTGATCCCAACGCCCGCCGTGGCTTACTTGATGGGAAGCTATAAGGCCGACGCGGGCGTAATGATCAGCGCGTCGCACAACTCCGCCGAGTATAACGGCATAAAGATATTCGGCGGCGATGGGTTCAAACTGCCAGACGCGCTGGAAGAAGAGATAGAGTCGCTCGCCCTGGATCCCCACCGCGCGAAACTGGAGGCCGAGCCGCTGGATCTAGGCAAGCTGACATGGAAGAACACGGCGGCAAAGGATTATGTCGCGCACCTTAAGAGCACGGTCGCGTTCTCGCTCGAAGGGCTGAACGTGGCGGTCGATTGCGCGAACGGGGCTGCCAGCGTCACCGCGCGCAAACTGTTCGGCGAGTTGGGCGCGAAGGCTTCGTTCATCGCGGACGAGCCGGACGGGCTGAACATCAACGATAACTGCGGCTCCACGCATATGGAGCGGCTGATCGAGACGGTTAAGGGAGGCAAGTTCGACGCGGGCATAGCCTTCGACGGCGACGCGGATCGGTGCCTGGCAGTGGACGAGCATGGCGTGCCCATCGACGGCGATCAGATCATGGCGATATGCGCCAAAGATATGAAAGCGCGCGGCAAACTCCCGCACGATACCGTTATCGGCACGATTCTGACCAACCTGGGTTTCGTTCGGTTCTGCAAGGAGAACGGGCTTAACTTCATCGCGACAAAGGTGGGAGACCGGTTCGTGTTGGAGGAGCTGCTGCTGGGAGAGTTCGGGTTCGGAGGCGAGCAGTCCGGGCATGTGATATTCCGCGACTTCGCCACGACCGGGGACGGGCAACTGACCGCGATACAATTGCTGTCGTTGATGCGGCGCGAGGGGAAGAAGCTGTCTGAATTGGCATCGGTAATGACGCGGTATCCGCAGGTATCGCGGAATGTGCGCGTCTGTCAAGAGGGCAAGCTCGCGTTCTATACGGATCAGGCCATTAAGGAAGCGGTCGAGTCCGGCAAGTCCAGGCTGGGCGAGGACGGGCGGCTGGTGGTGCGCGTGTCGGGCACCGAGCCGCTGGTGCGCGTAATGGCCGAGGGCAGGGAGTTATCGATTATAGAGAGCATCGCCGACGAGATGGCGGCGCTGATAAAAGAGCGGTTGGCGGCAGGCTGACCGCTCTTTGTTTGATCGGTATGGGAAGGCGCGCCATATCTGTCGTTTCGGGTGGCGTTCCCACTCGAAGCAACCGAGGGCGCGCTCCCACTCGAAGCGACAAATGGCGCACTCGCCAGAACCCCACCGTGTTTTCCTCAAACCTTTACGCGGCTCTTCTTGCGCTCGTCTCGCGATAGGTGTAAAATACCCTCCGTGAAACCCGCGCGTCCGCGTTACGCTATTTCAACAGCTAAGGAGGCAAGCCATGGCGAATCTGGAAGGCACCAAAACCTGGTCAAACCTAATGGCGGCGTTCGCCGGCGAGGCGCAGGCGTACACTAAGTACAGCTACTACGCCAGTCAGGCCAAAAAGGACGGACTCGTCCAGATCGGCAATATCTTCACCGAAACGGCCGGCAACGAGAAAGAACACGCGGAACTATGGTTCAAACTGCTTCACGGCGGCTCCATCCCCAAAACCGACGCGAACCTTCTCGACGCGGCGGGCGGCGAGCATCAGGAATGGACGGATATGTACGCCAACTTCGCGAAAACCGCGCGCGAAGAAGGCTTCGAGGATATCGCCAAACAAATGGAGGGCGTAGCCGCGATCGAGAAACGCCACGAGGAGCGGTATCTGAAACTAAGCGACAACATCAAGCAGGGCGTAGTGTTCCATCGCGATCAGCCGCAGACGTGGATCTGTACGAACTGCGGGCATACCGTCTCCGGCACGGACGCGCCCGTCGTATGCCCCGTATGCAAGCATCCGCAGGCGTACTTCCAGCTAAGCGGCGAAAATTACTGATGGGCTGTACTGAACGCGCGCGGAAAGCGGTCGATTGCCACAGGCAGGGCTACAACTGCGCGCAGGGCGTACTGATAGCGTTCGCGGCGGACATGGGCTTAACGGAAGGCCAGGCCGCGCGATTGGGCATGGGTCTGGGCGGCGGAGTCGGCCAGATGCGCGAGGCGTGCGGCGCGGTGGTGGGCGCGTCCGTTGCGCTGAGCTGGATTAAGGGCGACGAGTCCGTTCCCGATCCCGAGCGCAAACAGGAGATGTACGCCGCGGTGCGCAGGATCGGCGAGCCGTTCGAGGAGGCTGAAGGCACGCTGAACTGCATGCGCCTGCTGGGGCTGTCCAGCCGCGCCGATCCGCCGCCCCCGATCGAGGAGCGTCCCTGCGACCGGCTGATAGAGCGCGCCGTGACGCTGCTGGAAGCGGAGCTTGGCCTGCGGCGCGGCAATGAATCATGCCGCGAAACATAACGATACTTGACACCACGCTCCGCGACGGCGCGCAATCGGAGGGCGTAAGCTTCTCCCTTGAGGATAAGCATCGCGCGGCGCGGGAACTGGATCGGCTGGGCGTTAATATAATCGAGGGCGGCAACCCCGCGTCAAACCCGAAAGACGCGGCGTTTTTCGCGGATCCCCCGGTATTATCAAAAGCCCGGCTAGCGGCGTTCGGCGCGACCCGCCGCGCGGATTCGTCCGTCGACGACGATCCCGGGCTGGCCGCGCTGCTGTGCGCGAAAACGGATATGATCGTGCTGTTCGGCAAAGCGTCGCTGTTCCACGCGCGGGAGATACTGCGCGTCGAGCCTGGGCTTAATCTGCGCATGATCGAGGAATCCGCGCGGTTCCTCGTCGAGCGCGGACGGACGGTGCACTTCGACGCCGAGCACTATTTCGACGGTTACGATCATGACTCGGGCTTCGCGCGCGAGTGCGTAAACGCGGCTCTGCGCGGCGGCGCGTCCAGCGTGATTCTGTGCGATACAAACGGCGGCGCGCTGCCCTGGCGCGCCGCCGAGATTACGCGCGCCGCGGTCAAGGAATGGCCCGTTCCGATAGGCGTTCATTGCCACAACGATTCGGGGCTGGCGGTCGCGAACACGCTTTTCGCGGTCGAGGCCGGAGCGTCGATCGTACACGGCACGTTCTGCGGCGTGGGCGAGCGGTGCGGCAACGCAGACCTATGCAGCGTCCTGCCCGCGTTATCCGCAAAAATGGGCTGCGCGACGGACTGCGACGATCAGCTGCCCAGCCTGACGCGCGCGGCAAGGCTCATCGCGGACGTGATGAACCTGGAGATCCCGTCCAGAACGCCATACGTCGGATCGAGCGCGTTCGCGCACAAGGGCGGCATGCACTCAGACGGCGTGAGGAAGGATCGGCGCAGTTTCGAGCATATCGATCCTGCGCGGGTGGGAAACGCGCGCCGCTTGCTGATCAGCGATCAAGCCGGACGCGCCGCTCTGCTCGATCGATTGGCTGGAATAGCCCCCGATCTCACCCGAGGCGATCCCCGGCTCACCGAGATCGCGAACAGGCTGAAGCTAAGCGAACAGGCAGGGTACGTCTACGAGGGCGCGGAGGGATCGTTCCAGCTGATGGCGCTGCGGATGCTGGGCAGAGCCGAACCGCATTTTGAGGCGCTGGACTTCCGCGTGTTCTGCGAACAGCCGTGGACTAGGGGCGGCGCGCAGGCGTACATCAAGATTGCCGTGAACGGACGCGAGGAGATCACCGCCGCGGAAGGCGACGGTCCGGTCAACGCGCTCGACCTCGCGCTGCGCAAGGCGCTTTGCGTGTTCTATCCCGAACTCGCGTCGGTAAGGCTGGTCGATTTCAAGGTGCGCGTGATCGACGGCGGCGGCACCGGCTCGACGGTGCGCGTGAGCATCGAATCGACGGACGGCGGCGCGGTATGGGGCACGGTGGGCGTGTCAAGGAATATAATGGAGGCGTGCTGGCGCGCGCTGACGGATTCTATAGAGTATAAGCTGTCAGGGCTGACAGGCTAAGGAAGGCAGGCTTCGATGGAGACAGACGCGCCGCGGCGATCGTCGCGATTCCGCTTGCGAATCCGAAAACCCAACGGCATGCTAGCGCGGATATTCGAGCGGCTGAGGCCTTACCGCAAACGGCTGGCTATCGGCGTGCTGATGCTGGCGGCCGCGCAGATACTGCGGCTGCTGTTCCCGCTCATCACGCGCGAGGTCGTCAACAACGTCATACCCAACCGCGATTTCGCCCTGATGTGGAAGCTGGGCGGACTGCTGATAGGGCTTACCATTGTACGGCTGTTTCTGTTATACAGCAGGGGCATGCTCTTTGAGCGCGTGTCGCAGGACGCGGTGTATCAATTGAGAACCGATCTGTACGCCAGGCTTCAAGCCCAGAGCCATACCTTCTACGACACGCACCGGATCGGCGAGATCATGTCGCGCATGACGGGCGATTTGGAAGGCGTGCGCAGTTTCATCATGAATTTCTGCCAAACGATGTGCGAACAGACGATCATGTTCATCGGCGCGCTGGCGTTCATGGGCTCGATCAGTTGGCTGCTGACAGCGGTCACGCTGGCTGCAGCCGTGCCGCTGTCCGTGTTCGCGTACTTCTTTAATAAGAAGATACGCCCGGCGCACGCGGCGGTTCGGGAGCAGAACGCCGTGCTGAACACGCGCACGCAGGAGAACATCGCGGGCGTGCGCGTAGTCAAGGCGTTCGCGCGCGAACCTTACGAGAGCGCCAGGTTCGAGAAGGATAACCAAAAGGTGCGCAGTCTGCACATGAACGCCACGTATATCTGGTCCAACTTCAACCCTGTGATGGACTTCCTCAGCAGTCTGGCGGTGCCGATGATGCTGCTGGCGGGAGGCGCGCTGGTGCGCGCCGGAACGCTGGATCTGGGTTCGCTGATCGCGGCGACGGGGTATGTGTGGGTATTAGCCAACCCTCTGCGCATGCTGGCGAACTTCGTCAACGTGTACGCGCAAGGATTATCGTCTGCGGAGAAGCTGTTCTATTACCTTGATCTGGGCACGACGGTTAAGGATCCGCCGCAGATCGAGGAGCCGATCGCGCGCGAGGGTCGCGTTAAACTAGAGAACGTCACGTTCGCGTACCGCGACCAGGTCGTGCTTCGAGACGTGAGCCTGGAGGCGAAACCCGGCGAGACCATCGCGATAATGGGCGCGACAGGATCGGGCAAGACCACGCTGGTATACCTGCTGGCGCGGTTCTACGACGCGCGCTCGGGGAGCGTGATGATCGACGGCGTGGACGTGCGCCGGCAGCCGCTCAAGAGCCTGCGCCGCTCGATAGGGTTCGTGATGCAGGATACGTTCCTGTTCTCGGACTCGATCCGCGAGAACGTCGCGTTCGGCGAACCGGGGCTGGACATGGAAGCGGTAGTGTCCGCCGCGGATATCGCTCAAGCCAGCGCGTTTATCGATAAAATGCCGCAGGGCTGGGAGACCGTCGTGGGCGAACGCGGACTGGGGCTGTCGGGCGGGCAGAAACAGCGCGTGTCGATCGCGCGCGCGCTGGCATACGATCCAAAGATACTCGTGCTGGACGACGCTACCTCGGCGGTCGATATGGAGACGGAGGCGGATATCCAACAAGGATTGTCCAGCCGCGCGCATCGATGCACGACGTTCATCATCGCGCACCGCATATCGTCGGTCATACGCGCGGATCAAATCATCGTGCTGGACGGCGGGCGCGTGGCTGAGCGCGGCTCGCACGCCGAACTGCTGGAAAAGAAAGGCCTGTATTACCGGATGTTCATGGACCAGGTGCGGGACTTCGTCGGCTTAGACGGCGTAAAGGAGGCGTGATAAAATATGGCGCGCATTCGCACGACGGACGACGAGGTATTGGAAGCCCCGTTTAACAAGACGCAATTCATCAGGCTGATGCGGTACATGTATCCCTATCGCAAACAGATGCTCTTCGCGCTGGGGCTGATGATAATGTACTCGGTGCTGAGCCTGGCCGGGCCGTTCTTCATGAGCCGCGCGGTCAGCGTGCTGGAGAATATCAAGACTAAGGGATTCGACTCGCGCGCGCTGGCGATGTATGTCGCGGCGATGATCGCGTGCTCGGCGCTGGGCGGGCTGGTACTGCGCGCGCGCGTGCGCATCACCGATCTGAACGGACGGCGGGCTATCGCGCAGCTGAGGCAGGATCTATTCGATTACATCCAGCGTTTGTCGTTCAACTTCTTCGACTCGCGCTCCGCGGGCAAGATAATGGTTCGCGTGATCAACGATGTGAACTCGCTGAACGACCTATTCTCAAACGGGATAATCAACCTGGTTGTGGACTGCATGACGCTGATATTGCTGATCGTCATCATGTTGACGGTGGACTGGCGGCTTACGCTGGCCTCGCTGTGCTCGCTGTCGATACTGGCGGCGCTGGTCACGGTCATCAAGCGGCGGATGCGAAGGGCTTGGCAGGCGCTTCGGGTCAAAACGTCCACGATGAACGGGTATCTGCACGAGTCGCTGGCGGGGATGCGCGTCACGCAGTCGTTCACTCGCGAGAGGGAGAACCAGACTACGTTCAACGACACGAACGACGACATCCGTTCCAGCTGGATGAGGGCGGTCAGATATAACAACCTATTCTGGCCCGCGATAGATATCACGTCCACGCTGGGCACGGTGTTGGTGTATCTGCTGGGGCTGGCGCTGATGGGAGGCGCGCGCGGCGTGACGCTCGCCAACCTGCTGTTGATACTGTGGTATCTGGGCAGGTTTTGGGATCCGATCAGCAACCTCAGCAACTTCTACAACTCGCTGCTGACCGCGATGGCCTCGGTCGAGCGCATCTACGAGATAATGGATACGCCCATAGAGGTGAAGGATAACGAAGGCGCGATTCCCATGCCGCCGATCGTCGGCGAGATAGATTTCGACCGCGTCACGTTCGGCTACGATAAGGACGCGGTCGTGCTAAAGGACGTGTCCTTTACCGCGAGGCCCGGGCAGGTGATCGCGCTGGTGGGTCCGACGGGCGCGGGCAAGTCCACGATCGTGAACCTGATAAGTCGGTTTTACAACGCTACGGACGGGCGCGTGCTCATAGACGGCACGGACGTGCAATCGGTCACGCTGGAGTCGCTGCGCTCGCAGATGTCGGTCATGATGCAGGACTCGTTCATATTCTCCGGCACGATAATGGATAACATCCGTTACGGGCGGCTGGAGGCTTCGGACGAGGAGGTTATCGAGGCCGCGAAGGCGGTGTACGCTCACGACTTCATCGCGCTGATGGAGAAGGGCTACGCGACGGAGGTCAACGAGCGCGGCTCGACGCTCTCCGCCGGGCAGAAGCAGTTGATATCGTTCGCGCGCGCGCTGCTGAACAATCCGCGTATACTGATACTGGACGAAGCGACCAGCTCGATCGACACGCATACCGAACAGCTGATCCAAAAGGCTATAGAGCGGCTGCTCAAGGGACGCACCTGCTTCGTTATCGCGCATCGGCTGTCCACGATACGCAAGGCCGATTGCATAATGGTCGTGCAGGACGGCAGGATCGCCGAGCGCGGCACGCACGACGAGTTGATCAAGATCCCCGGCGGACATTACAGGGGGCTGTGCGAGGCGCAATTCGCGTTCCTGGCGGGGGCTTGAAGCGCGTTCCTAGTAAATAATCATTTGGAGGAACAACCAATGATCATATCAGTAGTCGGCGTAAACTGGGGCGACGAGGGTAAGGGTCGGACGGTCGACTTGCTTAGCGGACGCGCGGACGTCGTCTCCCGGTATCAGGGAGGCAACAACGCGGGTCACACCATCGTCAACGATCTGGGCAAGTTCGTGCTGAACCTGGTGCCGTCGGGTATATTCCGCCCGAACGTGGTCAACGTGCTGGGCGGCGGCATGGTCATCGATATCGAGCATCTATTCAACGAGGCCGCGCAGCTGCGCGGGCGCGGCGTTAACGTATCGCCTGCCAACCTGAAGATAAGCCATCGCGCGATTATCTGCATGCCTTGGCACCGCCACGCCGACGGCGTTGAAGAGGATCGTCTGGGTTCCGCTAAACAAGGCTCCACCCGTCGCGGCATCGCGCCGGCTTACTCCGATAAAGCGCTCCGCAAAGCCCTGCGCATGGAAGATCTCCTCTCGCCCGCGTACCTGGAGAAACTCGCCGCGCTCCTGGTGGACTGGAAGAACATCACCCTTGCGAAACCATACGGACTGCCTCCGTACACGCTGGCAGACACGATGGACTGGCTGCACGCATACGGCGATCCGTTCCGCGACTATATCACCGACGCGGACGAATATCTCGACAGCGCGGCCGAGGCGGGCAAGAATATCCTGCTCGAAGCTCAATTGGGCACGCTGCGCGATCTGGACTACGGGATATATCCTTATACCACGTCCTCGTCCGCGCTCGCCGCGAACGCGCCTATTGGCGCTGGCATTCCCTCGCGCAGGGTGGATAAGGTTATCGGCGTGGTGAAGGCGTTCTCGTCCAGCGTGGGCGGCGGGCCGTTCGTCGCTAGGTTCGAGGGCGCGCTGGGCGACAGGCTTCGCGAGGAAGGCGAGGAGTTCGGCGCGGCGACCGGTAGGCCGAGGATGGTCGGGGCGTTCGATCTTGTCGCGACCAGATACGGCGCGCGACTGCAGGGCGTTGACGAGATCGTGCTGACCAAACTGGACACGCTGGACTTCATGGACGAGATCCCCGTATGCGCCGCGTATGATATAGACGGCGAACGCGTCGATAGATTCCCGACGGGAGCGAGGCTTGAGCGCGCGCGCCCCGTGTTCGAGACGCTGCCCGGCTGGCGCGAGTCTACCGCCGGATGCCGATCCGAGTCCGATCTGCCGGATAACGCGAGGCGGTATATCGACTGGATCGAATCGCGCGTGGGCCGTCCGATCACCACCGTGTCCGTCGGGCCTAGCAGGGACGCTTACCTGCTCCGGCACGGCAAGGGAGACCTCGTATGACGCGCTATATAATCGTTACAGGGGGCGTGTTATCGGGATTGGGCAAGGGGATCACGGCGGCTTCGCTGGGGCGGCTGCTGAAGATGCGCGGGCTTAAAGTCGCGTCGCAGAAACTCGATCCTTATCTAAACGTCGATCCCGGGACGATGAACCCGTTCCAGCACGGCGAGGTGTTCGTCACGGACGACGGCGCGGAGACCGACCTGGATCTAGGCCATTACGAGCGGTTCATCGACGAGGATCTCAACCAGTATTCCAACATGACCTCCGGCAAAGTATACTGGAACGTGCTCAGCAAGGAGCGCGAGGGCAGCTATCTGGGACAGACGGTGCAGATAATCCCGCACATTACCGACGAGATAAAGCGGTTCATATACGCTGTCGGGGAGAAGGGCAACGCGGACGTTGTGATAACGGAGATCGGCGGCACGATCGGCGACATCGAGAGCCAGCCGTTCCTCGAGGCCGTGCGCCAGACCGCGCAGGAGCTTGGACGCGGCAGATGCCTGTTCCTGCACGTGACGCTGGTGCCATATCTGTCCGCCGCGGGGGAGTATAAGACCAAACCGACCCAGCACAGCGCGCGCGAACTGCAGTCGCTGGGCATCACGCCCGATCTGATCATCGCGCGCTGCGATAGGCCGCTGACGTTCGAGCTTAAACGCAAAATCGCGGAGCAGTGCGGCGTGGCGACGCAGTGCGTGATAAGCAACGTGACCATGCCGGGATTGTACGAGGTGCCCGGCATGCTGGAGTCGCAAGGGATATCTGATCTTGTCGTGCGAAAACTGGGGCTGGACTGCCCGCGCCCCGACTTCACCGAATGGGACGCTATGCTGCGGCGCGCGGCGCGCGGGGAACACGCGGTCAAGATAGCGCTGGTGGGCAAATACGTACAGCTTCACGACGCGTATCTGTCCGTTGTGGAGTCGCTGACGCACGCAGGGTATGAAAACTCCGCGCGCGTGGAGATCAAGTGGATCGACGCGTCCGATCTGGAGGACATGCCCGGCGGATGCGCGGACGCGCTCGCCGACTGCGATGGGATCCTCGTTCCGGGCGGATTCGGCAGCCGAGGTATCGAGGGGATGATCTGCGCGGCGAGATTCGCGCGCCTGAACGGCGTTCCCTACTTCGGCATATGCCTGGGACTGCAGATAGCCGCGATCGAGTTCGCGCGCGGCATGCTGGGCTGGGCCGACGCTAATTCGGAGGAATTCGCTCCGGACGGCAAGCATAACGTCATCGCGTTGATGCCGGATCAGCAAGGCGTTCTGCCCAAAGGCGGGACGATGCGCCTGGGGGCTTATCCCTGCGACTTGGAACGCGGCGCGCTGGCTCACGCTCTCTATGGACGAGAAGCCATCTCCGAACGCCATCGCCACCGCTACGAGGTGAACAACAAATTCCGCGCGGAGCTGGTCGAGGCGGGGTTGATCGTGTCGGGACACTCGCCGGACGACTGGCTCGTCGAGATTGTCGAATTAAAGGATCATCCCTTTTACATCGGCGTGCAGTTCCATCCTGAATTCAAGAGCCGCCCGAACAGAGCGCATCCTATATTCAGGGGATTTATCGAGGCCGCCGTGCGTTACTCGCGGTCGCGGCGCGGCTGATACGCGGCGGTTCGCTTTACCGCGTCGCTGCGTCACTGCGGCGCGCGCGCGCGGATCATCAGCGCTCCCGGCACGATCTTGATCAAGGCGGAGTCCTGCGCGGTTATCTCGCCGTCCACGTTTATCTTGAGATTCCTGCCGCGCACCGCGATCTGCGCGCATCGGAACGTTTCCGCGCCCGGTATCTCCGCTATCTTGCCGCGAAGCAGGAGCGCCAGCGCGCGGATCAGTTTCCGGCGCGGCATCGCGGGCACCGTCACAACGTCCAGCATCCCGTCGAATACGCTGGCTTCCGGCGAGACCGGTATGCCGCCGCCTATCACGCCGCCGTTAGCCGCCCCGAACAGCGTGAGCAATCGCGTTTGCTCGGTTCCGTCCTCGCGGACGACGGTCAACTCGACGGGTTTGTTGTCGAGCATCGCGCGGATAACGCCGTAGAGGTAAGCCGCCTTGCCGTGCGTGAACCGTTTCGACAGCAGCGCGTATTCCAGCGTTACCGTGTCGAAGCCCGCTCCGCACTCGTTGACGAACAGCCGCCCGTTGATCATCCCAGCGTCTACCGCTATCGGATCGTGTTTGAGCGCGTAGAGCAGCGCGTCGTCCCATTTCGACGGGATATTCAGGCTCTTGCGGAAGTCGTTGCCCGTGCCCGCCGGGATCAGAGCCAGCGCGGTACGGGTTGGGTATACGCCGCGCGCGGCTTCGATCACCGTGCCGTCGCCGCCCAGCACGAATATATTCCGCGCGCCGTCGTTCGCGGCGGAGCGCGCGAGCTCCTCCGCGTGCCCCGGCCTCTCGCTGCGCGCGACGCGCAGTTGATCGACGCGCGCCTTGAGCATGGACTCCGCTTTGGGCGCGATCCGCTCCGCGAGTCCGCTGCCCGCCGCGGGATTATATAAAAGCAGGTTCATTGTATCGCCTCCCCGCGTCGATTCGGCGCGATCAGTCTTGACGAACCGCGTCCGATTAAGTAAAATCAATGAAGCACGCTGCGCTTCAGAGGTGAGCCAACCTTGGTATCCAGCAACAGGCCGGGCGCGAATCCCGGCGGCGCGTCCAGTTTCCAGGGCGGTTTCTACAAATTCCTCCGCGCGGTCGTGCGGATATTCGGACCGAAGGTCAAGGCGCCTCCCCGCGAGGCGTTCCCGGAACCGGCGGTCTTTATCTGTCACCATCACAACATGCGCGGGCCAATCACGACCATGGCCTGGACTCCCGCGCCTTTGCATCCGTGGGCGCTGGCGGTGTTCTTTGACGCGAAGGCGCTGCGCGATCATTTCAGCGGGTTCACGTTCCGGCAGCGGTTCGGCTGGCCGAAGCCGCTGGCGAGCGCGATAGCGTGGATGGTCAGCGAGCCTGTCGCGCTGTTGATGCGGAGCATGCGCGCGGTGCCCGTTTACCGCAAGTCAATCGAGAGCATCAAGACGATGCGCGCGAGCGTTGAAATACTGCTTCGGGGCGAGCCGATCGTTATATACCCCGACATACAGTATGACAGCGACGACGCGCGTCTGGGCGAGATGTATCGCGGGTTCCTGTTATTGGAAAGGTTCTACCGCGATAAAACAAGCCGGCATCTGCCGTTCGTGCCGCTGTATTACGACGCGAAGGGGAAACTGCTGAGGCTGGGCAAGCCGCTGCTGTTCCCGGACGGGGATATGCGCGAGAGCATGGACATAATGTACGTGAGGATACGCGACTCGGTCAACGCGCTAGCAAGTGAAAACGTTTGGGTATAGGCGGTTGGGTAGGGGTTAAAGGGGTTAAACAAACTCGATTAGGCCGAATCGGGACGGGGTATGGAACGATCCGTTAAAGGTGGGAGACCATGCGGAAAACTCCGCGCCGGATTCATGTTCGCCGCCTCGGTCGATGCGATAGAAATTGATAGGCATCCGCACGCCCGGGGCGGGGGTAATCGATAGGCTGTCGAAAGGGATAGACCAGACGGATACAAGGCGTTTGGAAGCGGGGTCGTAAGTGGTGACGCTGTTCCAAGGGATATCCCAAGAGGTATCCGTGCGGAATTTGCCGGGAGGGGTAAAGGTTATGTTAGCGTCGAAACGCACGTTGCGAGGGCTGGACTCCAGCTCCTTGTATTCGATTGAGGAGGCGGCGGAGATGGCGCCTTCGTCGTCATAGAAGGCTTCGTATACGTCTTGAGTCCATATGGTTTCGTCGTGCGTGGTGTAGTCGGATACCCAGGATGGATCCTCTCCGTCGAAACGTATGAACCACAGGCGCGAGGATGGATCGTATGCGGTTTGGATAAGTGTAGCGTATAATGGAGGGGATCCGTCATGGGTGCGGCGTAAAGAGTGCGCGGGAAGGGCGCGCCACTGTGCGGAGGCGGGAAGGGTGCTTTCCGTATCGATAGGGTGGCATAACATTACGGGGCGAGTGCAGTCAGGCATATGGATTCCTCCTAAGATCATTAAAATATTATACTCCGTCCCGTTCAGATTTTCCCCGGATTCGCGATAGATTTTCACTGCTCGCTAAGGCGGGATAGAGGTTCGTTGAAGGAACGAATCGGCGCGCGAGGCGGGATGTTCGGACGGGACGGAGTATAACACAAAGAGGTAGAAAATGCAATCAGATAGAGATAGGGATGTATCCTTCAGGCAGGCCATGGAGCGCGATATCTTTAAGGCAAGAAGAAAGGAATTGTGGACGCCGTTCATGCACGCGATAAGGGATTATCAACTGATAGAGGCTGGGGATAAGGTGGCCGTGTGCGTGTCCGGAGGGAAGGATTCGAGTTTGTTAGCGGTGTTAATGGGCATGCTGGAGAGGGTAAGCAAGGTGCCCTTTGAAGTGAAGTATTTGACTATGGATCCGGGGTATGTAAGGGAAGATAGGGTGGTGCTAGAGGAGAACGCGAGGAAGTTAGGGGTAGGGTTGGAGGTTTTTGAGACGGATCTATTCGAGGTAGTAAGGAAGGCCGGGCCAGGGCATTGTTATTTGTGCGCAAGGATGAGGCGGGGGCATCTATATAAAGAAGCGCAAAGGTTAGGGTGTAATAAGATTGCATTGGCGCATCATTATAACGATATGGTAGAGACGGTATTGATAGGGTTGTTGTACGGGGCGCAAGTGCAGACCATGATGCCGAAATTGAGAAGTAAGAATTACGAGGGGATGGAATTGATAAGGCCGATGTATATGGTGAAAGAGAGGGATGTGCTGGCGTGGAGGGATAAGTATAAGATGGACTTTTTGAGGTGCGGGTGCCCAATGAATGAATGTCCGGTGGATGCGGGGGAGGGGGGGAGAAGGAATAGGAACGCAAGCAAGAGGGGGGAGGTTAAGCGGTTGATTGGGGAGTTAAAGGAGAGGCATCCAGCAGTAGAGCAATGCATTTTCAAAGCGATGCATCAGGTTAATTTGGGGACGGTGCCAGGGTATGTGAAGGATGGGAAGTTGGTGAGGTTTACGGATGGTTACGAGGGGAGGGGGGATGATATGGATAAGGTAGTAGAGTTGAGGTTCGCAAAGATAAGGGATGGGGCAGTGCTGCCAGTAAAAAGGGATGAGGATGCTGGCTGGGATGTTTACGCGTGGGCAGGGGATGGGGATCGGGATCGGGTGATTAGGATCGAGCCGGGGGAAACGAGGTTGATTCCGACAGGGGTAGGCAGTGCGTTCGGGAATGATTGGTATATGCAGCTGCAAGAACGCGGGTCGATGGGTGCGAAAGGGATAGCGGTAAGGGGTGGGGTGATTGACAGCGGGTTCAGGGGCGAATGGTTGGTAGGGTTGACGAACCACAACAAAGAGGCGGTGGAGTTGGACAAGGGTAAGGCGATTTGCCAGGCGGTGCTGCTGCCAGTGCCGAAGGCCAGAGCCATAGAAGTGAGCGCGGAGGAACTGCGGCGCATCCCCTCGGAGCGCGGAGCGGGGATGCTAGGCAGCAGCGGCAAATAACAACGCAGACAAAACATCCGCGCGGCACCTGGGTCCAGCGGCCCGGTGGTCTGGGGGACAAGGGGGGCTGAAGCCCCCCTGCGGGGTCTGGGGCAGCGCCCCAGCGTCCTACCCTCGTAAACTCCGCGTAAGCCGCATAGCGGCAGAAGACATAGCCCCTTTGCCGCTTCGCGGCTTACGTGGGGTTGACGCGGGGTTTACGAGGGTTGGGGTGCGGGGGGGGGGGGGGGGGGGGGGGGGGCGGGGGCCCCCCCCCCCGGCGGGGGGGCGGGCCCCCCCCCCCCCCCGTCGCCCAACCCTCGTAAACCCCGCGTCAACCCCACGTAAGCCGCGAAGCGGCAAAGGGGCTATGTCTTCTGCCGCTATGCGGCTTAC
>JAIRSO010000072.1 GCA_031255415.1 Oscillospiraceae bacterium
CTCTGTTGCTCGTGGCTGCCCCGGCGCCGGCGCGGGGGCGCGCGCCCCGCGGGTCTGCCGCCCCCCCCCCCCCCCCCCCCCCCCCCCCCCCCCCCCCCCCCCCCCCCCCCCGCCTCCCCCACGTCAACCCCGCGTCAACCCCGCGTAACCGCGCAAGCGGCATAAAACATATGTTTCTTTGCCCCTTCGGGGCTTGGGTTTAACGTTTGGTTACGAGTGTGACGCCGGGGTGGGAGACGCTGGGGCGCTGCCCCAGACCCCGCAATGGGGCTTCAGCCCCCCTTGACCCCCTGACCAGCGTGCCGCTGGACCCATGTGCCGCTCTGATTCTTTTGCCTTCGATCTTTAGGCAATACTACAATCATTTAACAAGTCTAATCTTATTCAACGGCCAGATCACGCACCTTACGTGCCCTATGATCTGACTCCTTGTCAATGGCCCTATCAAATGGCTGTCGTTCGAGTACGGTCTATTATCCCCTAGCACGAAGTACTCATTCTCGCCCAACTCCCACGCTCCTGTATATCCTGGCCTATTCGTCAGATACTCCTCCTCATACCTCTCCCCGTTAACCGTCAAGAACCCTCCGTTTACCTCAATCCTATCTCCTGGCAACCCTACCAGCCTTTTCACGAACCGTTCTGTTCTTCCTGGAAACTGGCAGATTATAACGTCGAATCTTTCCGGTTCCCCTACCACGTAGTCAATCTTTGTTGTAAACGTATACTCATTATTCTCCAACGTATGGATCATGGATTCCCCGTCCACCCTTATTGGTTCAAACACGAACGTTCTTACTGTCAACGTAATCGCAACCACTACTAGCACGGTCACGACCCACTCGAAGATCTCCCGCCCCACGGACTTCTTACCCTCGCTCCCCTCTTTCGCGGCTTTCGCAGCATTCGCAGCATCCTTAATCGGCTTAATCGACGGCACTACCGCCTCGCCCAGCACGCCTTCGTTCACGTTGCTCATTATCGATTCACTCCTTTATTTCCAGCAATTCTTTCAGCGTGGCGCTTATTAGTTCGACCGCGTCCGATCTCCCTAGCAACCTCTTCCTGCGCCTTAAAAAGACTACGCGATCCATCATGACGATTGTTCCGCAGCGCGCGCACTTAATTTTTACATCCGCGCCCGCTCTTATTACGGTCCACTCGTCGCTGCCTTTCACACCGCACGGATGAGGCTTGCGCATCTGTACGCGATCCCCAACTTCTACATCGCCCGCTTGCGCTTGCAAACGCTTAACACCTCGCACTGCTTTCTTGCTGATACCCTCTTATCAATTATACCACTTACCGCGAGGAATTCAATATCCGCTTGACAATTACTGCTGATCCACGCTACAATATTTGTTGACTCATCTGGTAGAATTAATCAAAATGAAGAATGGCGGCGTTACTATGACCGTTTCTGATTACTCTCCCCGCTTAATCGAACCCAAATGGCAGCGGCGCTGGTCCGACGCCCGTGCTTTCGAAGCCTCTAATACATCCTCTAAACCGAAATTCTACGCTCTCGTCGAATTCCCATACCCGTCTGGCGAAGGCCTCCATGCCGGACACCCTCGCCCTTATACCGCTATGGACGTTATCGCCCGCAAACGCCGCTTGCAAGGCTTCAACGTGCTTTTCCCTATGGGCTGGGACGCTTTCGGACTCCCCACTGAAAACTATGCTATCAAACACCGTATCCACCCTCGCATCGTCACCGAGCGCAACATCTCGCGTTTCCGCAAACAATGCCAGTCTATTGGCTTTTCATTTGATTGGTCTCGCGAAGTAGACACTACCTCCCCATCCTACTACCGTTGGACTCAATGGATATTCCTCCAATTATTCAAACATGGCCTCGCTTACAAAGCCGAAATACCCATCAACTATTGCACCAGCTGCAAAGTCGGCCTCGCTAACGAAGAGGTAGTGGGCGGCGCTTGCGAGCGTTGCGGCGGCGAAGTCGTTCGCAGAATCAAAAAACAGTGGATGCTTAAAATCACTTCATACGCGCAAACCCTCCTCGACGGCCTGGACACGGTCGATTTCCTTGACAAGATCAAATCCCAGCAGCGCAACTGGATCGGCCGCTCTGAAGGCGCTAGCGTTGATTTCCAACTCGTCTCCTCCTCCTCAGGCGAACCCCTCGAACCCTTGCGCGTATTCACTACCCGCCCGGATACCCTGTTTGGCGCAACCTATATGGTTATCGCGCCCGAACACCCCCTAATCACCAACTATTCCAATATCATAACTAACCTCGACGAAATCCACTCCTACATTGACGCGTCCTCCCGCAAGAGCGACTTTGAGCGCACTGAAATCGCTAAGGATAAAACGGGCGTGCCCGTCAACGGCGTCTCCGCTGTCAACCCCGCTACTGGCAAACGTATCCCTGTCTGGACTTCCGACTACGTCCTGATGGGCTACGGCACCGGCGCTATCATGGCTGTCCCCGGCCACGACGAACGCGATTGGGAATTTGCTAAACGGTTCAACCTACCCATCGTCGAAGTCGTTTCCGGCGGCGACGTTCAATCATCGGCTTACACCGACGTTGACGACGGCACGCTTGTCAACTCCGGTTTCCTTGACGGACTGCGCGTAGCGGACGCTAAACGCGTTATGATCGACTGGCTTTCCAGCCGGAACCTTGGCGAATCCAAAATACAATATAAACTGCGCGACTGGGTATTCTCGCGCCAGCGGTACTGGGGAGAACCCATCCCTATTGTCGATTGCCCTAACTGCGGCTTGATCCCCCTGCCCGAAGACCAACTCCCGCTGGTTCTCCCTGAAGTAGACAACTACCTGCCTACCGACGCTGGCGAGTCCCCTCTCGCTGCCATGACCGATTGGGTGAACACTACCTGCCCGCACTGCGGCGGCCCCGCTAAACGCGAAACGGACACTATGCCGCAGTGGGCTGGTTCATCCTGGTACTTCCTGCGCTACATGGACCCCTATAACAACAACCAATTCGCGTCCAAAGAGGCGCTTGACTATTGGGGTATGGTGGACTGGTACAACGGCGGCATGGAACACACCACTCTGCATCTGTTGTACAGCAGATTCTGGCACCGTTTCCTGTACGATATCGGCGCGGTACCCTTCCCTGAACCATACGCCAAACGCACCTCGCACGGCATGATCCTTGGCGCTAACGGCGAAAAGATGAGCAAGTCGCGCGGTAACGTCGTCAATCCCGACGACGTGATAGCGGAATTCGGCGCGGACACTCTGCGGATGTACGAGATGTTCCTGGGCGCGTTCGATCAAGCGATACCATGGTCCACGCAGGGAGTCGCCGGATGCAGACGGTTCCTTGACCGCGTGTGGCGCGTGCAGCAGTTCGTCGTTAACGATGAAACCATACCGCAAAAACTCCTCGCCGACGTTCACGGATGCGTGAAGAAGGTGAGCGAAGATATCGAGCGGATGAAATTTAACACAGCCATTGCATCAATGATGACCCTTGTCAACGTTATATATAACGAGGGCGCGATCACGCGCGGCACGCTGCGCGTTTTGCTGGCTCTGCTCAACCCGTTCGCTCCCCATATCACCGAGGAGATATGGGAACTGCAGAATCTGGGCGAACCGATATACTCGCGGGATTGGCCGCAGTGGGATCCCGCCGCGCTGGAACGCGACGAGATAGAAATCGCCATACAGGTGGGCGGCAAGGTGCGCGGACGCGTAACGCTGCCGCTGAACCTTAGCAAGGAGGAAGCCGAACGCGTTCTGCCGGAGCATCCGGCGATATTGAGCGCGGCGAACGGACGGACGATACGCAAGCTGATATACGTGCCCGGCAGGATCGTTAACCTGGTGTTGTAACGCTTCGTATAGGAGGCGGTTTGATGACGCGCGCGCGCGGAGGACTGCCCAAGCGGATACTCCCCGTTTGGATGGTAGTGTGCCTGGACTTTACCGTATTCGCGGCGGCGCTGGTCGTGTTCGCATTGTTCCATCACGTTCTGCCGCGCGCGATGAGCCAAACCCCGCTGGTCATCACCGGATCGGCGGACATAACCCCGCAGTCCCCCGCGTCGATGGATACCGGGGATACGGGATCGATTAACGCGTTTTTCGTCCAGTCGGGCGCGACGAATCAGACCGCCGCGCCGGGCGATTTCTCATCAACGTTTCCTATGGGAGATACAGGCGCGACCGCGCTCTACAGCTACCAGTCCGACACGGCAAGAGTGGCGGTTAATAAGCTGAAGGTGGGCGAGTCGGTGTGTTTCGTGGCGGACGTATGGGTGCGAGACGTGCGCTCTGTGCGTTCGGGACTGGCAAAAGGACAGGCGGGACAAGGAGTCACCGACGACGTAGTGGATATGTCGCGCCAGCTTGAAGCTATCGCCGCAATCAACGGGGATTACTACGGCGCGCGCGCGAGGGGTATAGTGATACGCAACGGAGCGCTGTACCGTGATAGCGCGTATGAGGACGTGTGCGTGCTATACGAGGATGGCGTGATGGAAACATATACGAAGGAGGAATTCAGTATAAGCGAAGCCGTAGAGCGCAAGGCATGGCAGGCGTGGAGCTTCGGCCCGGAACTGCTGGACGGCGGCAAGGCTAAGACTATGTTCAACAGCTCCGTCGTGCCCGCGAATCCGCGCAGCGCGATCGGCTATTACGAGCCTGGGCACTACTGCCTGGTGGTAGTGGACGGGCGGCAGAGAGACTACTCCCTAGGTCTCGACATGAAGGAACTGTCGTCCCTGTTCGAGAAGCTGGGCTGTAAAACCGCCTATAACCTGGACGGCGGGCAGTCGGCCATGATGACGTTCGAAGGCGAGTTGATCAATCAGCCGTACAACGGCGGCAGGCCGTCCAGCGATATAGTGTACATAACGCCATAAAGGAAGTGCGATGTTTGACCTTCCGCAAGTATCTATCACACGCGCTGGCGATACTGTCAGGCATGTTCATCGTGTTTTTCGCGCTGGATATACGCAACCCCGCGATGGCCTGGATCGACAACCGCATTACTAAAACGATGCTTATCATTTACGCGGCATCGGTCATGACGCTGGCGATCGGCACGCTAAAAGGCATACGTCGCGCCGAACGTAGACAAGCGGAACGCCAAACCGTCCGGCGCGCGGATCATACGGGCATGACGCATGCCGGACAGCAGTCAGACGATATGCTCAAGCGCTAATCCCGCCTGCAGGTATACCCCTATAGGAAGGCATCGCTCGTCAATATCGAACCCGGGCGTGTGTATAGGCGGCGCGCCATCGTCCGCAGCACAGCCCAGATCGTAGTATAATCCCGGCGCGACTGCGGTAAAGTCGCCGAAACTGTCCACGCCTAGGCTGGGCGCGGGCTTGACCAAGGGTTCGACGCCGATCGTCTCCGCGAGCGAGTTAAGCCGGGATACCCATTCGGGCGCGCATATGACGGAATGATATCCCTCGTTGATAGTGACGGAGCAATTGCCGCCGTTAGCGGAGCATATACCCTTAGCCAGCGTTTCCAGTTCGGATTGCATGCGCGAGTGAGTATCGCTGTTGAGGGATCGTATTGTGCCGTGAAGTATCACGGATTGAGCCAGGATGTTTGGAGCGGTTCCGCCGTTGATCTCGCCGAACGATAGAACGACGCTGTCCAGAGCGGATACGCGGCGGCTGACCAGCGTTTGCGCCGACATGATAACCTGCGCCGCGAGGGTTATAGCGTCGATCCCGCGCTCAGGGTACGCGCCGTGCGCGCTCCGTCCAAGTATTTCCAGTATAACCTCGCTGCTGGAGCCGGACATTGGCCCGGGCCTGGTCTGGAGCTGTCCGACTTTAAGGCCGGGCTGCATGTGGAGCGCGAGCGCCGCGCCGACTCCGTCCAGTTTGCCAGCGTCGATCATGGGCTGCGCGCCGCCCTTCGTCTCCTCGGCGGGCTCGAACAACAGCCGCGCCTCGCCACTGAACGAGCCGCGCCGCCGCGACAGCAGCTCAGCCGCGCCTAACAGGATGGCGGTATGCGCGTCGTGTCCGCAGGCGTGCATCACGCCGGGGACGGCGGAGCCGTACTCGCGGCCTGGGATCTCCTGGATGGGGAGCGCGTCGATATCCGCGCGGAGTCCAGCGATCCTGCCGCCGCCCGTGCCTATGACTCGTCCGACGACGGCGTATTGACCTGGCACTATCTCAGCTTCGATACCCATATCGGTTAGTATCTCCAGAATCTTGCGCGCGGTAGGCTCCTCCGATCCGCTGACGGACGGATACATATGGAAATACCTGCGCCACTCGCTAAGCCTAGGCGCGAGGCTGAGCGAGTCCCTCCATAACGCGCGAAGCGGCGGATCGTTGGGTTCAACGCCTGTCCAATCATGATGATTCATAAATATACCTCGCGTTATATATTCTTAAATATCCAGTACTGGCTGTCTCCTAACTCCTGGTGTATCATCAGCCAGCCGCCCGTTAGTTTCCATCCGCTCATCCACCGTTGGATCAACTCGTTATCGACGCTGAATCCATCCAGCATGAACCATGTTTCATCCGGTTCGGCGGAGGTCAGCGCGTCCTCCAGTCCAGCCTTAAACTCATCCGCGCTGATGGCGCGCCTAAGCTCCGGGAACAAACTATTCCCAAAACCATACATATCGTCCAGCGTCGGCGCGACTGGCCTATACAGCGCGCCTTCAGCCCAGCGGTGATTCGCGCTCATCGCCGTCCTATCGACGTTGAAGTACGCGTAGCCCATCGTGAACGGTGGACTGTCCAGATCGTCATAAGTAACGTCGCACATCAGCCACTCGCCGTTTATGCGGATTACGTTCCACGCGTGCCCGATCCATTCCCCGCGCTCGTTCGCGGCCTCGCCGATTATAGTATCGCACTCGAACCCAGCCATCCTAGCCAGCATCAGGAACGCGTCGGCATACGCCATGCAGTTGCCCTTACCGTCCGCGAACAGCCCGACCGCCGTCTGATAATCGCGCAGAATCGCGCCCGGCTCATCCGTTTGATCGTCGAAATAACGAGCCTGCTCGCAGATGTAATCGTGTATGGCTCGTTCCGTGAGAAGTGGATTCGCGCCGAACGCGTTGGCCGATAACAGCCATGTCCTCGCGGTTTCGAGAACCTGTTGCTCAGCCCGCGTGAGGAAGTCCGCGGTACCCGTCTTGTAAGCGCGCGCGATCCTCGCGCCCGGGGTATACCCGAAACTGACCAGCGCGCATAGATCGTCCGTGCCGCTCATGGTGCCGTAAGCGTATTCGATCGTGCCGTCGAATATCGCCAGCGCCGCCCTGAACTCATCCAGCGTTATATCCTTATCCAGGCGTATCGCCAACTGCGGTATCATCGACGCGCGCGCCTCTATCAGCGCCTCTATCAAGCTTTCGCGGTCGGAGTATCTTGGCGCGTTAATGAAGTCCACTTGCTCAAACATCAGCGTCGGGTCGGGGGTATATGGAACTGGAGACGGGGAGACGGTCGGCGCGGAAGCGTCGGTCGGCATAGGCGCGGGAGCGGGCGATGGAGTTAGGGCAGGCACGGGAGTAGAAGTAAGAACCGGCGCGGGCGAGGGGGTAAGAGTCGGTACGGGAGTGGGTGAAACAGGCGGAAACGGCGAGTCCGTTGGAAGAACCGGCGCGGTCGCGGACGGGCTCGGGCCGGGCGAAGGCTCGCCGCCTATCCAGTCCCTGACGGGCAAAGGCCAATTGAACAATAAACCCGTCGTCAACAGCGCCACAATTACTGCCGCCAGTATAATAATCAGCCGTAGATAACCGCGCCGCCGCCGTCTCATCGCCTGGATTTACCTCCTCCACGTTGCATTTGTATATCTATGATTATCCCGCTGGATTCATTCGTTCGCGCGGCGAGAGGCCGATCCTTTGCGCCGGGTTTCACGCCAGGCTTTTCACGACGGCCTCCAGTTCGTCGCAGTATCGGTCAAAGTCCGGATCGGGAACCGCCAGCTCCGGATGCTTCTTAAGATGGTTCAGCGCGATATCCACGCCTTCATCATAGCGTATGCCAGCCGACCATCCCGGCGCGAGACGCTTGATCTTGCTCGTGTCGAATACCGCGTTGTTCGCCTTGTCGCCTAGCAGAGAGCCTTCAAAGTCGTATCCGTATGCTTTGCCCTTAGCGTCGAGCAGCCAGGACGGCAGACGCAGAGCGTTCAGCTCCGCGCCCAGCGCGCGCGCGATCACCCCGTAGGCTTGATTCCACGTAAGGCGCTCGTCGCTTGTGATATGCACGGATTCACCTATCGCGGACGGATTTCCCAACAGCCTGGCAAACGCTCCGGCAAAATCACGGCTGTGGGTGAACGTCCATAGCGTCGTGCCGTCGCCGGGCAGCGGCACGCTCCGGCCTCGGCGCATCCGCTCCAGCACCTGCCAGCTTCCCTTATGGCCGTGAACAGCCACGGGTATAGACCACTCCGAATACGTATGGCTGGGGCGCGCGATGGTCGCCGGGAACCCGTTCTCCCGGTACGCTCTCGTTAATACGGACTCGCACGCGATCTTGTCCCGCGCGTACCGCCAGAACGGATTGCGCAGCGGCGTATCCTCGCGTATCACCCCGCCGGATGGAGGCTTGTCGTAAGCGGACGCTGAACTTATGAATATATATTGTCCGACAGAGCCGCTAAACAGATCGATATCGCGCTCGACCTGCTCCGGCTTGAACGCGATAAACTGGCATACCGCGTCGAACGACATGCCCTTCAGCGCGGCGCGGACGCTTTGCGGATCGGCGTTTATGTCCGCGGTTATCGTCCGCGCGCCTTCGGGCAGACGATCCCGCCTGTTCCCGCGGTTGAGCGCGTACACCTCGCACCCGCGCTCCAGCGACTGCTTGACGCATTGCGCGCTGATCGTTCCGGTGCCGCCGATATATAATACCTTCATTTCACTGCCTCCAGACGCGTAACCGCGTTTTATCGATGGTTACAGGTGCCCCTGCAGTATGGTTTGGATCATCTTGCTGTTGAGCAGCAAGTCGCCGAACTGGGAATCCCGCACCGCCTCCGCTAACTGCGGGAACGGCACGACGGTCATCAGTATCGGCGCGAGCGAGAACAATATGTACACCAAGAATATCCCGCGCACCACCCCGAACGCGCCGCCCAGCAGCATATCGAACTGCCGGAGCACCGGGAACCTGAATACATAGTGGATAAGGTTGATCAGCAGCGTCACGATCGAATACGCGGCGATGAACACCGCGACGTAACTGACGATCCTTATTATCACCGATATAACCGTTTGGTTCAGGTATTCGGATACGGTCGCCTGGGGCAGCGCCGCGAATACCTGGTTGATCATGTTGTTCTCCAGCAGTACGTCAAACGGCGCGGGCAGCCGCGCCTGCGCGACGATGCTGACTATCTGGCTCTGGCTTAATCCGGATACCAGCGTGTTCGCGATCGTGACGTCGCTCATGCGGATCGACGCGTCGGTATAGTACATCAGCGTATCCAGCAACGTTTGGTTGCCGCTGATCCACTCGACCAGCCTCGGCGAGAGCTTGTAAGCCGCGATCATCGCGACGAACAGACCCAGCAGAGCCATAACCGAGCGTATGAACCCCTTATACAGCCCGAACAGCAGGCTGATAAGCACCACCGCCGCCACGGCGTAATCAACTACGTTCACTCCAAGCCTCCCCGCGCGGTATGGATCGCGCTGCGCCCGTTCGGATTCCCATATATGAACGAGCCAGAACGTCCAATTGTTGCACCCGCGTCACAGGGCTGGCAAATCCACCCAGAACACGCCGCCGCCGGAGGATACCACCGCTCTATCGCCATCCGTCACGCACAGCACGCCGTCTATCGGCGCGGGTAGCGCGTGCGCCGTGAACGCCGTCGATCCATACCGCGCGGCGTACACGGTGTTCCGCTCGAAGGCGTACACCCCGCGCGAGCCCAGCCTTATATCGACGCACGGCGCGGGCAGCCTTAACAGCGTGTCCCCGTTCCCGGCGATCAGCCGCGCCTGGCGGATCGGCGCGCCGGAGTCGCCGCCGGACGCGGTCGGCGTGAACAGCGAGACGGAGTCGCCCGTTATCGCGCGCGTGTCCCGCGCCTGCCAGCCGTATACCGTAATAGGCTGTATCGCGGAGGACTCCACGCAGCGGTAGTCGTAGGCGGTCATCGTCACCGAGTTGATCAGCATTAGGTTATTGCCGCGCTGGAACGCCTTGTATACGATCTGGTCGTACAGAGTGACGTTGCCGGTCACCTCGTATCGCTTCGGTTCGTAGGCTGCCACCAGACTGGCGGGCGCCGCGCCCATCGCGTCCAGCCCGACGGTCAGCAGCCGCAGATCCTGCGCGCCGAAGAATTGCATGTCCAGCATATCCGTCTCGCCCGCGTCGATCGTCCATACCGGAACCCCGCTATGGGTGATAACGTCCACGCGCCGCGTTCCGTCCGCGCCGACCGTCAAAGCCGCCGCGTAAGACGCGCCTATCCTGGCGAACTGGATCGGCGCGTCCATCCGGTCGTTGTACAGGATATCCCCGTCCGCGTTCAATACGTATATCTGCACGCCGCGCCAGGCCACGATCATCCGCCCAGACGCGTAGAACCGCCCGTCCTCGCCCAGCGGCAGCAGCGCGCGCGGCACGCCCTTGGGGTTTACGAAATATAGCTGCCCGCCCGACGCGTACAGCAGTCCGCCGCCGAAGGGCGCGTATGGATCGCCGGGCGCGAACGCCAGCGCCTGCGGCGACGATCCGCCGCGCGGTATCCGCATCGCGATATAAACGCCCAATAATACAATGGCTATAATAACAGCGATAACAATAAACCGTCGCAGCGCTATCTGCGCGCGGCGGCGCAAGGAACGCCTGTCATTTCTCATGGATTACCCGTCTGAGATCCTCCACCATCAGCTTAAGCGATGGGTTTGTCGTCAATTCCTCGGCGATTTTTTCGCACGCGTGGATGACCGTGCTATGGTCGCGACCCCCGAACTCGTCGCCGATGCGCAGCAGGGAGTCGCTGGTCAGCTCTCGCGTGAGGAACATGGCTATCTGCCTGGGGGCTGTAACGCCTCGGTTGCGCTTGTTGCCCTTTAAATCCTGTATCGTCACCGAACAGTATTCCGCCACGGCCTGCTGGATCAGCGCGCATGTGATCCGCTTTGGATCCTTCACCGTCGATATATCGCGCAGCGCGTCCTGCGCCAATTGCGGCGTGATGGGCTTGCCCGCCAGCTGCGCGTAAGCCATAACCCGCGTCAGGGAGCCTTCCAGCTCGCGGATGTTGGAATCGATCCTCTCGGCGATGAGGTGTATGACTTCGTCCGATACCTCTATCTGGTCGGTCTCGGCCTTCTTGCGCAGGATCGCGTTGCGCGTCTCCACGTCCGGCCTTTGCACGTCGGCTATCAGCCCCCACTGGAAGCGCGAGACCAACCGTTCCTCCAGCCGCGCGATCTCGTTGGGCGGCCTGTCGGACGATATGACGATCTGCTTGTTCGCGGTGTGCAACGCGTTAAAGGTATGGAAAAACTCCTCCTGCGTGGAGTCGCGTCCGGCGATGAATTGGATGTCGTCCACCATCAGCACGTCCACGTTGCGGAACCGTTCGCGGAACGCCGCGTTCTTATTCTTTTGTATCGCGCTTATCAGCTCGTTCGTGAACGATTCGGAGCTGATGTACAGCAGCTGCGTAGCCGGGCTTTGCTGCTGGATGAAGTGCCCGATGGCGTGCATCAGGTGCGTCTTGCCCAGACCCACGCCGCCGTATATGAACAGGGGATTATAAGCCTCCGTCGGGGCTTCGGCTACGGCTAGCGCGGCGGCGCGCGCGAACCTGTTCGAGTTGCCCACGACGAACGTGTCGAATGTGTAGCGCGGGTTGAGCGTTGTGATGGAGTCGGTCTTTTTCTCGCTGGCCTCGCGCCTTAGGCGTTCCTCCGCCTCTTTCGCGGTCAGAAACTCCAGGTTGACGCGCCGCCCCGCGGCTATGTTGACCGCGCTGCCTATCAGCGTGCTGTACTTGGTGAGCATAGTGCGGTGCATCGGCTCTTCCCAGCACTCCAGCAGCAGCTCGTCGCCGGTGAACTGGATCGGTTTGAGCGTCGCGATCCACGCGTTATAAGAGACCCCGGTCATCTCGTCCTGCAGCAGCTCGCGAGCTTTTTTCCATACGTCCACGTATAATTCCTGATCCATCCCGATGCCCCTCCCTATATGGAGCGGGGATCAATCCCGCTGCCGCCTGCGGATCTTCGACCTGTCAACCGCCGGTGGGATGGTATAATTGTGGATAAATCCGCATATATCCACAGGTTGTCCACAACCATCCGGCGGCCGGGTTCGCGCGATCCTCCCAAAAACAGCCATATGATAACAAATTCTTTCCGCGCTGGCAAGGGTTTTGCCCGCGTTGCGAACATTTTCCCACAAGAGAGGGGCTGCGTTGTCCACATGCCATATTGTGGAAAACTTTTGTGTCGATCGGCGCGGAATCGCGCGATTAAACGCGGAACATAGAAACGCTCCCGCGCGAACCCGGCGCGGGCGTTTCTTCAGCGCTCCTGTTCCGACAAGATCCGGCGCGCCGCGGCCTGTCCCGCCTGCCTGCCCGTCGAGAACGCTATCTGCAGGTTGAATCCTCCGGTCAGCGCGTCCGCGTCCAGCGTCTCGCCCGCGAAGTACAATCCCTTGACCAGCTTGGACTCCATCGTCCTAGGGTTGATCTCCTTTAGGTTCACTCCGCCGCGAGTGATAACGGCTTCGTCAAAGCCGCGCGTGCCCGCGACGGGGATGGGCAGCGACTTTATCACGCGCGCCAGCGAACGCCTGTCTTCGCGCCTGATCCGCGCCGCTATCGCGTCCTGGGGTAAGCCGCAGCGTTCGGGCAGTTCGCGCGCCAGCCGTTCGGGAACCCATCCGGTCAGCAGCGTCGCTAGCTGGCGGCGAGGGTTCTCGCCCAGCTCGCGCACCAGCCTCGCGTCAACCTCCTCCGAGGCCATGCCGGGCTTCAGGTCGATCGATACGGATATGTCGGGCCAGGACGCGCCGTCGGCGGCGCGGCTGGACAGCGACAGCGCCAGCGGGCCCGATACGCCGAAATGCGTGAACAGCAGCTCTCCCAGTTCGTCGAAGAAACGCTTGCCATGATACCTGGCTGTGAGCACGACGTTGCGCAGCGATAATCCCTGCAATCGTTTCACCCAGTCCTCGTTCGACACGAGCGGCACGAGTCCGGGGCAGGGCGGATCGACCATATGCCCCGCCTCTTCGGCGATCCTGTAGCCGTCTCCCGTTGATCCGGTCGAGGGGTAACTCATCCCGCCCGTCGCGATAATCACCGCGCCGCAATCCAAACGCGTACCATCGCGCAACGAGACGGACGCGACCGCGCCCGATCGATATCCCACCGACTCGACCCGCGCGTTAAGGCGCGCGTCCACGCGCAGCCGCTCCATCTCGGCGGCGAGCGCGCGCGTCACGTCGCTGGCTTTCCGGCTGGACGGGAACACGCGCCCGCCGCGCTCCTCATCGGTGGGAACGCCCAGCGCGCGCAGCCACTCGCGCAGGGCGCGGCTGTCGAACGCCGACAGCGACGAGCGCAGAAACGCGCCGCCCGCGCGTATGCGGGATTGAAAGACGGACGGATCAGCCGTGTTGGTCACGTTGCAGCGGCCTTTGCCGGTGATGTAGAGCTTCTTGCCCAGTTTCTCGCCGCGCTCCAGCAGAATCACCCGCGCGCCTTCTTCAGCCGCGCGTATAGCGGCGGTCATGCCGGCCGGCCCGCCGCCGACCACGACGACCGTCACGCCCTGTCTTTCTCCGTATAGACGTGGTACTCGTTCCAGATATCCTCAAGCAGTTGGAAATGCTGGCGCATCTCCGTTTTGCGGCTTAGTCCCAGCGCGACTATCAGCGCGTTGATCAGTGAGAGCGGCGCGGACAGCGAATCGACGAACGAAGCCATGTCCGTGCGCGCGTTCAGGCATATGGACGCTATGTCCGCCAGAGGCGACATAGGCCCGTCCGTTATCGCGACGACCTGCGCGCCCCGCGACTTGGCGAACTCCATCGCCTCGAGCGTGCGCGTGGAGTATCTGGGGAAACTAATCCCTATCAGCACATCCCGCTCGTTGATGCGGGCGATCCCCTCGAATACGTCCAGCGCGCCGGACGCGGCTACGCGCACGTTGTCGAACAAGTAGCTTAGATAGTATCCCAGAAACGAAGCCAGCGGCGCGGCGGAGCGCACGCCCAGCACGTATATGTTGCGCGCGTTCAGTATCCGTGAGACGACCTCGTTGAATGCGTTCTCGTCTATTTCCTCTATAAGCAACCTGATATTGTTCATGTCGGACTTGAGCACGGTGTGCAGAGCCTGCGAGGACTGCATTTCGGCGGACATGCCGTATCTTTGAACGGATGTGAGCCTGTGCCGCACCAGCTCCTGCAAAGCGCGCTGTAGTTGCGGGTATCCCTCGTAACCCAGCGCGGCGGCGAACCTGACGACGGTCGATTCGCTGACGCCCACCTGTTCGCCCAGCTTGGACGCGGTCATGAACACCGCGCGGTCATAATGCTCAACGATATATTCGGCGATCCTGCGGTGGCCCTTGCTTAGGCGTTTCCCGGATCGGTTCAGCTTGCGAATGAGATCTTGCCGGTCGTTCGCGCCCGGCTGCTGTTCCTGCCGGGCGTCGGGGGACTGTTCCATCGGCGCGGTCCTCCTTGCGGATGATACAGTCATATTGTATCATACGACCGTATGTTTTGCAAGCGCGGCGTATCTTCCTGCATTTTACAACCGGACGCTCGCTATCCTAACAGCCACTTGAACAGCGCGTCATGCTCGCCGTCCATGAACTCCGGATGCCACTGTATGAGCAGGATATTCTCGCCCTCGGCGGCCTCCGTCACCCCGTCGGGCGACGAGGCGCATACCGTCAGCCCCTTGCCCGGCTTATCTATCGCCTGATGGTGGCTGGAGTTGACGCGCGCCGATCCCGCGCCCAGTATCGACGCGAGGACGGAGCCTTCAGCCACGATTATATCATGCCTGCCCAGTATGTTTGCCGCGTGCCACAGCACGGGATCGAACGCGTCCGGTAGATGCTGGTGCAGCGTCCCGCCCAGCCAAACGTTTATCGCCTGGCAGCCCCTGCATATGCCCATCACCCGCTTTCCCGCGCCGATGAACGCGCGCATCAGCCGCTCGTCGGACTCGTCGCGCAGCGGATCGTCGTATTTATTGGAACGATGCGGTTCCTGCCCGTAACGCGACGGCGGCACGTCGAATCCGCCCGAGAGTATCAGCGCGTCGAACGAGTCCGCCAGCGAGGCCGCGTCGTTATCGTTGAGCGCCGCGCCGACCGCGGGCACGCCCCCCGCCGCGCTCACCCGCTCGAGGAAGCGCAGCGTCTCGCGAACGCTGCCATCCTGTATGTTTCCCGCGATAAGGATACGTTTCATAATTATGATTCACCTTCATATTGTCGGATTGGCTGGATCTCCTGTGCACTGTACGTCGTTCGAGAACGGCTGTCAAGGGGGTGGTGGTGAAGCGCCACGCAGTACGTTAAAAAAAAGAAGCGGGGCGGATAGGCTCGGCTCCCGCCGTCTGCCTTCCGCCCCGCCGCTTTGGCGGTTACATCATTTGGTTGCGGTGATCGGTCTCGCGCTGTTTGGTGGTGTTGATGGCGTTCTGTTCGGCGGGCTGGGTCTGGTACCAGCCGCGCTGCTGCATCTGCTGGAACAGGTTGAATTGATCATGACTGGTTTGATCCAGATGCTGCGCCATCAGCGTGCGCAGCGGATGCTGGCTGCCCTCGACCATGTTCGTGGAGTACGCGCTGACCAGCTGCTTCTCCTGAACGAGAAGATCGCCGATCATATCCTGGTCGTTCCACTGCTGATTGCCCTGATTAGCATTCATGTTCGCGTTATTATTCGCCACTTGCGCGCCTCCTTAATTGTTGCCGCCCAGGAAGTTGTACAGCGCGTCAAACCGCGCTCGGTGATGCTGGGCCAGCGTGTTGGCTATGCCCTGCAGAGCCGGATCCTGCAGCGTCTTCGCGTATGTGGACGCCTTGCGGTTCGCGCGGTATTCCGCGTCCATCTGATCCTGCAGTACGGTCAGATCCTTGGAAGTCAAGCCGCCGTTCGCTTGCATAGGTGATCCTCCTTTTGTCTTGGTAATCGGCACAACCCTATTTTTCCCACGACCGGCGCGGTTATGCGGCGCGCGATGGATATTTATGAAAGATTATCCGCAAAGGAGCCGGATGAATCGACAATCACGCATAAATATTTTCATATTATTGTTCATTGACTATCATGAATTAAAATTTCTCAAAACCCCTTGACAATGTCGGCTCCGCGTGATAGATTATGTTAGCGCTCAACGGGAGCGAGTGCTAACAGGCGCGCCGGGATGGGAATACCAGGCCGCGCCGCGGCGCAATTCGATTTGGGGGGTCGCCAGTGAGTATCGACGAACGGAAACTGCGGATCCTTCACGCGATAATAGACGACTATATAATGACGGCTATGCCCGTTGGATCGCGGACCGTCTCGAAGAAATATAAGGTGGACGGCCTGTCCTCCGCGACGATCCGCAACGAGATGAGCGACTTGGAAGCGCTGGGGTACCTCGATCAGCCGCATACCTCGGCCGGGCGCGTGCCATCCGCGAAAGCCTACCGCCTGTACGTGGAATCGCTGCTGGGCGCCGCGCCGAAACTAACGCCCGGCGAGAGCGCGAAACTGCGCGCGCGGCTGAGCGCGAGGGAGCGCCAGCTCCGCGACTTGATCGAGCGCGCGGCGCGAGCCGTAGCGGAGGCGACCGGATACACCACCGTGATAGCCGGCCCGGCCGCGACGGAACAGAGGCTCAAGAGCATCCAGATCGTGCCGGTATCCGAACGGGTCGCTCTGCTGGTCATCGTGACCGACGCGGCGGTGTTCAAGGACGCGACCATGAACACGGACGAGGACGCGACGGCGGAACAGTTGTTTATTATATCGCGCATGCTCACCGATCAGCTTCAGGGCTTGACGGTCGGCGAGATAGGACCCAGGCTTGAGATGATGCGATCCAGCCTCAGCGAACACGCGCGCGTGATGCGCTCGTTGATAGACGCGATGGGCAGGATAGGCCGCGAGGCGGCCGACACGCGCGAGATCGCCGTGGGCGGCGGCTCCAACATACTGCGTTTCCCGGAATACAGCGACGCGAACAAGGCGCGCACGTTCCTAACTATGCTGGAGGCGCGCGAGTACCTGCGCACGCTGCTGGCGGCCGGCCAGGACGGCATGTTCACGCTGCGGATCGGCGCTGAAACCGGGGTGCCCGGCATGGAGGACTGCGCGATGATCACCGCGTCATACACGGCGGCGGGCGAGCATCAAGGCGCGATCGGCGTGATCGGGCCGGTCAGGATGCGTTACGGGCATGTGCTCAGCGTGCTTGAGTTCATGGCGCGATACCTTAGCGAAACGCTGTTTATGTCGAGCGAATTATAAGGCCGCGCGGTAGGTATTATAAAGGAAACTCCCATCCCCGCGCGAATATACGCTGATACGAGGAGTGAGGATTATGGCCCGGGACGATACGCGGCGGGACGCCGCAGAGAGGCCGGAGGCGGAATCCGCAGACGCCGCGCCGGCGCAGGACGAACCCATCCAGGAAGCCAAACCCGTAGAGGAGGATAACCCGGCGGAACAACTGCGCAGGCTGGAATCCCAGCGCGACGAGTATCTGGCGCTGGCGCAGCGCGTGCAGGCGGATTTCGATAACTTCCGCCGCCGCACCAACGCGTCCGCGCTAGAGTCGTATGACAACGGGCGCGCCAGCGTGATAGAGCAGGTGCTGCCCGTGCTGGATAATCTCGAGCGCGCCGTCGCGTCCGCGCAGGACGACACGACCCGCGCCGGCGTGGCGCTGGTAGCCAGGCAGATGAGCGATATGTTCGACAAATGGGGCGTAGCCGTGATAGACCGCCCAGGCGAGGCGTTCGATCCGAACCTGGAGAACGCGGTCATGCGCGCGGAGCCGGGCGAAGGCACACCCGGCTCGGTGATACAGGTGCTCCAGAAAGGATATAAACTAGGCTCTCGCGTGTTAAGGCACGCGATGGTAAAGGTCGCCGCTGAATAGCGGTCGCAATAGATTAATTGAATACAAACGGAATCGATGTATTCCGCAAGGAGGTTGCTTACAATGGCGGGTAAGATTATCGGTATCGATCTGGGCACGACGAACAGCTGCGTGTCCGTGATGGAGGGCGGCGAGGCTATCGTCATACCCAACGCGGAGGGCGGCAGGACGACTCCGTCCGTCGTGGCGTTCACTAAGGACGGCGAGCGCCTGGTGGGCCAGGTGGCTAAGCGCCAAGCGGTCACGAACCCGGACCGCACCGTTATATCCATCAAGCGGAAGATGGGCACCAACGAAAAGGTGAACATCGACGGCAAGCAATATACCCCGCAGGAGATCTCCGCGATGATCCTGCAGAAACTGAAGGCGGACGCGGAAAGCTATCTGGGTTCGACCGTAACGGAAGCGGTCATCACGGTGCCCGCGTATTTCAACGACAGCCAGCGCCAGGCCACTAAGGACGCGGGGCGCATAGCGGGACTGAACGTTCAGCGCATCATCAACGAGCCTACGGCGGCTTCGCTGGCGTACGGGCTTGACAAGCAGGGCAGCCAGAAGATACTGGTGTACGATCTGGGCGGCGGCACGTTCGACGTGTCGATACTGGAGATAGCGGACAGCGTGTTCGAGGTGCTTGCCACAAACGGGAACACGCGCCTGGGCGGCGACGACTTCGACGACCGCGTGATCAAGCATATCGCCGACACGTTCCTAAAGGAGCAGGGGGTCGATCTGCGCAAGGATCGCATGGCTATGCAGCGCCTGAAGGAAGCCGCTGAAAAGGCGAAGATCGAGCTGTCCGGCGTGATGAGCGCGAACATCAATCTGCCCTTCATCACCGCCGACGCCAACGGGCCTAAGCATCTGGACATGACGCTCACGCGCGCGAAGTTCGACGAGCTTACGCGCGATTTAGTCGAGGCGACGATCCCGCCGATGCAGAAGGCTCTCGCAGACGCGGACTTGAGGCCGGAGCAGATCGACAAGATTATACTGGTGGGCGGATCGACGCGCGTGCCCGCCGTTCAGGACGCGGTCAAGCGCGTGACGAAGAAGGATCCGTTCAAGGGGATCAATCCCGACGAGTGCGTCGCGGTAGGCGCGGCGATACAGGGCGGCGTGCTGGGCGGCGAGGTTAAGGACGTGCTGCTGCTGGACGTAACGCCGCTGTCGCTGGGCATCGAGACGATGGGCGGGGTATTCACGCGCCTGATCGACAGGAACACCACGATCCCGACCAGCAAGAGCCAGGTGTTCTCCACAGCCGCGGACGGACAGACGACGGTGGAGGTGCACGTTCTGCAGGGCGAGCGCGAGATGGCCGCCTACAACAAGACGCTGGGACGGTTCCAACTGACGGGGATCGCGCCCGCGCCCAGGGGAGTGCCGCAGATTGAGGTGACGTTCAACATCGACGCGAACGGCATCGTGAACGTATCCGCCAAGGATCTAGGCACGGGCAACGAGCAGAAGGTGACGATCACCGCTACGACGAACCTCAGCGAGGACGAGATCAAGCAGAGGGTGGAGGAAGCGTCACGGTACGCCGATGAGGACAAGAAGCGCAAGGAAGAGGTCGAGACGATCAACCGCGCGGACAGTCTTGTTTACGAGACGGAGAAGCAACTGCGCGATTTGGGCGATAAGTTGAGCGGCGAGGACAAACAGCAGGTTCAGACCGCGCTTGACGAGTTCAAAGAGGTGCGCGCCAGGAACAACGCCGACGAGATAAAGAGCGCGATAGAGCCGTTCACGCAGAAGGTATACACGGTGTTCGGCAAGATATATCAGCAGCAGGGCGGTCAGGGTAATCCGGGAGACGCGGGAGCGCAGGGAGGTCCGGCTCCGGGGCATGAAGGCGCGGTAGACGCGGATTATGACGTGACTTGACGGGGGAACGGCTCCTTCTGTCGATTGATTAGCGTCTCGCTAGGGATGAGCGCCCCTTCTGGCGCTGGCGGCGTCTTTCCTAGGGGAGATACCAATTAAGCGACAGAGGGGGCGCGCGCTCCTGAAGCGACAGAGGGGCGTTCCTAGGGGAGATACCAATTAAGCGGCAGAGAGCACACCCCGGGGAGTTGCCAATGAATCTACACAAGCGCGTACTTTCCCGAACCTACACAAGGGGCATACCCAAGGGAGACGTCCATGCGTAAACGCATCATCCTTACCGGCGGCGGCACTGCCGGACACGTCACCCCAAACCTGGCGTTGATCCCGCGCCTGAAAGCTGACGGCTGGGATATCCATTACATCGGCACGGCGGACGGCATAGAGCGCAAGCTCATCGCCAATACCCCCGGGGTCGAGTATCACGCCGTGCCCAGCGGCAAACTGCGCCGCTACTTCGACGTGAAAAACCTGACCGATCCGTTCAAGGTGATAAACGGCGTAGGCAAAGCGTTCGCGTTGATCGGGAAGATAAAGCCGGGGATTGTGTTCAGCAAGGGCGGGTTTGTGTCCGCGCCGGTGGTGTATGGCGCGTGGATGCGCCGCGTGCCGGTAGTACTGCACGAGAGCGATATCACCCCCGGGTTAGCCAACCGCATCACCGCGCCGTTCGCGAAAGCGGTCTGCGCGACGTTCCCGGAGGCGGCGAAGGCTTTGGGCGCGAAAGGCGTGTACACCGGCACCCCTCTTCGCGAGACGCTCTTTGAGGGCAGCGCAAGGCGAGGATTGGCTCTGGCGGGATTCAACGGCATAAAGCCCGTATTACTGATGATGGGCGGGAGCACCGGAGCTACAAGCGTTAACGCCGCGTTGAGGGAGGCTCTGCCCGCGTTGCTGCCCAGGTTTGATATACTGCATATCGCGGGCAAGGGCAACGCTGATCCGTCGCTGAATAAGACGGACGGATACGTCCAGTTCGAGTATCTGGACGCGCAACTGCCCGACGCGCTGGCAGCTGCGGATATTATGCTCTCGCGCGCCGGATCGAACTCGTTAAGCGAGATACTCGCTCTGCGCATACCCGCGCTGTTGATACCATTACCGCTAAGCGCGAGCCGGGGCGATCAGCTGCTCAACGCGAAGTCGTTCGAGGAGCGCGGTTTCGCGAAGGTGCTGGAACAGGAACGCATGACCGCTAAGACTCTGGCAAGCGCGATCGAGTCGCTGTATAACGATCGCGAGGCCGTAACGGAGAGGATGAGCGCGGAGCCCGTTAGCAACGGTATCGCCGGGGTGATGGAGCAGATCGAGAAATACGCGCTGTAATACTCGCGGTATGTAAGGGCGGCCTCGCGCCGCCCGTATCCACCTCCCGTCCGTCAGTTCAGAAACCGCATATTCGGAAACACCGACCTCATCACCTCGTCGGGGTAACGCAGGTCGATCCATCGCGCCCAATCGGCGTTGTTTGCTATGCCTCTTGTGCGTTCGCACCATCGGATCATCGCGGCGAGAGTCAGCCCCGCGTCAGCTAGCAGCAGCGCGAACACCGCCGCAGACAGCGGCACGCCCAGCCACTGGGGGGTTATTAGGAACAGCCGCTCAAAGAACGGCTGCACGAACCACACCCACGCGACCGACAACGCGCCCCACGCGAGGAACGACATCAAGCATACCCTGCCGTTAATGTTGAACAGACGCTGCGAATAATCCCATGATCTGGTTCCGAACGCCGATTCCTGAAGCCAAGACGCGCCGTACTCCAGCGCGGAACACGCGACGGCTCCCGCGAGGAACACCGCAGCGGCCTCGCGCCAGCCCTTAGGCGATAACGAGAGCCAACCGAACAACAGGTACAGCGCGACCGCGCCCACCCCGTATATCGTGTTGAACGGCCCGTATAACAGCCCGGTGCGGCGCGTGAGCTGGCCGGTGCGCGCCAGCGTCATCGTCGTTTCAAATATACAGCCCAGTACCGAACCTATAACGAAATACCAAAGGATTCTGCACAGATGGCACCGGGCGAACAGATTGGTATCCGCGCGCGCCAGCGCCGCCGATGTGTTTATGGGGGACATGTTTATCAGCTCCCTCCATATGCATCATACGTCGAGAGCCGATTACTGTGACTGTATACGTATACCGCGGCGGCTCAAATAGAACCGCGCCGCTCGGCGGGCCTATGGAGCCGGTTAATCGTCCAGCCCCAGCGACTCGCCGATATCGTCCGGCAGATCGTCCACTAAATACGACGTGCAATGAGGGCATCTCGTCGCGTCGATGTCCACCGCGTCCTTGCAGTATGGACACAGGCGCGGCTCGGGTTTAGGCTCCTCCTTGCGCTTAGGCGATATGCTCTTGACGATCGTGACAAACCCGTATATGACCAGCGCCATCAGCACGAAGTCGATAACCTTCGTGATGAACGATCCGTAGTTGAACACGCCCGCGCCAGCCGCCGCCGCGTCGGCCGCGCTGGCGTAATGCTTTCCATCCAGCGCGATGAACAGCCCCGCCAGGTTTACCCGACCCAGCAGCAATCCTATCAGCGGCATGACCAAGTCGTTCACAACGGAGCTGACGATCTGGCTGAACGCGCCGCCGATCATCACGCCGATCGCGAGATCCATCACGTTGCCGCGCATCGCGAATTCCCTGAATCCCTTTAGGTACTTCTTTACGTAACCCATACAAAGTGAATCCTCCGGACTGAACCGCATACGTATTCCTATGCCAGCATTGATTTATTCGCCGTCGGGGTGTAGAATCCTTCTAAGTCCCGCGGCCTGCCGCCTCGGGAACACTATAAATTACAGGGGGATAATTTGATATGAGATTAACGCTTAGCTCGTACAGCCTCGCCGGACTGCTGCGCGACAAACGCGCGTCGAGCCTGGCCGACCTGCCCGGACACGCGGCGGAGCTGGGATTCGAGGGATTCGAGGTGGTCGCGTCCGCCGAAGACGCGCTCAAGCAAGCCCCGGCGGTTAAGCGAGCGTGCGACGCTTCCGGCTTGAGCGTGACTTCCGTATGCGTGGGATCGGATTTCCTGGCGAACGACGTCGTCTCGCAAGCCGATACCCTGCGCAAGGCCGCGGACGCGTGCGCGATACTAGGCGCGCCCGTACTGCGCCACGACGCGACGCAGGGCTGGCCTAAGGAAGAGCGCGTCATCCGCGATTTCAAGCACGCGCTGCCCAGGCTCAGCGAGGGTTTCCGCGCCGTGACGGAGTACGCGGCGGGGCTGGGCGTTAAGACCTCGGTGGAGAACCACGGTTTTTTCTGCCAGGACAGCGACAGGGTCGAGGCGCTGATAGACGCGGTGGATCATCCGAACTTCGGCGCGCTGGTGGATATAGGCAACTTCCTATGCGCGGACGAGGATCCGCTTCACGCCGTGTCGAGGCTGGCGCCGCTAGCCGTGCATGTGCACGCTAAGGATTTCCACGTCAAGCGCGGAGGCTCCAACCCGGGTTTGGGCTGGTTCATGACGCGGGGCGGGAACTGGCTGCGCGGCGCTGTCGCGGGGCATGGCGAGCTTGATATACCGCGCTTATTGGGCATATTGAAGCGCGCGGGTTACGACGGCTGGGTCGCGGTGGAATTCGAGGGCATAGAGGACTGCCTGTTGGGCGCGAGGGAAAGCAGGAAGAATCTGGAATCGATGATCGCCAAACTGGACTGACGATCAGCGCGCGGAAGGGGCGGCCATTGCGTTAGGCTGGCGATACGTCAATCGTCCAGCGAGCTGCTCCTGCCTCGCTTCGCGACGAGGAAACCCTCTTTTTCCCAAAGCGCCATCCATTCCTTGAGCCGGACGAAGAAAACGTCGTTGCTGGGAGTCCTGGCCATCATGGATATAAGCTGCTCGGTCGCGTCGCTGACGTTTGAGGATGACAATACCTTGCGGATGGTCATCACTCCGTCCAGCTCCTGCGCGCTGAGCAGCAGCTCCTCGCGCCTCGTGCCCGATTTAGCCAGATCGATGGCGGGGAATATCCTCTTCTCGCTCAGTTTGCGATCCAGATGGATTTCCATGTTGCCCGTGCCCTTGAACTCCTCGTAGATCACGTCGTCCATGCGGCTGCCCGTTTCAACGAGCGTCGTGGCGATGATGGTCAGGCTTCCGCCGTTCTCCACGTTCCGCGCCGCGCCGAAGAAACGCTTGGGTTTATGCAGCACGCCCGGAGCCAAACCGCCCGACATAGCGCGGCCTGTCTGCGGCGCGGTCGCGTTGTACGCGCGCGAGAGCCTGGTCAGGCTGTCCAGCAGTATGACCACGTCCTTGCCGCACTCCACCAGGCGCTGCGCGCGCTCGATCACCAATTCAGCCACTCGGGTATGGTTGTCGGGCATCTCGTCGAACGTTGAATATACGACCTCGCCGCGCGTGATGGAACGCTTGATGTCGGTGACTTCCTCGGGGCGTTCGTCTATGAGCAGTACTATCAGCTCCGCGTCCGGATAATTCTTGCTGACCGCGTTCGCTATTTTTTTAAGGAGGATGGTCTTGCCCGCTTTGGGCGGCGCGACGATCAGCGCGCGCTGGCCTTTGCCGATAGGCGCGACAAAATCTATTACTCGTATGGCGAGATCGTTTTTGTTGGTATCGTTTTCCAGCGTGAGGCGTTCGTTGGGATATACGGGAGTGAGGTTTTCAAATGGAACGCGTTTTGTGGTCTGTTCAAACGGCGCTCCGTTTATCGATGTTACCAGCAGCAGCGCGGTGCCGCGATCGCCTTCCCTGCTCAAACGGGCCTTGCCCGCCACTTTGTCGCCGTTTTTCAGTCCGAAGCGGCGAATCTGCGCGATGGATACGTATAGATCGGCTGGATTGGATTGATAATTCGCTCCGCGCAGGAAACCAAAACCGTCGGGATGTATCTCAAGGATGCCTTCGCCGTCCACGCAGTCGCCGCTTTGAAGCAGTTCGGACAGCGTCATTCCGGAAGCGCCGTCTCGGCGGAAAGACTGTTCCGTCCGTGGGCGAACCGGCTGCGCGTCGTATCCGCGCTGAACGGGCACTGCTCGCGAGTCCTGCCAGCGCTGCGCTCCGTCGGTTCCGCGCTCGTGCGGCCTGTCGCCATATGATCCCTGCGCGGATGGAGCGGCGTAGCCGGGCGCGCCTTGCGCGGGGTTGGAGTAACGATCCTGCGCGCGATCCTGCGGGTACTGCGCGGGCGGGTACGCTGGCTCGTCGCGGCGCGAGTATGACGGGCGGGCGGGAGCGGAACGGTTCAGCGCTGCGTCGTGGGAGTAGCGTGAGTCGCCGGAGTATCGGTGGAAACCCGTGGTGCGGGGCTGGACGGCGGCGACGGTCGCGACGGGCGCGGCTGGACGCGATACGGGGCTTAACCGCGCCGCGTCCGGCGTGCGGACTGATTGAGCGACGGGGGCGTTAATGGGTTCTGCGGCGGGTTTATCGGATTGCGGAGCGGCGGCCGCGATCGGCGCGTCCTCGTCCTTCTCGTCCTCGACCTCGATAACCTCTATATCGTCCAAACCCTCGAAATCGTCGATAGGCTCTATCGGTTCGACGGGCGTGCCCAGCGTCTCGGCGGGTATCTCCGTTTGCGTTGTATCCGGTTCGGACTGGGGGAGGCTGAGCTGTGCGGCGGCTTTGCCGGTATCGCGTCGCAGCTGGGGCGCGGGCTTGGCGGGTTCGCTGCCGACCGTGACGGAGGGTCTGCGGACGGAGGCCCAGGATCTTGCGCGGCTGGGCACGGTCGCGGCGGGCGGTTCGTTGGTATTCGTTTCAGTCTGCGGCCGCGCGGTCTTGTCCGTCTGCGAGGGCGGCTGCGCTGCGGCTGATTCCCTTTGCGCGGTTGATTCTCTTTGCGCGGTTGATTCCCTTTGCGCGGCTGATTCCCTTTGCGCGGCTGATTCCCTTTGCGCGGTTGATTCCCTTTGCGTGGTTGATTCCCTTACTGCGGCTGAAGCGGACGCTTGAGCCTCGCGCTTGGCGATGGGCATTGCCGCGCGAGGCCTGCCGCGGCGCGGCGGCTGGACGTCGGAGTAGCCGCGCTCCCAGCCTCTGGCAAGCAGCGCCGCTATATCCAGCTTATTAAGGCCGGTCGGCAGCGGCACGTGGTGGCTGCGGGCATAATCTTTCAGTTCTCTTAGAAGCATTTGGTCAAACGCGGGTCTTGCGGCTGATTGGGGCGAGGCGGACTGCGGCGCGGGTTTATGCGATTCCAAACGGATACGCTCCTCTCCGATATGCGGCGGCATTATTTGATTGGCGGGGTTCTATGTATGTGTGCACACGATCATTCCTACTATCAGTATATGCCGATACGGCGAAGCGTATGCGTCCGCCGCCGGCGCGTATATAGCAGCCATCTTAAAAAACACTAGCCTTCGCGGTCTGTACGCGTTTTAAGGCGGTTAACCGTTCGATGGGTATTAAGTTTCAAACGTGCTGAATCCTTTACCGGCGCGCCTTGCGCGACGCAACCTGGAACCCTCCTCCCGGCCTGGGAGGAGGGCCGATGCTGTTTTGATTAATACTTGCGCTTCCGGGCAGCTTCCGCCTTTTTCTTGCGCTTGACACTGGGCTTCTCGTAGTGTTCGCGCTTACGAACCTCAGCCAGCACGCCCGCGCGCGCGCATTGGCGCTTAAATCTTCTCAGAGCGCTTTCCAGGGATTCGTTTTCCCTTATTCGTACTTCCGACATGGTATCCCTCCCCTCCGCTGCTCATTTGCTTGGGCGCGGGGCTCGCCCCGCTCCATTCGCGTGCGCCGGGGCTTACGCCCCAACCCAACGAATACACTTCACAATCTTATTATATCGCGTTTGGTATGGATCGTCAACTAGTGAATTGGTTTTCTATCCGAGCGGATTCCCTGTATTTTGTCAATTTTCGACAAAATGCCGGTATCGCTCCGACGATTCGCGCATTCACTACGCCAGTTCAGCCCCCATCGCGCGTCCCCCCAATAGGTGTATATGCAGGTGGGGCACGCTTTGGCACGCGTCCTGCCCGCAATTGCACACGAGGCGGTATCCTCTCTCCCGGACCCCGCGCTCGCGCGCCAGGCGGCCGGCCGCGCGCAGCATCTTAGCCAGCGTCTCGTCCGGCAGTTCGTCCAGCTGGTTCAGCCCCGACACGTGCGCCTTGGGCATGATGAGCATGTGCACGGGCGCTTGAGGCGCGACGTCGTCGATGGCGATGATATCATCGTCCTCGTATAGTTTCTTTGCCGGGATTTCTCCGCGCGCGATGCCGCAGAATACGCATCCGTTTTCCGTTGACAATTAGCTCCACCTCCCGATCCGCCGTATGCAGCCGTCCGCGCCGGGATACGCGCGCGCTTAAAATCGCTGGCGTTTCCCGCGTCCGGCGGTTCACCCACTCAACATTATGGGTATCGGCGCTCGATAATCACTCCGCGCACGCCGCGCTCGGTAATTTCCATAAGCCGCGTTTCAGCCGCCGCGCCTAACGGCGCTTCGTTCCCGTCGGCGCGCGCGTGCACGCGCACGTACTCGGGCGTATATCCCTCGGCCTCCCCGTTTGACGATCTCTCGAATAAAACGGGTTTTATCCCGCCAATCATCCGCTTGATATACCTTTGTTCAAGATTCCGCCCCAATTCGATGAGCGCGCGCGCGCGATACGCTTTCTGCGCGTTGGTCAGATGTCCGGGCAGGCGCGCCGCCGGGGTGCCGTCCCGCTTTGAGTATGGAAACACGTGGATCCTCGAAAACCCCGCGTCCTTGATGAACCGCGCGGTCTCCTCGAATTCCTCCTCGGTCTCGCCTGGAAATCCCGTCAGTATATCCGTTGTTACGGCGCAGTCGGGGAACGCCTCGCGCAGCCGATCGACCGCGCGCATGTATCCGTCCGGCGTGTATCCGCGTCCCATCCGCTTGAGCACCGCCGCCGATCCGCTCTGCAGAGCCAGAGGGAAATGCGGGCACAGCGCGTCTACGCGCTTAATCCTCTCGACGAACGCGTCCGTCACAACGCCCGGCTCCAGCGAGCTCAAGCGCAATCGCTTGATCCCGGAGCGCGCAGCCGCGTCGAGCGCGTCCGCCAGACAGCCCCCCGTATCCTTACCATACGCGCTTAGGTTAACCCCGGTCACAACGATCTCCATGTAACCGGACTCGACGAGCCGCGCGGCCTCGATCCCAATCTCATCAACGGGCCTTGAGCGCGCGCGTCCCCTTACGCTGGGTATGACGCAGTATGTACAGCGCGAGTCGCAGCCTTCCTGAATCTTGAGCGTCGCGCGCGCGCGGCCTTCCGCGCTAGCCGATACGCTCAGCGGCTCGAAGCCTCGGCCTATCGATCGATCGACCGCCACGAGCGGCTCGGTTCGCCGGAGCGATTCTTCCAATAACTCGACGATCTCCGCGCGCCTTTGAGTGCCCAGCACAAGGCGCACTCCGTCGCCGAACATCGCGGCTACCGCGTCCGGATCGCGCTGAGCCAGGCATCCGCTGACGATAACGGCCGCGCCCGGATGCAGCCGCCCCGCGCGGCGAATAGCCTGTCGCGACTTCTGATCGCCGGAGGCGGTCACGGTGCATGTGTTGATCAGCACCGCGTCCGCTCCGCCGCCGTCGAACGGGATTTCCGTATAACCCGCGCGCTCAAGCCGCTCGATCATCGCGCGGGAGTCGTACTGGTTGACCTTGCATCCAAGCGTCAGCGCGGCAATGGTCGGCACTTGATCCCCCTAACCCATATCGCCATAAAGGCCCAGCATCAACGCCAGCGCGGCGACAGGCGCGGTCTCCGTGCGCAGAATCCTCGATCCGAGGCTTACGGGTATCGCTCCCGCGCGGACGAGCCGTTCCGCTTCCGCGTCGCTCACGCCGCCTTCCGGCCCGATGATGATAGACGCGCGGCGCAAACCCGGAGGACGTTTCGCGAATTGTTCGGCGAACGGTTCGACCGCGCGCTCCCAAAACAGATACGCGTTCTCTTCGAGGGAGACCCGCGCGGCGCATTCGTCAAATGATATCATCGGTTCGACCGGCGGACATACCGCGCGCCCGCACTGCTTGGACGATTCGCGGGCGATCCTGTTCCCTCTCGCGGCGCGTTCTTTGGAAAATATCTTCGCGTCGCACCGCTCGAACAGCACCGGCACGATCCGGTCAACGCCAATCTCCGTGGATTGCTGGATGATCCGCTCCAGTTTGTCCAGCTTAGGCAGGCCTTGATACAGCGTCGTTCGCAGTCGCGGCTCGTTGGGCGGCAGCGACTCGACGATCTCCGCCGAAACCCTCTCTCCCGCCTCGACCAGAACCGCCGCGAAACTCGACCCCAGCCCGTCGATCAACCCGACGCGATCCCCCGCCCTCAACCGCAGCGTCCGCGCCGCGTGCGCGGCCTCGTCCTTGGGCAGCGTCACCAGCGATCCGGGCGCGACCCCGTCAAGCTCGGCGAAGAATCGTCGCACCCGTTAGCCTTTGCGCGCGACCATCGCGACCCACTCGCCCGACGAACGCTCGCGCTCGATGATGAATCCCGTCTGGCTGAACGCCTCGCGCACGTCCTTCACCCGATCCTTGATGATCCCCGACGCTACTATCCTCCCGCCCGTGCGCAGAGCGGTGAACGCGGATGGCGCGAGACGGATGATCACGTCCGCCAGTATGTTCGCAATGACCAGATCGGCGCGGCCTATCACGTACGCGCGGGTGTCGGCGGATTGATCCAGGCCTTCCAGCAGATCGGCGGCGAGAGCGCGGATGTGCTCCGAAAGCGCGTTGCGCTCGATGTTCTCCCGCGCGACCTTGACCGCGTCGGGATCCTGATCGACCGCGATGATCCGCTTCGCTCCCAGCATCGCCGCGGCTATCGCGAGTATGCCGGAGCCTGTGCCCACGTCCAGCGCGGTATCGCCCTCCTGCACCACGTCTTCCAGCAGCTCCAGGCACAGCGCGGTCGTCTCGTGCGTGCCCGTGCCGAACGCCATGCCCGGATCCAGCTCGAGCACGATATCGCTCGGCGCGGACGCGTACGGCTCCCACGACGGCTTGATCACCAGCCGCTTGCCCACCCTGAACGGCTTGAAGTATTGTTTCCACGCGTTCGCCCAATCGGAGTCGTCCAGCTCGCGGGTTTCAAGGCTGAGAGGCCCTACGTCCAGGCCGAAGCTCTCCTTCAGCAGAGCGTCCAGCCTCCCGCGCAGCGCGTTGATCCCGTCCGCGCGCTCGGGCGCGAATACCGCGCGAACCAGCGCGTCCTCTGGCATCGCGCGCAGCGTGTCTTCGTCGATGGTATCCCATTGAGCCGCCGCGCCGCGCCGATCCAGATCGTTCCTGTCGATGATGTACGCGCCCAGCGCGCCTTCCTCGCGCGCGAACTCCGCGACTAGATCGGAGGCCTCGCTCGTCGTGCGCACCGTCGCCTCGGTGAATTTCATTTCATCATCCTTCCCGCGCCGTGAACAGGTCTTTCATCCGATCCAGGAAGCTCCTGCGCCCCTCGTACTCCTTGCCGGTCAGCGAGTCCTCGAACTCGCGCAGCAGCGATTTCTGGCGTTCCGTCAGCCTCTTGGGGATATCAACGCGCATGCGCACATATAGATCGCCCTTGCCCGTGCCGCGCAGGCTGGCTACGCCGTGGCCTCGGAAACGGAATTCCGCGTCGTTCTGGGTGCCCTCGGGGATGTTGTGGACGATCGGCCCCTCCAGGGTGGGTATCTGTATCTCGCCGCCCAGCGCGGCCTGCGTGAACGAGAGCGGTATCTCGCAGAACAGGTTATAACCCTCGCGCTTGAATAGTTTGTGCGGTTTTACCGATATGAATACGAGCAGATCCCCGGCGGGGCCGCCCTTGCGTCCCGGTTCGCCCTTGCCGGAGAGGGTCAGCCCCTGCCCGTCGTCCACCCCGGCGGGTATGTTGACCATGTCGGACTTCGTCACGCGCACGCGTCCGCTGCCGCCGCATTTGGAACAGCGATCGACGATTATCCTGCCCGATCCGCCGCACGCGGAGCATGTGCGCACCGTGACCGTCGGCCCGAAGAGGCTGTTCATCGTGGTCTTTACCTGGCCGGAGCCGCCGCAGGTCTTGCACTTCTCGGGCGAGGTGCCGGGCTTCGCTCCGGAGCCGCCGCATACGTCGCAATTCTCCTGCCTCTGGTAGCGGAACTCCTTCTTTACGCCGAAAGCGGCCTCCTCGAATGTTATCTGCATGTCGTAGCGCAGGTCGGCTCCGCGTTCCGGTCCGTTGCGCCGCTGCTGACCGCCGCCTCCGCCGCTGAAAAACATGTCGAATATGCTGTCAATGCCGCCGAATCCGTCGAAGCCGAACCCGCCCGCGCCGCCCTGGCCCAGCCCCTCGTGCCCGAACTGATCATACCGCGCGCGTTTCTGCGGATCGCTGAGCACCTCGTAGGCCTCGTTGACCTCTTTGAAACGCGCCTCGGCTTCCTTGTCGTTGGGGTGCAGGTCGGGGTGGTACTGCTTCGCCTTTTTCCTAAACGCGGCCTTCACGTCGGAATCGGACGCGCCCCTGGATATCTCCAGAACCTCATAATAATCTCGCTTTGACGCCATGATTCACGCTCCGGATTGGGTTATTGGATCAATATACGGCTATATAATAATACCTGCCGCGGGATATTGCAACCCCGCGGCGGACTCGCCTAATACGCCTTGGCGAAATATGTCGCGTGCCTGGCCGGTCTGCCGCAATGGACGCAAACGTCCGCGAACGGCGTTTGATCAAACGGCATATTCCTTGTGCCCGCGCCGCTCTTTTGTTTGATTTCCTCCTCGCAGTCCGCGCCGCCGCACCACATCGCCTTCGCGAAACCGCGCTTCACCGCCTCTTTCAGCTGCTCGAAGTCCGTCACGGTCTCGGTGCGCGAGTCCATGAACCCTTTCGCGGTGTTAAACATATTCGACTGTACGCTGTCCAGCAGCGACTTCACCGTCTCGGCAATGCCGTCCAGCGGCGCGATCTCCTTTTCGTATGTGTCGCGGCGGACGCTGACGGCCTGGCGCGACTGCAGATCCCTCGGCCCGATCTCCAGCCGCACGGGCACTCCCTTCAATTCCCAATCATTAAACTTGAACCCCGGGCTGACCGCGTCGCGATCGTCAAACTTCACCCTGATACCGGCCCTTGATAGTTCGTCCGCGACGGCCTTCGCGCCCTCTATCACGCCCTCCTTGTGCTGGGCGACCGGCACCACCACCACTTGATACGGCGCGACGCGGGGCGGCAGTTTCAGCCCGCGCTCGTCGCCGTGCGCCATAATCAGCGCGCCGATCAGCCTGGTAGACGCTCCCCACGACGTGCCGTATGGATGCGCCAGCTTCCCTTCGCGCGATAGGAATGATACGTCGTACGCCTTCGTGAAGTTGTCGCCGAAGTTGTGGCTGGTGCCCGCCTGCAGGGATTTGCCGTCCTGCATCATCGCCTCGATGCTGTACGTAGCCACCGCGCCCGCGAACTTCTCGCTCTCGCTCTTGCGTCCCGTATAAACGGGCATCGCCATAGCGTCCTCGCATACCTGGCGGTATATGTCGAGCATGCGCATCGTTTCCTCCTGCGCTTCCTCCGGAGTCTCGTGCAGCGTGTGCCCCTCCTGCCACCAGAATTCAGACGTGCGCAGGAACGGGCGCGTCGTCTTCTCCCAGCGCAGAACCGAGCACCACTGGTTATACAGCAGCGGCAGATCGCGCCACGATTGCAGCCACTTCGCGTACATCACCGAGAATAACGCCTCGCTGGTGGGGCGGATCGCCAGCCTTTCTTGCAAAGTCTCCTTGCCGCCCTGCGTCACCCACGCCACTTCCGGCGCGAAGCCCTCGACATGCTCCGCCTCCTTGAGCAGCAGGTTTTCCGGGATGAGCATCGGCATCATCACGTTTTCGTGACCCGAGGCCTTGAAACGGCTGTCCATCTCCTCCTTTATGCGCTCCCATATGGCGGTTCCGTAGGGCTTGACGACCATGCAGCCCCTTATCGGCGCGTAATCGCATAGATCGGTCAGCGTGACCACGTCCGTGTACCACTGCGCGAAGTCCTCGTCTCTGGGCGTTAGACGCTGTACAAACCCGCCCTTGCCGTTCTTCGATTCCGTCTTTGCCATTGCTTCAGGCCTCCCGTCACACATAATTATACTTCTGAAACAAAAACGCTCCGCCCCATCGCAGGGGCGAAGCGAAGCTTCGCGGTACCACCCGGCTTGGCGCTCAAAGCGCCCTGCTCGCGTCCCTCTAACGGTGGACCATCCGCCGGCCTTTCGATTCGCGCGAATCCACGACCGGGGCGTTAACGAGAAGTGGGAAGACGATCCATCCGCCGCGCGGCTCGCACCTGCGCCGCGCTCTCTTTGGGCCGGATCGCGGAACGTCTCCTTCTCCGCCGAGAATATTGTATAATATTATACGCTTGCCGCGAGCGTTAACGCAAGGCGGCATATTTCACGAATGGCGCGCGGTATTTTGTATCGATCGTCTAGCGCGGCGCGGACGCGGATCTCGATCCGCCGCGTTCGCGTCAAACGGTCGTCAGCAATTCGTCCAAACCCTTGCGCGATTTGGCTCTTACGGCGATGTTTTTGGGATAACCCAGCGCGATGAAGTAGTCGATCTTCGTCTCGGGCGGCAGCTCGAGTATTTCGCGTATCTTCGGCCTGTCGAACAGCCCGATTATGCACGATCCCAACCCTTGCTCCGCCGCGGCGAAACACGCTGCCAGCGCGGCTCCTCCCACGTCGCCTTTCGCGAAATGCTGCCCGTCTATCAGCGACGCGATCACCGGCGCCAGTTTCGCCGGGGTCTCGAGGATGAGCAGTATCGACTTTGCTTCCTTCAGGAATCCGTTGATCCCCATCACTTGCCCGCACGGCGCGATCCGCTCGACCAGCTCCGGCGTTTCTACCAGTATAAACCGCCATGGCTGGCTGTTGCACGCGGACGGCGCTAGCCTTGCCGCCTCGACTACGCGTAGCAGCGTTTCGTGCGCCACGGGCTGATCGGAGAAACTGCGGCAGCTCTGCCGCTGTCCGCACAGTTCCATAAACGGCGAGGTTCGGTCAATCGCCGGCATGACGGCGGGTACGGTGGTTTGCATCGTTAATCCTCCTCTGTTCGCGGTTATTTGCCTACGCAGAACGTGCTGAACACCCGATTGACAACCGATTCGGACGCGTCCTCCCCGGTGACGAGCGATAACTCGCGCAACGCGTCCTTCAGATCGATGGCCGCTAGATCGAGAGCCGCGCCGCGAAGGCTCTCGTCGAGCAGACTGGCGCGCGCGTCCCTTAACGATCTCGCCGCGTTCAGCGCGGCTCCCGCGTGCCTCGCCCCGGTCAGTATCGCGGACTCTGGAGCCAGCGCCGCCGCTCGCTCCGCGATGAGCGAACGCAGCGCGTCCAGTCCGTCGCCCGTCGCCGCGCTTACGCTCAAGCATGGCGAGCCCGCGCCCAGCATCGACCCGTCCAGCGCGGCGCGCAGATCGTTCTTGTTGAGCGCGATTATCAGACGATCCCGCGCGACCCTGGGTAGTATCGGAACCTCCGGAACGGACGCGTCCACTACCATAATAACTAGATCGGCTTGATCGAGCCTCTCTCTCGCGCGCGAAACGCCTATCGACTCGACGGGATCGTCCGTATCGCGCAGTCCAGCCGCGTCCGACAGCCTCACGCGCATGCCCGCGACCTGAGCCTCCGCGAACAGCACGTCCCGCGTGGTGCCCGGCGATTCGTGGACTATCGCCCTATCCTCCGCCAGAAGCGCGTTGAGCAGCGACGACTTTCCGGCGTTCGGAGGTCCCGTTATCGCTACGTCCAGACCGTCGTCAAGGACGCGTCCGGCGCGCGGATCGCTGGCTTCTTCCAGTTTATGCGCGAGTTTCCCGGTTAAGTCCGCTATGCGCGCGGCGGTTTCCCATTCCTCCACCTCGTCGGGGAAGTCTATCGCGGCCTCTATCCCCGCCAGCATATCGACCAACTCCGCCGCCGCCTCCTTGACGAACCGCGACACGCCGCCACGCATCTGCCTTAGCGCCGCGCGCGCGGCTGCCTCGCCCCTCGCGCCTATCAGACGCATGACGGCCTCCGCCTGCGCCAGATCGATCCTGCCGTTCTCAAACGCCCTGCGCGTGAACTCCCCCGGCTCGGCGGGGCGCGCTCCCTGCCGGATCACAACCCTCAACGCGCGATCCATCACCGCCACGCCTCCATGGCAATGGATCTCCGCCACATCCTCCCTCGTGAACGATCTAGGCGCGCGCATCAGCACAGCCATGCATTCGTCTATGGCCTCGCCCGTCTCGGGATCGATCAGCGCGCCGTGCGTTAATCTATGGCTTATCATCCTCTTGCCGAACGCGGCGCGCAGTATCCGCTCCGCGTCCGGCCCGCTGACGCGCAGTACAGCCACCCCCCCGATCCCGGGCGGAGTGGCGAACGCCGCGATCGTATCAGACATTAAACCGGAACAGCGTCACGTCGCCGTCCTTCATCTCGTAGTCCTTGCCCTCGGAGCGGATCAATCCCTTGTCCCGGCACGCGCCCATGCTCCCCTCCCGCGCCAGCGTATCGAACGGCACGACCTCCGCGCGTATAAATCCGCGCTCGAAATCCGTGTGTATCTTGCCAGCCGCGCGCGGGGCTTTCGTGCCGCGCGATATCGTCCATGCCCGGCATTCGTCCGCTCCAGCCGTCAGGAACGAGATCAGCCCCAGCAGTTTGTAACTGGCCTTCGCGAACCGATCCAGCCCCGACTCGCCTATGCCCAGCTCCTCCAGGAACATGGCCTTCTCGCCAGCGTCCATCGCGGCTATCTCGGATTCTACGCGCGCCGATATCACCATCAGTTCCGCGCCCTCCGCCGAGGCCAGCGCGCGCATCCCTCCGATATAGGGCAGATCGTCCTCCGGCTCGCCCACTAGCGACTCCGCGATATTCGCGGCGTAGAGCACGGGCTTATCGGTCAGCGTGAACCATCCCTTCGCAATGGCGCGCTCATCATCGGTCATGGATAATGATCGCATGGGTTTTTCCAACTCCAGATGAGCGATAGCCCGCTCCGCTAAACCAATCTCCCGCGCGGCCTTCGCGTCGCCAGGCCTCGCGGTCTTTCTCGCGCGCTCCAGCCGCTTGGATACGGTTTCCAGATCGGCTAGTATCAGTTCCAGCGCTACTATACCCGCGTCGCGCACTGGATCGACGTTCCCGTCCACGTGCAGCACGTTTGGATCGTCGAAACAGCGCACCACGTGAACCAGCGCGTCCACCTCGCGTATATGCGAGAGAAACTTGTTTCCCAGCCCCTCGCCCCTGCTCGCGCCCTTCACCAGCCCCGCGATATCGACGAACTCCACGAGCGCATACGTCGTCTTCTTGGGATGGAACATACTCGCCAGCGCGTCGACTCGGCGATCCGGCACCGCCGCCATGCCCGCGTTTGGCTCGATCGTGCAGAACGGATAGTTCGCGGTCTCCGCGCCGGCCTGCGTGATAGCGTTGAACAGTGTGGACTTGCCGACGTTGGGCAGTCCGATCACGCCGCATTTCATTATATCGACCTCACGTTATATCGACCTCATTATGTTCGCGAAGTGCGCGAACACTATCCCCGGCTCTTCCAGCGTCAGATCCCAGCGCTTGACCCACTCCAGCGAGTAGAAACCCTTATAACCCATCGACTCCATCAACTCGACCGCTTCCTCAAACGGAACGTCCCCGTAACCGGGCAGCGCGTAGCGCAGAGCGCCTCCGTCCATCCGCGAGTCCTTCAGATGAACATGACGGATATACCCGCCCAGATTCTCCCATGTGACGCGCGGCCTTTCGCCGTGATAACGGTACGGGTGATGCACGTCCCACAGCGCTTGAACCGCCGGACTATCTATCTCTTCCAGCAGCCGCGCCAGTTTCTCGCTGTCCGACCATACGCCGTGGGTCTCCATCAACAGCGTTACCCCTGCCGCGCGCGCGTCCTCCCCGAACCTCTGCGCCTGTTCGCGCACAAACCCCGCGTCTACAGTCCCTACGGGCTGGGGCACCGCAGCCGCGCCCATGATCCTTATATACGGCGCGCCCAGCGCCTTTGCCAGGCGTATATACGCCTCGACCTCTTTAGCCGTGCGCGCGGCGGCCTCGCGCTGGTGCAGCGTGCATTCGGAGGCCAGGCAGGGTATCGCCAGTCGCAGACGCTCTAGATGCGCGCGGGTGGACTGGATCGCGTCAGGCGCGAACTGCGGTATGGACGGCGCGGATATATCCTGTCCCACGCCGCGCACCTCCACGCCGTCATAACCTAGATCGCGCGCCGTCGCGGTGATATCCTGCCAGCTCCAGCGCGGGCAGCCCAGCGTCGAAAAACTTATCTTCATACGACTATTCCCTTTCAAACAGCAGATCCATCAATACCGAACCGTCCGCTATATACCGCCCGTAACGCGTCGAGTCCTCGCTGAACGGACGCGGCCTACCGGGATCGCGGCTGTCGTACAGCGCGAACGGTACGGGCGCGCCGTCGTGCGCGCCGCTGGATAACAGCGTCAGATGGTCGCTGAGCATTAACACGCGGAAATCGGGATCGATACGCGGCATGCGCTCCAGCAGCGGCATTATAATCCTCGAGTCGAAACGCCGGATAGCCTCCGTCTTTGCTTGCGCGTCCCTCGCGTGCGCGCACTCGTCGGGAGCCTCGACATGCACGCAGCCAAAGTCCGCTCCGGCCTTGAACCCGTCCAACAGCGCGTCCAGCTTGCCTTCGTAGTTTGTGTCTATATCGCCCGTCGCGCCGGGCACGTCTGGCGCGGGCAGCCCGGACAGCCTCGCTATGCCCTTCACCAGCGGCACGGCTGATATCACCGGTCCGGATCGTCCGTATTTATCCGCGAAGTCCGGCAGCGCCATCGCGCGCCCGGCCGCCCACGGCCATATGCAGTTGGCGGCGCGTCCGCCCCTTGATATGTTCAGCGGATGCGCGCTCAGCGCGAGGTATGACGCGCGTATCAGCGCGGTCAGTTCGTCGGCGCGTCCGCCTCGCGGCAGATGCTCCTCGATTGATCGGCCCAGTATCATATGCGGTTCGGCTAGATCGAACGGTTCGCTCCCCGCGTTCGCCAGCACGCCTATCTGCCTGAACGTCGGCGATGGATGTATGGTGAACCCCGCGCGCCTCGCCAGCCCGGAGAACGTCTCGTCCCGCGCCAGCGCGTCCGCCAGCGCCAGCGCGTCGTCGCCCTCTATGCCGAAACCGTTATGAGAGGCCATCCTCTTATCGGACGAGATCGAACACAGATTCACGCGCAGAGCGGCTTCGCCTTCTTGTAACCCAATCCCCGCGCCGGCGGCTTCCAGCGCGGCGCGGCCTTTATAACCGCTCTTTACGTCGTTGCCGAATATGGTCAGTATGGCTGTGTCGCTGCCCGGAGCCACTCCCATGGGCACAGTGCGCGCCTGGCCCGCCATCCCTCCAGCCAGCGCCGCCATACCGGGCGGGTTCAGCGCCGCCAGCGGAGTTTTGCCGCCCAGCTCGGCGACCGGCTTATCCGCCGCGCCGTCAGGTATCAACAGAATGTATCGCATTGCCCGTCCCCCATTACGCGGATTATATCATAATACCGGCGGCTAATCAATTTCCGGTTGATCAACGGCAAGGGTATGGCGTATAATCGGAAACGGATAGGAGGGATGTGTGTGCGCCGATACTTTACGTCGGAATCGGTGACCGAGGGGCATCCGGATAAACTATGCGACCAGGTCGCGGACGCGGTGCTGGACGAACTGCTTAGCCAAGACCCCGGCTCGCGCGTGGCATGCGAGACATGCGCCGCGACGGGCATGCTGCTAGTGATGGGCGAGCTTACCACCAACGCCTACGCGGATGTGGAGGGTATCGCCAGGAACGTGATCCGCGAGATAGGTTATACGAACGCGTGCAACGGATTCGACGCGGATACCTGCTGCGTGCTGACCACCCTGCACGGGCAGTCTCCCGATATCGCCAGGGGCGTTGACAGCGCGCTGGAGACGCGCGGCGAGGGAGTCAAGGAGATAGGCGCGGGCGATCAAGGGAGCGTGTTCGGCTACGCGTGCGACGATACCCCAGAGTTGATGCCGACGCCAATCACGCTTGCGCATCGCGCCGCGAAGAGGCTCGCAGCCGTGCGCAAAGACGGTTCGCTGCCCTGGCTCCGCCCCGACGGCAAGACGCAGGTCACTGTCGAGTATGACGGCGACAAGCCCTTGAGGGTGGATACGGTAGTAGTATCCGCGCAGCATGATCCCGAGGTAACCTACGAGGAGATACGCGAGCAGATCGTCAAGCGAGTAGTCCGCGAATCCATACCGTCCGGCATGCTGGACGACGATACAAAATTCATCATCAACCCGACCGGGCGCTTCGTGATAGGCGGGCCTATGGGCGACACGGGGCTGACCGGACGCAAGATAATCGTCGATACGTATGGAGGCGCGGCGCGCCACGGCGGCGGAGCGTTCTCCGGAAAGGATCCCACCAAGGTGGATCGATCCGGGGCTTACGCCGCGCGGTATCTGGCCAAGAACGCCGTGAAGGCGGGGTTGGCGAAACGGTGCGAGATACAGATAGCCTACGCTATCGGGGTGGCGCGTCCGGTATCCATATACGTAGATACGTTCGGCACTGGCTCGATCCCCGATGAGAAGCTGGCGGTTTTATTGTCCGATAGTTTTGACCTGCGTCCCGGCGCGATTATCGAGGCGTTCGATCTGCGGCGGCCTATATACAGGCCATTAGCGGCGTATGGGCACTTTGGGCGCGAGGATCTAGACGCGCCGTGGGAATCGCTGGCGCTGGCGGGAAGCATACTGTAATCATGGAAACGTTAAAGGCGCGGGTGGATGAGATCGTGTTCCGAAACCCTGATAACGGGTTTACGGTCTTGTCCATCCGCCCCGACCGTTTGGACGGTTCGCCAGGTTCCGCAAGAGAGAGGATCAGCGCGGTGGGTTCGCTGCCCGCGCTGACGGCTGGAGAGTCGATCACGTTTACCGGGGAGTGGCAGGAACACGCGCAGTACGGTAAACAGTTTAGGGTAACGTCCTGCGAGTGGAATAAGCCAGAGACCACGGACGCGATGGAAAGAACGCTGGCCTCCGGTTGGATTAAAGGGGTAGGGCCAAGGACGGCTAAGCAGATAGTGGACGCTTTCGGGATGGACGCGATGGAAGTGCTGCGGTTCGCGCCAGAGAAATTGACGCGGCTGCCCGGTATGGGTAAGAAGCGGGCAAGATTGATAGCGGAGTCGTTCCATGAGCAGAACGATATGCGCGAGGCGATGGTGTTTCTGCAAGGGTTCGGAATAGCGCCAAAGTTATCGATGCGGATCTTTAAGATATATGGGGAGAAGTCGGCGTCGGTTATCAGGCAGAATCCGTATAGGCTGATAGAGGATGTGCAAGGGGTAGGGTTTAAGACGGCGGACGCGATAGCCGCGTCGATAGGGTTGGCTAGTGAATCGTCGTTTAGGATAGGCGCGGGGGTGATTCATACGTTAAGGGCAGCCGCGTCGTCAGAAGGACATTGTTATCTGCCTATAGAGGAAATGAAAGAGCGGGCGGGCGAGTTGTTAGGGGTTGGAGAGGAATTGATAGGGAGGACTGTGGAGGAGTTGACAATAGAGAAAAGGATTGTGCAAAAGGAGCTTGAAGGAGGGAAGGCGGTGTACCTGCAAGGGTTTTTCGAAGCGGAGGAGGAGGTGGCGCAGAGGCTGGAGGGGTTGAGGGATGCGAAGCCAAGGTTTGTGATAGAGGATGACAAGGTGAGGGAACATCAGATAGAGATGTTCGAAAGTAGGATGAACACGTCGCTGGATAGCACGCAAAGAGAGGCGGCATTGTCAGCAATGCGGTTCGGGGTGTGTATAGTAACAGGAGGGCCGGGGACGGGGAAGACGACGATAATACGTTGCATATTGGATCAGATAGCGAAAGAGGGGAGCTTTGCGTTAGCCGCGCCGACAGGGAGAGCCGCGAAGAGGATGACAGAGGCGACAGGAAGAGAGGCAAAGACAATACATAGGTTGTTAGAGTACGGGGGGGATGGGGAGAACGAGAAGATGGCGTTCGCAAGGGATGAGAAGAATCCGTTGGATGTGGCAACATTAATAGTAGACGAAACGTCGATGGTGGATCTCTTTTTAGCAAGGGCATTGTTAAGGGCGGTTAAGCCAGGGACAAGGCTGGTGCTAGTAGGGGATGCGGATCAGTTGCCGCCAGTAGGGCCAGGGAATGTGTTAAGGGATATGCTAGAGAGTGGGGCGTTCAAGGTAACGAGGCTGGAGCATGTGTATAGGCAAAGCAAGTATAGCATGATAGCAGAGAATGCAAGGGATATAAATAAAGGGAAAATGCCAAGGGTGAACGAGAGGTTATCAGATTTCTTTCTGGAAAGGCAGGAGAATGCGGCGGCAGCAGCAGAGACGCTGGTAGATTTGCACGCGAGAAGGCTGCCAAAGTTTTTGAGCATAGATGGGGATTCAACTAGAAGTATACAGGTTTTGAGTCCGATGAAGAAGGGTGATTGCGGTGTGTGGGCGCTTAATAAGTTGTTGCAAGAGAAGTTGAACCCGAAGGCGGATGAGAGGAAGGAGTTGGCAAGGGGGGATACCGTGTTCAGGGAAGGCGATAAGGTTATGCAGATAAGGAATAATTATCAGCTGGAATGGGAGAAGGAAGGTGAGGAAGGACAAGGGGTTTTCAACGGGGATATGGGGTTTATAGAAGAGTTGGACGAGGAGGAGCGGTCACTGAAAGTGAGGTTCGACGACGAAAGGATTGTGGAGTACGAAGCGGCACAGTTGGAGGATCTGGAGTTAGGGTATTGTATATCCGTGCATAAGAGCCAAGGGAGTGAGTTTCCAACAGTGCTGATGCCAGTGGTAGGTGGACCGCCAATGCTGCTGACGAGGAATCTGTTATATACCGCCGTGACAAGGGCGAAGCGGCTTGTGGTGCTGATAGGCAAGGAAAGCGCGCTGGAAGCGATGGTAAAGAACTATCGCATAGAGCGAAGATACAGTACGCTGGCTCAAAGACTCGCTAACTAGGAGGCAAAAGAATCAGAGCGGCAAGATGGTCCAGCGGCACGCTGGTCAGGGGGTCAAGGGGGGCGGACAGCCCCCGTGCGGGGGCTGGGGCCGCGCCCCCGCGCGGCCTGCGGCGGGCAACCGCGGGCGCCTCCCCCCCCGTGGGGGGGGGGGGCCCCCCCCCCCCCGTCCCCCGTCCGTACCCACCGTCAACCCAGAGCCCCGAAGGGGCAAAGTAACTAATGTTTTTCTGCCGCTTGCGCGGTTTACGCGGGGTTTACGTGGAGTTTGCGCGGGGCGGAGGCGCTGGGGCTCTGCCCCGCACCCCGCAAGGGGGCTTCAGCCCCCTTTGATCCCCTGACCAGCGTGCCGCTGGACCCATGTGCCGCTCTGATTCTTTTGCCTTCGAGTTATGTTGTATACAAGCTGGTGTTCCCGCCGTTCCGGCTCAAGGTTCACGGTACGAAGCAGACGCATGTTGGCGAGGGTACGCCTAGCCTACTTACAAACGCCAATCCGCTGTCCTTCACTTGAAAGATTGTCAACTCGTTGGAGTGTTCACATGCTACTACTACAAACCTACCGTCCGGCGTAAACGCGGCGTCTCTCGGCCAATCGCCTTTTGCGTCCACTATCTCAGCCTGTTCCAACCTCCCACCCTTAATCTTCGCCAACGCTACACTCTGTTCTCCCCTAACAGCCCCTAGCGCCATCGTCTTATCTTTTGATACCTTCAACGCGCTTGCTGTATTCTTTATCTCCCCCGCCTTCCTTGCAAACATCACCCTTTGCGCGAGCACCGCATCCTTTCCATACCCTTCATACACCAGCACTTCGCACGACATCTCACCTATAACTGCCCACGCCTTATCATTAATTTCTGCCATATGCCTTGGTCCTGTCCCTGCTGGCGTACTCACCGCCACCCCTGGCAGACTTACTTTACCATCCTTTCTTGGATAAAACCAAACCTTATCCGTCCCTAAATCGCACACTGCTAAATACCCTCCCCCGCTCCACTCTAACCCTACTGGCACGGCGCAGTGCGCGTGTGACGACTCCTGCCTTGCTTTATTCACACTTTCCCCATAGTGCGCAATCCATTGCCCTTCCCCTAACCCCCCACCTTCCGTTAACCTATATATCCCCGCCTCACCTGACCCATAATTCGCTGTATACACATTATCATCGTCTAACGCTGCATAGCATGTCGCTACCCCTCCTCCTGACCGCTCGCTTTGCTTAACCAACCCTCCATCCTGCTCTATGCTATACAACGCAACCCTTGCCCCCCCTTTACTTGGAGGACTCTCATACACTGCTACCAACCTCTCCCCCCGCACAGCCAGATACGACGGATCCCTTGCCTCATACGTCCCTACTATCCTTGCCTTGCCAGTCCCATCCACCTCTACATGATAGATCCCCTTACTACCCGCGCCCGTATACGTTCCTATATACGCATAATAGTTACTTCTCATTCTATCACCTCAAACTCTATCACTCCGCCTATCTCGTCCGACACTACTACCGACTCCACCTCAGCCACCCCTACCTTTTCGCTATCCGCTGCCGCCTCCACCTGCCCGTGCCCCCTATAACCTTGCATTGCCTCTACCTGCTCTCTTGTATACCCCTCTCTTTCGTTAACCTGGTCTATCCTTTGCGGCGATACTGGCGGTCCGCACGCTTCGCATGCCGCCAGCTTGCTGTATGTCTCATCCCTTAACTGCTCGTATCTTATTACCCCTTCTAGCGGCAAATACTGATTCCTTACGCTGGGGCATCTTTCATCAGCGTGATAATACCTGCCCCCGTTTGGATTATAGTACAGCATCATATCTGGATCGGGATAATACATTGGCCTTCCATCGTCATCCCATACAATCAGCTTGGTATTCAGCTTCAGATTATCCCATAACCATTGCATGTTGATACCATCGGACGTCTTCACCCTCTGCGTGCGTATACACCCGTGGCTGGCTCTTTGACCCAGATACGGCTCCGTCGTGGAATAATCCTTCGTCCCATCCTCCGCTACCAACGACGGCACCAAATGAAGCAGATCCCCCCCATTAAACCTCAATGCCAACTCGCACCACAGATTATCCGCCCAGAACCCACCCGTCCAACTCACTATCAGATATTCTCCCGCCGCTGTCTCCTGATGCGGCTTCGCGCTTGTCGGCAACCCTGTCGATATCTTTAGGGTTGACAATAACCTCCCATCCGTATACAAATACAGCCTTTGCGATTGCTTATCCACAACTATACCGTACAACTCGGACGGCTTCACCTTCTTCAACAGCGACGCGCGCACCCACCCTTGAATCAAATCGTCGGTCATGTCGTAACCTTCTACGTACGCCCACTCCCCCGATATCTCCAGTACGTGCACCGACACTGACGATCCATACAGGAACCCCTCGTACTGCCCCTTCTTTACCCGCTCCCCGTTGGGCATGTCTAGCAGGTACACGGGCGATTGCGCGCCCGCGTCCAGCACGGTCACTTCCCGGGTTAGATACCGCCATACTCGTTCTGGATCGGTTAGATCGAACGACTCGCGATCGTTCCACCAACTATCCCCATCGTCCATGAACTTGCTATAATCCAGCACTGTGGAAGCCTCTACCCGCAAGCCGGACAGAAGGCCCGACGTTACGAGACAGCACAACGCCATAATGATCAATCGCCGCGTTATCCTTCGCAAAGTGGGCCCACCTGCCTTTCCTTACTCATAACCTACACCTTACGCAAACGTTACCTGTCTGCCCTCGCGATGCGCCTGATAAGCATACTGCATCAATTCGGACAACTGCCGCGCCTCATCCAGCCCGAACCTTACCGCTGCTCCATCCTTCACCGACGCGATGAACTGATCCAGCGGCGAGGGCAGCGCTTCTGGCAAATCCTGCTGATGGAACTGCTTACCTTCATCGTCGTACTTTTTCGACTTGATCCGCAGCTTATCGTCCTCAATGATCGCCACGCCTTCCGTCCCATACGCCTCTACTAGATACGGAGCCATCGGCGAAACCAGACTCGTCTCTGACACGCCTATCGCGCCGTTCTCGAACTCTATCGTTGATACGGCGTTATCGTCCACGTTTCGCCTGGTGATCGTGTTGAACATGCTCTGTATCCGTACAGGCTTGCCCAAATACCAGCGCAGCAGATACATCGGATGCGCGCCTAGATCCATCATCGCGCCGCCGCCCGCCGTCTCTGGATCGTACCAATAACCGGGCAGCCATTCAGCCAGCGCGCCATTGTGAGCGTTCCGCACGCGCATCAGCGTTAACCGCCCCAACGCGCCGCTGTCGATAGCCTTTTTCAGCGCGAGATGCACGGGCATGCACCGATGCGGATACGAAATGGTAAACACCGCGCCGCTTTTTTTCACGGCCTCGGCGACGCGGTCGCAGTCCTTGACCGTGAATGCGAGAACCTTCTCGGTGAATATGTGTTTGCCCGCCTGCGCGGCGCGAAGCATAATGTCGGGATGCATATTCGTCGGAGAGCAGACGATTATCGCGTCCAGATCCTCTTTTTCCAGCAGTTCGTGCAGAGTCGGCTCAAATATCGCGCCCAGTTCCTGCGCCCACGGCAGTCCCCGCGCGGGATCCTCGTCCCACACGTACTTGATATTAACGTCGGGCAGACCTTTCAGGTGTTTTGCGTATCCCTCCGCGTGCACGTGCCATTTGCTAATCATCGCGACCTTAATCATAGACCGCTCCTCCTTATTGCAAGGCATGTCGAAACACGCCGCTTGCCTTATTAAGCAACAGCATTGTAACACATTTCTCGCGTGTATGCCAGATAAAAAACAAAAAAGGGTGCTTTAACGCGGGAGGCATGGAGGATATCCGCGGTTTTGCGCGAGGAATCCTCCATGCCTTACAATACGGAGGGAGCCGTTCCCCCCTTACACAGCCTTAACCAGCCTAGCGAGCAGCGCGTAACTGCGCGATATGAACCGTTTCGCCGCGTCCGGCTCCAGCGGCTGGCGCGCCATCTCGGCCAGATCGTAAATCTGACGGCATAGATCGTTGGTTTCCTCTCCGGAGTCTCTGCGGCTCAGCGCCTCGACCACGGGGCTTCTTGAGTTGAGCACCAGCTTGACCGACGCGGGCATACCCATACCCATATCGCGACCCATGAATCGCGACATGTCTCGGAAGCGGCGCATCTGTTCCTCCTCCAGCACGACCGCAGGCACGGCCTCATCCTTCAACGCCTCGACCGATACGTTAAGGTCTTTCTTATCCAGCGCGTCGCGGAACATAGCCTCCAGCCGCTTCAGATCGACTGATAGCCCGCCCTCCTTGCTCTCCAGTCCGCTGAGATCCGCGTCCACGCGCGCGTATTTCACCTGTTGATCCTTGTATTCGAGGAACGATATAAAGTTTACGTCGATCGGCGAGTCCAGCAGCGCCACGTCGATACCCTGATCCTTGTACAACTCGATAGTGGACGCCTGCAGATGTTCGTCGGTGGCGTAGAATATCTTGTTCTCCGCCTTCTCCTTATTCTTTTCGAGATACTCCGCGCGTGTCGGGAACGTCCCTTCCGTCGTCTTGAATATGAGGATATCCTTTACCTTGTCATAGAAACTCTCGTCCCTCATGCATCCGTACTTGATGAACGGATGGATATCCTCCCAGTATTTCTCATAGTTCTGGCGCTCGTTGTTGAACAGGCTGGAGAGGCGATCCGCGACTTTGCGCGTGATGTACGCGGACAGCTTCTTCACATACCCGTCGTTCTGCAGGAACGATCGCGATACGTTCAGCGGCAGATCGGGGCAGTCGATCACGCCCTTGAGCAGGGTGAGGAACTCGGGGATAACCTCCTTGATGTTATCCGCGACGAACACCTGCCCGCTGAACAGTTTGATCGGGCCTTCCTGTATGCCGGCGAAGTCCTGCTTCAGCTTGGGGAAGTACAGAATCCCCTTGAGCCTAAAGGGGTAATCCACATTCAGATGCACCCAGAATAGCGGCGCTTCGTACTCGTGGAACACCTTGTAGTAGAATTCCTTGTATTCTTTTTCATCCGCTTCCTTGGGATCCTTCAGCCACAGCGGATGGGTATCGTTGAT
>JAIRSO010000097.1 GCA_031255415.1 Oscillospiraceae bacterium
AATCTCCACCCTACCCTTGACGACTGGAGGGGTTATGCTCCATGCGATTCAAGAGGCGCTTGATACGCCTAATGAGATTATAACAACTCCCCGTATCGCTTGACGAACACCTTCTTGAGCGCCGTGACTAGAGCCATGTACCCCAGTATCGTCGCCGCAAGCAATGGGAAGAACATGGCCGGCAGCGCGTTCATCTTCACCATGCGCCCAAACGATGTGTATGGTATCAGCGTCCCGACCACTATGCCTAGCGTGGTCATCGCTGTCACCTTCCAGCTGGCGCGCGATTGCACGAACGGTATGCGCGGCGTGCGTATCATGTGTATAACTAACGTCTGGCTCCATAACGACTCGACAAACCATCCCGTATGGAATAACGCCATGAACCCCAGCCGCGCCTGCGCTCCCAACGTGTGATACGATCCGCCGAATACCGCCGGGCAGATAAGGAAGTATAACAACAAGTACGTTGTAACGTCGAATACCGACGACGCGGGTCCGATCCACATCATGAACCGGCTGATCGACGACGGATCCCAGCGGCGCGGCACGCGCAGATAACTAGCGTCAACATTGTCGAACGGGATCGTGATGCAACTGATATCGTACAGCAGGTTCAGCGTGAGTATCTGTATCGGCAGCATCGGCAGGAACGGCAGGCACGCGCTCGCCGCTAGCACGGAGAACATGTTCCCGAAATTGCTGGACGCGGTCATCTTGATATACTTGATCGTGTTCGCGTATGTCTTGCGCCCCTCGATCACGCCCTGCTCCAGCACCATCAGATCCTTCTCCAGCAGGATTATGTCCGCCGATTCCTTCGCGATGTCCACCGCGTTGTCTACGGATATACCTACGTCGGCTTCCTTCAGCGCCGCCGCGTCGTTGATCCCGTCGCCCATGTACCCGACCGTGTGCCCATTGCGCCGCAGCGCCGCCACGATCCGCACCTTCTGCGCCGGAGAGAGTTTCGCGAATACCGTCGTGCGCTCGACTTCCTCGGCCAGCGCCTCGTCGTCCAGTTCCTCCGCCTCCGAACCCAGCAGGATACGCTCCGCCGGCAAGCCTACCTGCAGGCAAACGCACCTCGTGACTGAATCGTTGTCGCCCGTTAGTATCTTCACCCCTACGCCGTATTCGCTCAGCGCGCGGATCGCCCTCTCCGTGCTCTCCTTGGGCGGATCTAGGAACGCCAGGTATCCCATCAGTACCATGTCCTGCTCGTCCGCTACGGAGAACGCGCCCACAGGCGAAGGGTTGCTCTTTTGCGAAATGCCCAGCACGCGCAGCCCGTCTAGGTTCAATTGCGCCACCGTTTGGCGGATCTCGCTCTTTAACTCGTCCGTCAGCGGCACTACCTCGCCTCGATACTCCGCGAAGCCGCTTACCTGCAGCATCTCCTCGATCGCGCCCTTGCATATCAGCTGGGTCTTTCCGTTCGCTACCACCACGCTCATTCTGCGCCGGTTGAAGTCAAACGGTATCTCGTCCATCTTGCGGTAGTTATGCCACGCGTCCACCAGCCCGCGCTCCGTCGCGTACTTGATTATCGCGATATCCATCAGGTTCTTCAGCCCCGTCTGGTAATAACTGTTCAGGTACGCGTGGCGCAGAACCCGCTGATCCTCGTTGCCGTGCACGTCCATCGAGCGCAGCAGCGTAACGCGATCCTGCGTCAGAGTTCCGGTCTTGTCGGTGCACAGTATATCCATCGCGCCGAAATTCTGGATGGAGTTGAGGTTCTTTACTATAACCTTCTTCTTGGACATAGCCGACGCGCCTTTGGCTAGGTTCGCGGAGACGATCATCGGCAGCATCTCGGGGGTCAATCCAACCGCGACCGACAGCGCGAACAGCGCGGCCTCCATCCAATCGCCCTTCGTGAACCCGTTCACGAACAGCACTACCGGAGCCATCACCATCATGAACCGGATCAGCACCCAGGACACCCCGTTAACGCCCTTCTCAAACGACGTGGGATCCTTCTTCGCTTGAAGCCGCTGCGCGATCCCGCCGAATACGGTGTCGTCGCCCACCGCTATCACCAGCGCCGTCGCCGATCCGGATATAACGTTGCTGCCCATGAACGCCAGATTATTGTAATCCAGCGGGTTTTTGCCGCGCGAGTTTTCCTCGTTGTACGTGTGCGCGTATTTCTCTACCGGCTCGCTCTCGCCCGTCAGCGAGGCCTGGCTTACGAATAAGTCTTTCGCCTTGACGACGCGCACGTCGGCGGGCACCATGTCCCCCGCCGCGAGATAGAGTATGTCGCCCGCTACAATCTCGTCGATCGGGATCTCTTTCCGGTCCTCGTCGAGCCGCTTCACCGCGATAGTCGTCTCGACCATCTCCGATAGTTTCTCCGCGGCCTGTCCGCTGCGCGCCTCCTGCACGAACCGCAGCAACCCGCTAACCGTTATCATAGTCATAATGATGATCACGGCGGATGGATCGCGCATACCGGGTTTCGCGGCGATAACGTCCGTTGCCAGCGAGATCGCCGCCAGCACGAACAGCACAACGGTAAACGGGTTCACGAACGCCCCGAATACCTTGCGCGCCATGGATTCTTTTTTGGCTTTGGTCAGTTTATTGGGACCGTAGTATTCGCGCATGCGATCGGCCATGTCTTCGTCATAGCCGTTCATATCCGTCTCGAAGTAATCGAACAGATCCTCTTGCTTCTTCGCGGCTGCCAGCAGCAGACGCTCGCGGGCGCGCTCCGCGCCCGGGGTGGTTACGCGCGCATAGGAATTCCGCGCGCTGAAAAACTCGCGGCCAAATAAACGCATCGGCGATGCGCCCCCTTCCACACGTTAGTGCGAGGTCTTCGATACTCGGGACTTCGACTGTCCGACAGCTCCATGCCTCGCACCTCCTTCCGCGTGTCCGGGGATGAAAAGAAGCTATGGCGATGTTAGTATTAACCGCCATAGCTACTATATGCCTCGCGGGGGGTGTTGTCAATATTTATTTTGAGAAGCCGATGTTTTTATTAAATCACCCTAACCCTCCGTACATTCTCCAGCCCGCTTAGCCTGCCTACCATCTCCGGCGTGAACGCGCCGTCTATATCCAGCGCGGTATACGCGATATCCCCGCGCGAGCTATTGGTCAGGTTGGCTATGTTGACGCGATCCTCCGCCATCACGCTGGTTATCGCGCCCAGTATCCCCGGCAGGTTGCCGTGCACTATGGTCACTCTGTTCGCCTTCGTTCTTGGTAAATCCGCGTCGGGCAGGTTAACGCTGTTGCGGATTATGCCGTATTCCAAAAAGTCGCGCAGCTGCTCCGCCGCCATCCGCGCGCAGTTCTCCTCCGATTCGGGAGTCGACGCTCCCAGATGCGGCAGACTCAATATCCCCGGCACGCCCAGCATCCCTTCGCACGGGAAGTCCGTCGCGTATGCGCGCAGCTTGCCCGAGCGCACCGCCGCGATCACGTCGCCGCAGTCGGCCAGCTCTCCGCGCGAGAAGTTGAGCAGTGTCGCGCCGTCCTTCATCTTCGCGATCATCGCCGCGTCGAACAGCCCGCGCGTATCCTCCGCCAGCGGAATGTGTATAGTCACATAATCGCTCGATCGGATCAACTCGCCGCGATCCTTCACCCGCTTCACCGAGCGCGATAGCGCCCACGCATGCTCGACGCTGACGAACGGATCATACCCGTATACCTCCATGCCCAGCGCCGTCGCCGCGTTCGCGACCAGCGCGCCTATCGCGCCCAGCCCTATCACGCCCAGGCTCTTGCCCCGAAGCTCCGGCCCGACGAAGCGCGACTTCTCTTTCTCGACCAGTTTGCCTATGCCGTCCCTGCCCTTGAGCGTGCGCACCCACTCCGCGCCGCCCAGTATGTCGCGGCCCGTCATCAGCATCGCGGTTATCACCAGCTCCGCGACGGCGTTCGCGTTCGCGCCGGGGGTGTTGAACACGACGATCCCCTCCGCGGAACACGCGTCAACCGGGATGTTGTTCACCCCCGCTCCCGCGCGCGCTATCGCGCATAGATTCGCTCCGCGCTTATAATCCTTAAGCTCCGCGCTGCGCACGATCAGCGCGTCCGGAGACGGCTCGCTTGGCGAGACCGAGCAGCCCGCAAGCGCCTCGTTGACGACGGAGGATATCGAGTTCATAGTCAGGATCGAATACATGTCAATTCTCCCTCTCGAACTTCTTCATGAACGCCGTCAGCGCGCGCACCCCTTCCAGCGGCATAGCGTTGTATATACTCGCGCGCATCCCGCCCACGACGCGATGCCCCTTCAGGTTGACCAATCCCGCTTTCGCGGCGGCCTTGCAGAACGCGTCGTCTTTGTCCGCGTCCCCCGTAGTAAACACAACGTTCATGCGCGATCGGTCGGAGGGCTTGACAGGGTTGGCGAACAGCTTGCTTTCGTCGATCGTCTCGTACAGCGTCCGCGCCTTCTCGACGTTGACGGACTCGATACCCGCGACCCCGCCCTGCTCATCCAGCCAGTCAAGGCACAATCCCGCCATATATATAGCGTAGCATGGCGGCGTGTTCAGCATGGAGCCGCCGTCGGCCTGCGCCTTCCAATTCATTATCAATGGGCAGTCGCGGCGCGCGCGACCCAGCAGCTCGTCGCGGACGATCACAATCGTAAGCCCCGCCGGGCCTATGTTCTTCTGCGCTCCGGCGTATATCGCGCCGAACCGCGTTACGTCGTACCTCTCGCTCAAGATGTTGCTGGACATGTCCGCGACCAGCGGGATCGGCGAGTCGGGCAAGCTAGGCCAGCGCGTGCCGTACACCGTATTGTTGGTCGTGATGTGCAGATAAGCGCGTCCGTCAAGCTTATCGGTATCGACGATGGGTATACGCGTGTATCCGTCGTCTGAACTGTCGCCAGCCACCGATATCACGCCGTACTTCCCCGCCTCGTTCATCGCGCCGCGCGCGAAGTTGCCGCTGTTTACATACGCGGCTGATCCGTTCTCGCCCAGCAGATTGAGCGGCACGGCGGCAAACTGCGCGGTAGCCCCGCCCTGCAGCATCAGCGTCGTATAACCATCCGGCACGCCCATCAGCTTGTTGAAACGCGACTTCACCCGATCGAATATCTCCAGGTACATCTTCGAGCGGTGACTCATCTCCATCACCGACATGCCTGCGCCGCCGTACTCAACCAGCTCCTTCGCGGCGCGCTCCAGCGCGGGCAGCGGCAGCGCCGCCGGCCCAGGCGCGAAATTATAAACGCGGGACATAGCCGCACCTCCCCGATTCCATAGACTCCCGTTAATTTATACGCGGATGCCATTATGCGTCATTCTGGCGCGAAGCGCAAGCATTGGCGGATATTTTCCAGTCCATCCAGTTGCTGGGAACAAACCGCCTCTCTCGCGCGTTATATTGAAACAACGTATGTCTATTGCCGCGGAGGGGATTTGATGCAAGCCGGACTGGATAACAGCGAAGAACTGTACGACGGGCGCGGCGAACTGCCCGATGACGATATCGACGCAATCGATGGAATTGATCCTCAAACGGACGATTACCCGGAAGAGGACATAGGCGAACCGTTCGAGTATGTCCGCGCCGCTGTGACGCGGGCGACGGTGCATATCAGCGACGCTCTGCGCGCGTTATGGTCGAGGCTGATGCCATACGAGGCGGAGTCGGAGGACAGTTTCGCGGACGGCGATATCGATGAACCGCCGGACGTCGGCGAAACATCAGCCGATACCGGCGACGATATAATCGACGACACGGACGAACACATAATAGAACTGCCGGATGAAACGCCGTCCGAGCCCGACGATACCTCAAGCGGCGAGGTTCCAGCCAAATACGATAGACTGCTGTCCGGGAAGAAGCGCCGCCGCGTTTCGATCCACTCGCCAGCCGCTCGCAGGCCTGAACGCGCGATAAGCCAGCCCCCGCTGTTTATCGCGACTCCCGACAACGAACTATCGTGGGATCGCGCGCGAGGCGTGCTGACCGTGACCGAGCCGATCCTCGAGGAAGCCGATCCATTGGAGCCGTCGGGCTCGCGCGACGCGAGGCGCAAGCGGTCGGCAACGTTGGATATACGCATGCTGGACGAGAGGATCATCCCGGTATTTCTGGGCGTGATCAACGCGATAGGGCTAGACGGCGACGAAGCCGAGCCTTCCGCCGCCGATCTGCCGTATGTATGCGAGTCCGGGCCTAACACGTTCTGCTGGTACCGCGCGGCGCGGCTGCTTCGTATATACGGACAAAAACGCGTGGATGATAAGGGTTTGCTGCACTCCAGCAAGTGCGTGGAGCTGCACGCGCAGTCACTGCCGCCGCAAGCGAAGGGATTATTCACGGAGATACTGGCCATGCGCTCGAGCGGCGATCCTTACAGAGGGATGATATAATCGCGGGATCGTCTCGTGCCGCGTCCGAATGGGTTCAGCGCGGCGCTGAACCCATCTTGACAGTCGCGGTGCGGTTGATCCCGACGGATTGTTTCAGTCGGACTATATCCACGGGTTGATCCCGACGGATCGTTTCAGCCGGACTACATCCACGGGTTGATCCCGACGGATCGTTTCAGCCGGACTATATCCATAGATTGATCGCGGCGGGTCGCTTACCGTCGAACCCCACTCAATTACCAACGCGCCGCAGGTATAACGCAGCGCTGCGTCCCTGCTGCAGCCAGATTACGCAAGGCGCGTCATGCTCCAGCCTCAAAGCGTCTCCCCGGCGCAGTCTCTCCGCCATGAATCCGTCAAACGACGCGGGTATCGGCAAACCCTGATGATCCGTCGTGCCGACCACCTGCTTGGCGGGTTCGTCGTCCTCGAATCCCTCGCCGTTCCTGGTAACCCTCACGCTCATCGACGACGCGTGCTCCGCCTCCTGCACCCTTAACATATATCTGATCTCATAAACCCCGTCTTCCTGAACAATCATCGCTCCGGTATTATCTTCGCCCACCCCCTCCATCAGCCCAGCCGAATCCAGCTTAATCACAGGCTCGGTCACGGCCTCGTAAAACTCCTTGCTCCTCGCGGTCAGATGCTTATATCCATATATCGGCGGAGGTACCGCTCCAACGCCGTCCTCGCCTCTTGGCCCTCTTAATCCTCTAGGCCCTTCAGGACCTTGAGGCCCTGCCGGTCCGGTATCCCCTTTCAAGCCCCTTGGTCCTTCGGGTCCCGTATCGCCCTTTGGCCCCTCCGGCCCCGCCGCGCCTCTTATGCCTGCCGGCCCTTTCGGCCCACTTGGCCCCGTCGGTCCAATTACGCCCTGCAGACCGCGTTCCCCTCTAGGTCCCGCCATACCTCGCGGGCCTTGCGAACCCATCGCCCCGGTCGGGCCTTCCGGCCCGCGTCTGCCCACCTCGCCTTCGGGGCCTACAGGGCCTCTTGGACCCGTCGGCCCTATCGGCCCTTGCGATCCCAGCGGCCCTCTGGGGCCAGTCGGCCCGGTCTCCCCCGCCGGTCCTTGCGGCCCCTCTAATCCTCTAGGCCCGGTCGGCCCCATCGGTCCGGTCGGCCCGGCAGGACCCGTCGCTCCAGCCGGTCCCGTCGATCCAACAAGCCCGGCCGATCCTGCCTGCCCAACCATATTCGTCAAAGGCTGCGCGCCTTCCACCGGCCTCGCGCGCACCGGACGCACCGGCACGGCTGAAGCGTCGTTCGTCGGATTAACACTGCGGTTTGGATTGCCAGGCCTGATTTCCAATATAGGTCCCTCCTCGCATCCGGCGCGTAATACTGCCATTATAACCCTTATAAGGTTACGCGCGGACGCGGCTGCTCATCACCAAAACATCATCCGCGCCAGGCCTTGGCTAGGGGCGGGCGCATCCCGGTTTGTTTCAGCGCGCGCGGTAGTTCCCCGTTCTTTACAAATTTATACGCGAATATTACCACCGCCGTCTCCCTATCCGACCACGGACGCTTGACCAGTTCCCTTTGCGCGGCTAGATACCCGTCCAGCGCGGCGGAGGGCTTGATCTGGCACGCGGCGCCTATGTCGCGCCATGTCCCTCCCGATCTCGCTCGCGCCTTCAGTGCGCGGACTATGCCGGGATCGCCGGGAACGCACTCGTCCGCCATGCCCGCGATCCCCGCCGCGCCTTTCGCCAGCGCGCGCAGGTATCTCGTCTGCCGCTCCAGTCTGCGCGCCGCGTCCGCCGCGTACCCTACCCCGTCCCCGTGCCGCCCCGTCATGACGGCGGTCTCTTCCATATGAATATGAACGGGCGTGTCCCGCGCGGCCTGCGCGCGGCCCGAGGTTTCCTCAATCAAATCCGATATCGCTTTGCGTATCAAGGCGCTGTGCGCCCATATGCACAGCGCCGCCCTGGCCTGTTCGCGCGTCATATACACCTCCAAAACCTTTCTTGTACGGGACCCATACAACCTCAAATAGTATTATACCACACAGAGTTGTAACAGTCAATCCCTTCCAAAAGAATTCTTCTTGTGGGAAACGGGGAACTAATCTTCATAGCGGTCAAGCGCGGGCACATAACCTTTTGTAGCGAGGCAATCGGCAAAGGAGGTGGGCGTTTGCCGTCACTGGACACGATGAACGCGCCGGGCGGTAAACTCCGGCGGAAATGGCGAGCGTGCGTGGGCGCGGGCGAGGCTGCCGACGGACTGCGCGCGGACTGGCAGAACCAATTCAGCATGGCGGCGCGCAACTGCGCGTTCGAGCGCGCGAGGATATCCGGCTGGAACCGCCTGGACGCGAGGAGCACAAGGGAGATAGACGCGCTGTGCGATTTTTTAGCCGATCTTAACGTATCGCCGGTGGCGCGGCTGGACGCGCCCGACGCTTGCGATAACCTGGATTCGTTCGCCAGGCATATCATCGCCCGATACGGGGTGAAGCGCGCGCGCGCGTGGAGGTTCGAGATCCCGCAGAACTCCAGATATTCCAAACACGCTCAGTCGCTCAAGCGCATGGACTCCGGCCTGTGCGCCGGAGCGCTGATCACGGCGGGACCTCCGCGCAGATTGATCGGCGAGCGCGGCGGCTTGGCCTCCGCGTTGTCAAGCTGCGCGGCCAGCGGATCGAAACCGGATTTCATAGTGATAAGCGGCGTGCCGGAGAACGCGTCGAGGGTGGGGCAGGAGATCGGCGAGCTGGACACGGGCATACCCGTGCACTGGGACGCGGTGTGCGAGGCGCATTCGCCAAAGAATGGATTATCAGACGCGATAGCTCTCGCCCGACGATACTTGAGCGGGGAGCGTCCGTTGGACTCGCTGGACTCGATGGCGCTGGCTAGTTTCAGCGGATTATGCGGGGCGGGAGCGTATCTGATCGACGGCTGGGGCGTGCAGCAGCCAGCCGCGCACGCGTACCGCATGATGGACGCGCTAGGCGACGAGTTAGCCTCGCGAGGCCCGAACTGGATATTAACCCGCGACATGCTAGGCCGCATGAGCGCTCTGGCTTGGTATGAACCCGGCGCGCCGGGGAGCGTCGCGTTCGAGGGCATGCGCCCCTACTCGCGCGTGATGATCGAGACGCTGGATCGGGATAACGGCTGGGCGTATACGGTGTGGCTGAAGATGGGCATGCCCGAATCGTTATCCAGGCGTCAAGTACAGGCGCTGCGCCAGGCCGCGCAGAACACGCGCGTGTCATGGTCGAGGACGGACGAGGATGGACGCTTCACGTTCGAGACGCCCGCCTCGGAGTCGATCGCGCTGGTCAAGGAGCAGTAGCGCCGCGCCTATGTCATGCGCGCGCCGCACCCGGCATAGTCTTTCACGACGTGGAGGCGGAGGTGTGGTAATATGTTTGGTTTGGCTCTGCAGGGCGGCGGCGCGCTGGGCGCCGCGCACTTGGGCGTGCTGCGCGCGCTGACCGAGGCCAGTCTGCTCCCGGAGGCGATAGGCGGAACCAGCGCGGGATCGATGGCGGCGGCGGCTTACGCGTGGCGCGGCAAGCTGAGCGATGTCGAGGAACTGTTCGCGGACGTTCGGCAGATGGGCGCGCGACTGCTGGACTTGAACGTGAGCGGTTTGCTGAAGATGGCGGGGCATTGGTTCGCGAGGCGCGAGCTGAACTATCTGGGCGTGTTCAAGGGCAATCGCCTGGAGCGGCTGATGGATGACCATCTGGAAGGCGCGATGATCCGCGACGCGCGCATGCCGCTGGTAATCCCGTCGGTGGATCTGGTTTCCGGCGATTTGATATTGTACGCGTCGAGGCCTCCGGCGGAGCGCGGGCCGGATCACTGGGAGCTGGACGTACCGCTGTCTGCGGCGGTGCGGGCTTCGGTATCGATACCGATCGTGTTCGTGCCAAAGCCGCAGGCGGGGGAACTGCTCGTTGACGGCGGCGTGTTGATGGATCTGCCCGTCTCGCCCGTAACGCGCATGGGTGCGGATCGCGTGATGGGGGTTAGTTTGACGGTGGAAGGCGAGGATTCGTCCAGGCCTGACGACGTGGTGGGAGTGGCGCGCACGATGATCAAGGCGGTGGGCAAACAGCTCGAGCGCCAGCAGCGCCGCCACGCGACTTATGTATTAGATGTGATACTGCCGCGCGGCAATGGAATGTTCTCATTTGATAATATGGATGAATTCGCGGATATCGGATACGAGACCGCTATGAGGGCTATGCCGGAGATGAAAGCCGCGTTCAGCCGGACGGTGCCGGTATCGTCAAGAGCGATTACCTCGGCGATTGGAGCCTCCGCCAGGTTCGGAGGTTAACATACGCCTCATCAGCCGGTTTGAGCCGCGTCTGCGATTCAAACCGGCTTCATTTTTTTCCGCGGCGATTTTATACGACGATCCGTTAGCGTTCAGCTTAACAGAGTCTGGGCGTTGGTTCCATAGAAAATGTCGTCGTGTCCAGACAGAGCCGCGCAAGCGTCCTCTATTACCTTCCAGCTATTGTCAATATCAAACTCATAACTATGACCCCATATGTAAAACAGCGCGGGCTGATCCGGCTTAAGCGCGAGGAATCGGTCTATCAGATCGGGGAGCGCGGGATCGTTGTGATGGCAGGTCGCGGGCAGGCGCATCAGGTCGGCGGGCATGTCGAATGAACGCGTGGAGATGGTGGTGCGCGCGTAGCGCAAGCCGTTCTTTGACGCGGCGCTGATCACGCGTTCGTCATACGTGCCATACGGATAAGCCATGCCCTGTATTTTCACGCCGAACCAATGCTCAAGGTTTGACTTATCCTCGCGAAGCTGGCGGTCGATCTCTATGTCGGGGAGTTCCTCCAGGCGTGGATGGGTCAGCGAGTGGCATGCTGGCTCATGGCCTTGGTATATGTCGGGATACCGCGATGAGTCGATGCGTCGGATCGTCACGCCGTCCCTTGTCCAACTGTTGGATGGCGACGCTTGACCGCTGTTGAGGTTGAATGTGCACTTCATTCCGTAGCGGTTGAATATGTCGATTAATCGAACGTCCTGCTCGACGCCGTCGTCGTAGCTGAAGGTGAGTGCTTTCAGTCTGCCTTGCCAGTTCATAGGAGGCCTCCGTTCATGACAGTGGTTCTTGGCTGTGATGATTATATCATGGCAGGAGGGGATGATCAACGCGGGGGAGTATCATTGATTATGGAGTATCGATGTGGCTGGGGGCGTTCATCACCGATCGACAGAGCGGCATCCATCTTCTCTGATCGACTGATGGGGCGCGCTTCATAATTACCGAAGCATATCGAGCCGCGGCGGGCATATCCTCACCCGAGGGGGCGAGCGTCATGACCAAACGATTCAATCGCGGCGGCCCGCCTGGCGAGACCCAAACCGCGCTGGCTATACTGGCTACCGTCATTGGCGCGGGGTTTGCGTCGGGGCGCGAGGTTATGGTTTTCTTTACGCGGTTCGGGGCGTGGTCTTGGCTGGGCGTTGCCGCAGCCGCCGCCGCGTTCGGATTGCTGACGTTTGGCGTGATGCGGCTGGGCGGTGCGCTGGGCGCGGGATCGTTCGCGGAGCTATGCTCGCGCGCGCTGGGCGATAGCGCGGGCAGGGTATGCTCCGCTCTTTACGCCGTGATGATGCTCGTGACGGCTGGCGCGATGGCTAGCGGGGTCGGCGAGATCGCCGCTCTGTCAATGACCGTGCCGCGCGCCTATGAGCTTGGCTTGGCAGCCGCCGTGATAATGGGTACGGTCTGGGCTAGACGCGGGGTCGGCGCGCTGGCGGCGGGGGGCGGCTTTCTGCTGCCGATATGCGGCCTGCTGTATATCGCGCTGGCGTGGCGCGGGCGGAGTTTGTCCGGCTTGATACCGTCCGAGCCAGCCGCGTCGGGGTTGGCGGCGATTCCGCTGGCGGTAGGCTACGCTTGCTTGAACGTGACGCTGGGCTGCGGCGTACTGTGCGAAGCGGCGCGAGGCTCGAGCGCCGGGTATCAGGGTAGGGTGGCGCTATGGTTTACGCCTATGATAGGCGGATTGCTTGCCGCCGCTAACGGTGCGCTCCTGCCCCACGCCGCGAGGGTAGGGCACGCCGCCCTGCCGATGCTAGCGCTAGCCAGAGGCTCGACCGCTGCGGCGCTGTTAGCTTCAGCGTCGATGCTGATGGCCATGATGACCACGCTTATCGCGATGCTGCGCTCCATGGCGGGCATGATTAAGGCTCCGGAGTGGGTCGGCTATCCTGCCGCGGCGATACTGACCGCGGCTTGCGGCTTGATTGGGTTCAACAGGATCATCGGCGCGGCCTATCCTATGATGGGTTGGGCTAGCGCGATTGCCCTGCTCGTGATCCTGGCCTCCGGCAAGAGGCGCGCGACTCGACAATGACCGCCAGCCGCCCCCGCCTTATCATTATCCCTTAAGCCTGCGTATCACTTCGGGCGGTTCGATCTTTGGCGCGAGGGGATCGAGAAGCCATGTCTTTGCGCTGTGGGTCGGGGTGATCTGGAAGCTGGGCGGGGCGTACAGCGCGTCTATGCGCAGAGCGCGCGTGTTCCTGGGCGCGAACGCGTCGCCCTTGATCGTCTCGAACAGGCTGGGCGGCGTGCCCTCGATGGCGTAGAGCATCTCGCCCTTGCGGCCTAATTGAGGCAGAGACGATAACAGCGCCCACGTGTAAGGATGCGCCGGCTCGAAAAATACCTCCTCCGTCGTGCCTTGCTCCACCACTTCCCCCGCGTACATCACCGCTACCCTGTCCGCCACCCTTGCCACTACGCCCAAGTCGTGCGTAATGTATATGACGGTTAGATTATACCTTCTTTGTAATGTTTTTATCAGTTCGAGTATCTGCGCCTGTATCGTTACGTCCAGCGCGGTGGTAGGCTCGTCGCAGATGAGTATCTTCGGCCTGCACGCCATCGCTATCGCGATTACCACGCGCTGGCGCATCCCGCCGGAAAACTCGTGCGGGTACTGCTTCGCCCTGCCCAGCGGATCGGATATCCCTACGTCCTTGATCATCCCGTGTATCGCGTCGCGCTTAGCCGTGCCGCGCAGGTTTTGATGCAGCGCTATGGCCTCGCCTATCTGCTCGCCGATCGTCTTGAGCGGGTTCAGGCTGGTCATTGGATCCTGCATGACCATCGCGATCTCGCGCCCGCGTATCGTCAGCCACTCGCGCTCGGTCGTGAACCGCGTCAGATCCCGACCGTCGTATGTGATCGATCCGCCCGCGATCCTTCCGTTTTTATCCAGCATGCCCATCAGCGACTTGACCAGCACGGACTTGCCGCTGCCGGATTCGCCCACAATAGCCAGGCTCTCGCCGCCGTACAACTCCAGCGACGCGCCCCTTACCGCCGTCAGCGTCTGCCCGCGCAGCTCAAACTCCACAACCAAATCACGAACGGATAACACTGGATTATTCTCACGCTGCATCATTGCACCAACTTTAACGAATAGTTAGCGGTGGTTCTTCGGATCGGCGGAGTCGGCGAACGCGTTGCCGATCATGTAGAACGATATGGTTATGATCGATAATACGATCGTCGGGAATACCAGCTGGTAACTCTGCGAGGTGGAGAGCAGCTTGCGCCCCTCGTTGATCAGATTGCCCAGCGACGGAACGCTTACCGGTAGTCCTAGTCCGATATACGTGATGAATACCTCGCTGCCTATCGCGCTGGGTATCGCCAGCGCCATCCTTAGCATGATCACCGATACCAGGTAGGGGAGGAGATTGCGGACGATCACGCGCGGGAGCGGCGTGCCTAGGCATCGAGAGGCCAGGTTGTAATCGCGATCGCGGATGATCACGATCTGGTTGCGGATAAACCGCGCCATGCCGACCCATGTCGTCAGGCACATCGCGAATATCAGCGTCCGCACCGACGGCCTCATGATATACGATACTAATATAAGCACTATTGTCGTCGGTATATTATCCAGTACGTTGTATATCTCCGTCAGTATCCTGTCCAGGCGGCGCACGTAGCCCCAGACTATCCCGATCAGTATGCCTATCCCGGCCTCCATCAGCGCCACCATGAACCCTATGAACAGCGACGTCCTCGTTCCAGACCATACCAGCGCCCATAAGTCCTGCCCGATTAGATTGGTGCCGAACCAGAACCCATTCTGATAAGGCAATATCCGCAGCGGCGTTTCACGAATAGTTACCGCGCTCCCGCCCGTCTCGTCTATCAGCAGATCGGAACGCCTCGCGAATAACTCGTTGCCCGCGCTGGTGTAATCGTTGGGCGAGAGGAACATGTTCACCGGGAAGTTGGATTGCGACTCATACGGTACCGCGGCTGGATCGTCGGGCAGTTTCAGCTTGTTCGCGAAATCGTTCGCTATCCAGCCTTCATCGTCCCCGACCCGCGCGCGCAGCCAGTCCCCGGCGTACTCCAGCACCGTGAACTTCGTCCGCCTCTGTATCACGCTTACCAGGTTCGTTACCGCCGCCCACTCCGGATCGTCATACGGGCGCACGGTCAGGAGCGTGCCCTCCCCGGCGGTGGTCAGCACGGTCGATAACGTCGGCGGCACGCTGCTTAGCTGGCGCTTGGTCAGCGGATGGTTGATGATTAGCGTCGCCGGATACTGCCCGGGCAGTTTTGGCTGTATGAACGTGAACGCTATCAGCGCCGCTAGCACGCATAGCAGTATTACCGCGATAGGCCGCTTGAGGAACGCGCGGAACGTACTGCCCCAGTATGAATAGTTGGAATAACCAATCCGCTCCGCGTTCGAGCGGTCGAACGGCTGTTCCATGAACAGGCTGGGATCGCGCGGCGGCGAACCGTCCGCGATAGCCTCGACTGCCCGCGATTCCTCCAGCTTGCGGGAGATCGCCGCGCTGGGGCGGATCATCGAGCGCCAGCCTTTTTGGCGAAACTGATGCGCGGATCGATCGCGACCATCAGCATATCGCCCAGCAGCAATCCCACCACGCCTATACAGCTATATATTATTACCAATATCTGCACCATCGGATTATCCTGCCGGCGTATCACGTCCACCAGCAAGCCGCCCATCCCCGGTATCGAGTATAACGATTCGACGTATATCGATCCGCTTATCGTGTATAACAGCGACGTGGGCAGGTATTGTATCATCGGCACGAACGCGTTGCGGAATACGTGCCGCGCCAGGACCTTTTGGTTCGTCACGCCTTTCGCCTGCGCCAGCGCGACGTAATCCTTGTTCAACTCGTCCACCATGTACCGCCTCAGCCACATCGCGTAGTACGCCGTGCTGCCCAGCGACATCGAGACGATCGGGAGCACCCAGGTCAGCGGCTGTTCGCGGCTGAACAACATCGACGTGTTCAGCGCGCGCGAGCCGAACGCCTGTAAGTATATATGGTATACCGCCGCTGGCACCGCGTTTATGAACACGATGAACACCGTCCCTATCGCGTCCCAAAACCTGGCCTTGTATCGGGTTTGGGAGCGCGCCATCGCTACGCCCAGCGGCACGCCCATCAGTAACGACAGCGCCATGCTGCTAAGGCCTAGCTGAAGCGAGATGGGTATCTTCGTTAGCAGTATGCGGCCTATCGGCACGCCTACGCTGTATCTGGACGACGTGCCTAGATCCCCGCGCAGCAGATTCAGCAGGAATCGCTTCAACTGCGTCGGCAGCGGATCGGTTAAGCCCATCTGCACCAGACGCGCGCGGATGACGCTTGCGTCCAGTTTGTCGAAGTTGTCGAAATATCCCTCGATGGGCATCTGGCGCACCAGTATGAATACCACGCTGATAATGATAAGCAGCGTTATGATTGCGGCGGTTAGTCGCTTTACGATATATCGAGTCACAAGGAGCCTCGCTTGCGGTCGTTGTTGTGGCGGTCCGCCGCGCCGGGATCGGGGTGCGGGGGCACTGCCCCCGCGCCCCCGCAAGGGGGCTTCACCCCCTTTGATCCCCTGACCAGCGTGCCGCTGGACCCATGTGGCGGTGCGGCGTTGTTCCTCCAGGCGGGCGGTCTATTCTGCGGTCAACGCTTCGCGCGCCTCAAGCCACGCGTCGTATGCGTCAAAGTATTCGTCCGTGGACATCGGTTTGTCCAGCAGCTGCTGGCCTTTGAATCGATAGTTCGAGATGCCGAACGGCGCGTACTGCGCCTCGAACGGATTTATGCGCGTCCCGATGTACCCGGCGGCCTCGTAACCCAGCGGTATCACTATCGCGTGATCGATAAAGAACGCCTCGGCCTCCGCGAACGCTTCGTACCGCGCGGCTGTGTCGCCCACTATCGCGCGCGCCTTGTCTACTAGCGCGTAGTATTGATCCACTATCGGCCCGTTTTCGTCGGACTGCGTTAGGCCTTTGTCCATAAAGTTGTAGTTGTTGCCGTAGTCGAACGGATCGGCGAACGTCACCGGATCGGCGTAGTCAGGTCCCCAGTTGAGCTTCTGCAGCGCGTAGTTTCCCTTGCGGCGCGTCTCGTTCAGGAACCCGGACGACGGCCCCGCAAAGACTATTACGTCTATGAAGTCCGCCCCTAACAGCGACTCCAGATGCTGTTCCACTACCACGCACTCGTCCGCCCAGCTGCTGGATGTGGGCAGGTACGGCATCAGCGCCTTGATCGGGAACGTCGCCCCCGCCGCTTCCAGCTCGGCCTTCGCCGCGTCGCGATGCTCTATCGCCTTCTCCTCGTTGAACGTGTCCAGACCCAGCGCGGTGATCGGAGCCAGCGCGCCTACGCGCGTGTAATCCAGACCGTCCAGCGACACGAATTCAGGCGGGGTTATCGTGTTGAATATGATCGATTCGGGATTCGACGGCTCGAATACGGACTGGCTCCCGTATCGATCCATTCCGTAGAAAATCGCTTTGCGGAAGTTCTCGTTATTCGCGGCTAGCTTCCAGTTCTCCGGCTCGTATATCTCGTCAAACGTCGGGTTGAAGTTGAACCCGTAGAAATACGAGTAGAAATCGGATTGCCTGATCGGACGGATCAAGTCGGCTTTCTCCGGATCGGCCAGCCACTCCGCGGCTACCGCCGAATCCAGCGAGGCCTCGTCAACCTCGCCGCGCAGGAACAACTCCGGCGCTACGGTCGGCGCTTCCTTGTTGAACGTGTACTGTATGGACTCGATGAATATGTTCCCCGCGTCCCAGTTTGTATCGTTCCGGGTCAGCGCGCGCTTCTCGTTGGGCTTGAACTCCGATAGATAATACGCGCCGTTATACAGCAGCGTGTCGTTGCCCGTCGCCAGCCCGAACGACGCGCCCTGCTCCAGCAGGAACGGCTCGTATACGGGCATGAAGCATACATACGTGGTCATCGATAGGAAGTATGGCACCGGATCGATCAGTTTGTATTGCACCGTGTACGCGTCCGGCGCGGTTATCCCAACGGTATCCCACTCCATTACCGGAGCCGGCTCCGCGCCTTCCTCCGGCGTGGACGTGCCGTCATAGTACGCGCGCGCGCCTTCTATCACTTCGTACAGCACGTTCGCCGACGACGAGGCGTTCTGCGCGTTTAGGATATACTTCGCGGCGGCGACGAAGTCCGCGGACGTGACTTCAGCAACCGGATTGCCGGAGCCGTCCACCCACTGCGCGCCCTGGCGAAGATGGAACGTCCAGGTAAGGCTGTCCTCGCTTAGCTCCCATGATTCGGCGAGGCCTTCCTTTATGACTCCATACTGATCATACTCGATCAGCGTGTCGATAAAGTTGGCGGCTAGCCTGAACTCGGAGGTCGTGGTGGTGATGAGGTAATTCAGCGTCGTTACCTCGGAGGAATAGAGCACGCGGTACGCGCCGTCGGCATACGAGACCGGCGCGAACGCGCATAGAGCCAGCGTCAGGCATATCGCCAGCGCTATGGCTCGTCCGAATTGATTGCGCTTCATTTTGGGCTGCAGCTCCTTTCAGGGTTATGGTACGGAGGATTGCGAAACACTTCCTGCATTATACCACAACGCCGTCCATAACGCCAGTGTAATTTATTGAACTCCCGTTCGCAAATATATAAAATTGTGAATCGCCGTGCCCTCGCGGAACCATTTCTTGTAATTGACCGCGATCCGTCGAAGCGAGCCTTGCCGCACCGCTTCGACTCTCTCGCTACTCTTCCGCTACCCTCCCGCAACTCTTACGCGACTCTTGCGCACCGCTTCCGCTACTCTTACGCGCCGCTTCCGCGCCTCTACTCGCACGCGGCGATCCCCGCGACGGGATTATCCGCCGACACAAGCTCGATCACATGCGGCTTATCAGCCCTTCCCGCCAGGCGGAAATCCTCGCTGGCGAATCTATGAGCCGCGCCATCCTTAAAGATGAAATGCACGCCGCAGGGCACGGTCACTCGCAGAGCGCCTATCAGCCGCGAGCCTGACGCGCCGTTCTTCGCCCACGTTACGCACCGCACGCCCTTTCCGCCCCTGTTCTGCGGATCGAAATCCGCGGCTAGTATGCGCTTGCCGCATCCGGAGTCCGTCGCTATCAGCAGCTCGCCCTCGCCAGCCGTCAGCGTCATGGCGGCGAGCACATGGTCGGTAACGTCCAGCCGCATCGCGATCACCCCAGCCGATACCCTCGATACCCTCTCCATCGGCGACGGATCGATCATTATCGCCATGCCTTGCTCCGTCACCATCATCAAATGGCTGCCTTCCGTCATTGTCAGCACGTCTATCACGCTGTCGCGGGGTTTCAGTTTCACCGCCGCGTAACGCTGGCGGTTTACGTCGAACTCCCGCGCCGCGCACCTGCGCGCCATCCCTGTGCGCGATATAAATAATAGGTCGGGCAGTTTCTCCCAATCGCCGGGACGCGCCGCAAACATTCGAACCACATTCTCGCCGTCCGCGAATCCAGCCAGCAGGGCGGGCAGCGCGCCGCCTCTATCCCTTGCCGACCGCGCTTCAGGTACTGCCGATGCGGGCAACCTGTACGCGTTGCCTTGATCCGTGAACAGCAGCAACGCCGCGTCGTCCATTATGTCAAGACGCGCGCGCGGGAGATCGGCGGCCTTTTCGGCTGGTTTATCCTGCTTTTTGTCGGCGTGACCGGACTGCCGGCGCAGCAACCCGCCGCGAGTCAGCGTCACGCGTATCGGTTCGGGATCGGGCTGCGCGGCGGTCTCTATGATCGCGGATTCGTCCGGCGGCGCTATGATCTCGGTGCGGCGCGGCATGGGGAAACGCTTCGCCACATCGCGCAGCTCGTCCTTGATTACGCTCGTTAGCGTCTTTTCATCCGACAATATCCGCTCGAACCGGGTTATTTGTTTCAGCAGTTCGTCGCGCTCCTTCTTAAGCGCGAGTATCTCCAGTCCGGTCAGCCTTTGCAAACGCAGGTCGAGTATGGCTTGCGCCTGCGCCTGGGTGAAATTGAACCGCGCGCATAGTCCGGCTCTGGCTTCCTTCGCGTCCTTCGAGCGGCGTATCAGCGCGATTATCTCGTCTAGAACGTCCACCGCGCGGATCAGCCCGTCTAGTATGTGCGCGCGCGCCTGGGCTTTCTCGAGATCGTAGCGCGTGCGCCGGGTTATCACGCGTTTCTGGTGCGCTATGTATTCGTCGATGATCGCCAGCAAACCCATCTGGCGCGGCTTGCCGTCCGCGATAACGAATATGTTCACGCCGAACGTGATCTGCATATCCGTATATTTATATAACAACGCTAGCATACGGTTCGGATCGATCTCGCGCTTCAGCTCGATGACGGCGCGCAGTCCATCGCGATCTGACTCGTCGCGGATATCGTGCACGCCCGCGAATAGAGCGCGCTTCTCCTCGGTCGTCTTGAGGATACGCTCCAGCAATCCGGCCTTGGATATCTGGTATGGCATCTCCGTTATGACTATCTGCTTGCGCCCCGCGCTCGAGTCCTCTATGTGCGCCTTCGCGCGCAGAGGCAGTTTGCCGCGCCCGGTCTCGTAGGCGGCGCGCAGTTCGTCGGTCTTGAGCAGCTGGCCTCCGGTCGGGAAGTCGGGTCCCGGCATCACGCGCAGTATCTCGTCAAGCGCGCACGATGGTTTCTCGACGCGGACTATCACCGCCTTGATCGACTCGCCTAGATTGTGAGGCGGGATGTTGGTCGCCAGCCCGACGGCTATGCCGGACGAGCCGTTGACCAGCAGGTTCGGGTAACGGCTGGGCAGGACCTCCGGTTCCTTGAGCGTGTCGTCGAAGTTCAGGCGAAGCGGTACCGCGTCCTTGTCCAGATCGCGGAGCATCTCCAGGGCAAGCGGAGCCATGCGCGCCTCGGTGTACCGCATCGCTGCGGCCGCGTCGTTGTCGATAGAGCCGAAGTTGCCGTGTCCGTCTACGAGCGGCGCGCTCATCGAGTAGGGTTGAGCCATGCGAACCATCGCGTCGTACACGGACGTGTCGCCGTGGGGATGATACTTTCCTAGACAGTCGCCCACGATGCGCACGCTCTTGCGGTGCGGTTTGTCGGGGGTCGTGCCCAGTTCCGACATCGCGAACAGGATGCGCCGCTGAACGGGTTTCAATCCGTCCTCGACCCTCGGAAGCGCGCGCTCTAGGATTACATGCTCGGCGTAGGGCATCATCGCCTCGACGATCACATCTTCCAATCCGGCGGGACGGATCTGGTCGGGAGCTGGCTCGGGGATCGGGGCGCGGGAGGGAGGTTTGGCCATCTATGGATTACCTCGCTGGCGTGGTTTTGGGTGGGGTTAGTCGGGAACCTTGCGGTTCGCGTCGAAATCCTGGAACGTGTCGCGCTTGTTGAAGTTCGCGTGCTTGATGATGAACTCGCGGCGCGGATCCACCCGCTCGCCCATCAGCAGCGATACCATCCGCTCCGCGTCCGCCGCGTCGTCGAGCGTGACGCGCAGCAGTTTGCGGTTGGCGGGGTTCATGGTCGTCTCCCATAATTGTTCGGGGTCCATCTCGCCCAGCCCTTTATACCTTTGCACGGTATAATCGCGTCCGACGGTCTTGGTGATTCTGCGCAGCTCCGCGTCGTCGTAAGCGTACCTTACCGTACTGCCGCGCTGGACTCGGTAGAGCGGGGGCAGTCCGATATACACATGACCCTCCGCGACCATCGGACGCATGTACCTAAAGAAGAACGTCAGCAGTATCGCGCGGATGTGCGCGCCGTCCTGATCCGCGTCGGACAGGATGATCACCCTGTTGTACTTGAGCTGGGGCGTTTCAAAGTCCTCGCCGACCCCGGCGCCCAGCGCGGTGATGATCGTGCGGAATTCCTCGTTGCCCAGCACCTTATCCAACTGCTTGCGCTCGACGTTGAGCGGCTTGCCTCGAAGCGGGAGTATCGCTTGGAATCGGCGATCCCTGCCCTGTTTGGCGGAGCCTCCGGCGGAATCGCCTTCCACTATGAACAGCTCGTTCTCCTCCGCCTTGCGTCCGGTGCAGGAGGCCAGCTTGCCCACCAGCGGCGCGGCTTCCAATTGATTCTTCTGGCGCGCTAAGTCCCTTGCCTTGCGCGCGGCCTCGCGCACCTTCGACGCGCGCACGGCCTTCTCGACCAGCGTTGACGCTATCGGCGCGTTCTTCAGATCCTCCATGAACGCGCCCAGCTTCTCCGCGATCATCGACTCTACCGCCGGCCTTACGTCGGTATTGCCCAGCCTGCTCTTGGTCTGGCCCTCGAACTGCGGATTGGGCACGTATACCGACAGGCACCCGGTCATGCCCTCGCGCGTGTCCTCGCCGCTTAGGTTGGGATCTTTATCCTTTATGAATCCGGCGCGGCGCGCGTACTCGTTGAACGCCTTCGTGTACCCGGCTCTGAATCCCGCCTCGTGCGTCCCGCCCTCGCCTGTCGGGATATTATTCACGTATGAGAATAGGTTCTCGGTGAAGTCGTCGGTATACTGTATCGCGGCGCGCACGCGGATCCCGTCGCGCGAACCCTCGAACAGTATCGGCGCGGGATGCAGGGGCGACTTATCCTTGTTAAGATCGCGGACGAGGTCGGCGATGCCGCCTTCATATAGATACGTCTGCTCGCGTTCCGCCGGATCGGTCGCTCGCTCGTCGATGAACGTTATCTTTAGGCCTTGGTTCAGATACGCTAGGTCGCGCAGCCGTCTGCGCACGGTCTCGGCGGAAAAGCGGCTGTCCTCGAACACCGCGCCGTCCGGCATGAACCGCACCCGGGTGCCGTGCGCGCGCGAGGGGCCTAGCCGCCTGAGCGGCTCGACGGGCTTGCCCGCCTCGGTCTTCTGCGCGGCTGGATTGTACCCGCTCTCAAAGCGCATGCCGAACCGCCCGCCGTCGCGCTCTATCTCCACGGTCAGCCACTGCGACAACGCGTTAACCACCGACGCGCCCACGCCGTGCAGACCGCCGGAATACTGGTATTGATCGTGGTTGAACTTACCGCCCGCGTGCAGTTTGGTGAATATCACCTCCGCGCCCGACACACCCAGCAGCGGATGCGGATCGACGGGAAGACCTCTGCCGTTGTCGGTAACGGACGCGCTGCCATCGCGGTGCAGCGTCACGCTCATCACGCTGGCGAAGCCATTCACGGCTTCGTCTATAGCGTTATCCACTATTTCCCATAACAGGTGATGCAGACCCCTGGGGCCTGTCGAGCCGATATACATGCCCGGGCGCACCCGCACGGCCTCTAGGCCTTCCAGAACCTGGATGTCGCTCGCGTCGTACTTCTTCGCCGCCATTTGTTCCTCCCGCTTTATCTATGGACGATTTTAGCAAAGTATGACCGCAAGCGCAAGGCGGGCGGCAAGGCGGGCGGTAAGACGGATCAAAACGGCGCGGAATCAAGCGTCAAGGCTTGAGTACCGCGCCGTTTGTTGGTCTCGATCCGCGATGATTGCCTATAATGCGCAGTTCGGATACAAAAACACGATTCGTCGTTATGCAACCATAAGGGTGCATTTGGATGCAACCATGCACCGTTATGGTTGCATAAACGGTGCATACGGTTGTTACTGCCATTGATGTCAGTTTTATCCATTCTAAATTGTGTATATTGCCAGCCTTTTAGCATCGGAAGCAACGGTGTTATTGTAACCTTCAAGCTGGTTGCCGTTAATAAGATGAAGATTAGTTCAAGTGTCATAATGAATATATATCTTATATTAGCTTTGACTAACCTATAAACACAAACCAACACTAAATATCTGGCCGTGGAAAAACTCACAGATAACGTCCCCAAAGTTTCGCACAATTGAAAAGGGAGCCGGGTGGTGGTAGGATGAGTTGCAAGACAAACCAAACCACAAGGAGGCTCCCATGGAGAAGAATATACACCTGGATGAG
>JAIRSO010000065.1 GCA_031255415.1 Oscillospiraceae bacterium
GCGCAGAACGGGTTTCGCTTCAGGCCGCGTCAGCAGAGACTTGAACACGCCGTCCTCGTAGGGCGGCAGGATCTCGGGCGCTTCATTGCCAATCAGGGTATCGCCCAGCGAGCCTTGGATCATCGAGGAACCTCCGCCGTCTTACTATATTTATATGTTATCACACCGGAGCGCGCGATACAACCCGCCGCGTACCGCGCGGTTTAAAACGTCCCGCGCCGCGCTTCCCATGCGCTGCGGTCTGTGGTATAATCCTACAAGAATCGTTGCAAAATGCTCAATATGATCGAGAGCGAAAGGTGGCGGCGCCCATATGATGGGGAACTTCTTCAACCGCATGTACTACGGCAAGGCCGGGAAAGGCGATTACAGGCCGGAGGATCTTCCGGCGAATCGCTGGGCGCTGTTCTGGGAGATGTTGCGCATCCGCTGGAGCGGGGTGGTGCGCGCCAATCTATTCCAGTTGATATTCTTTATCCCGGCCGTACTGTGGACGCTGCTGAATATCACCGTCCTGTTCTCGCTGGCGCAGGAAGGCGCGCAGGGCGAGGGCGAGAGGACGCTGCAGAGCTTTGACATACTGTTCCAGTATCTGTTGGGCATGGCTCCGTGCCTGGCGATCACTGGCCCGTTTACGGCGGGCGTGACCGCGATACTGCGCAACTGGGCGCGGGATCAGCACTCGTTCTTCATGAGCGACTTCTGGGATACGGTCAAGGCGAACTGGAAACAGGCGCTGGCGGTATCGGCGATTACCGGCGCGCTGCCCGTGATAGCGCTTGTGTGCTGGCGGTTCTACGGCGGCATGGCGGTTGATAATATCCTGTTCATGATCCCGCAGATGCTGGTGATGGTGGTCGCGCTGGTGTGGCTGCTGGCGCTCACGCTCGTGTATCCGCTGATGATCACATATGAGTTGAAGTTCGGCGCGCTGATACGCAACGCCGTGGTGCTGTCGATAGGCAGGCTGCCGCAGTCGGTGGGCGTTCGGTTGATCGCGCTCGCGCCGCTCGCGCTGGGATTCGCTCTGGCCTGGTTCACGCCGTGGATGGGATACATACTGCTCGTACTCGGGCTGTTCTACCTGATAATAGGTTTCGGGCTGAACCGATTCGTATACGTGTCTTACGCGAACGCGCTGTTCGACCAATACATCAACCCGCGCATAGAGGGCGCGCCGGTCAATCAAGGCCTGCGCCAGTACACGGACGAGGATTACGAGGTCGACCCGACGATGCCCCAGCCAGGCCGCGAGGAGTAACGCTTGTACGAAGCGGCATTCGCCAGCCTGTACGATCGGTTAATGGAGGACGTGGACTACCCGGCGTGGGCGGCTCACTACGCGGAGTTGTTCCGCGAGGCTGGACTCGATCCGGTAAGCGTGATGGACTGCGCGTGCGGCACGGGCAATATGACTCTCGCGCTGTATGACCGGGGATACAGGATGATCGGCTCGGATCGCTCGGTCGAGATGTTGTCCGCCGCGGCTGAAAAAGCGCGATCGCGCGGGATCATGATCCCGTTTGTACGGCAGGACTTGCGCGCGATCGCGGCGCATCGACCCATGGACGCGATAGTCTGCGCGTGTGACGGGGTCAATTACCTGCTCTCCGACGCGGACGCGCGGCGGTTCTTCCTATCGGCTCTAGGAGCGTTAAGGCCTGGCGGCGGGCTGTTCTTTGACGTGAGCAGCGCGCGCAAGCTGGAGCGCACGCTGGGCGGGAACTGTTTCGGCGACGATCTGGACGACGCGGCGTTCCTATGGCGCAACGAGTACGACGCGGCGCGGCGCGTACTGCTGATGCGCCTGACGTTCTTCACGCGCGGTCCGGACGGACGGTACGCCGCAGCCCGCGAGACGCATGTCCAGCGCGCGCACGACGCGGACAGGCTAGCCGCTCTATTGCGCGAGTGCGGCTACAAAAAGGTACGGGCTTTCGGCGGCATGTCCGTTAATCCGCCGTCGCCCGACGACGAACGGATACATTTCATCGCAGTTAGGGAAGACTAGCGTTGCCGCGCGAAGCCGGATGGTTATACAAGGCTTGCGTCTTTCGGAGGAAACCGGATGCGAACGGATCGTCTGCTGCATATTACATTAATGGCCGGAGCCGCGCGGGCGCTGTTGTGCGACGTTACGCGCGCCGCGGAAACGGCGCGGAGGATACATCGCGCCAGCCGCGTGTGCGCCGCGGCGCTGGGCAGGGGCATTTCCGGGGCGGCTGTGCTCAACGCGCCGCGCAAGGGCGAGCGCCTGACCTTGACGTTCAATGGCGGCGGCCCGGCGGGCGCGCTAACGATCGTGTCCGGTCCGGGCGTGCTGAAGGCCTCTATCGGCGATCCGTCGGTTGAGCTGCCGCTCAAGCCCAACGGCAAGCTGGACGTAGGCGGCGCGATAGGCCGTGAAGGCCGCGTGATAGCGGTGCGCGACATGGGCATGAAGCAGCCGTATATCGGGCAGAGCGCTCTGGTCTCGGGAGAGATTGCGGAGGATCTGGCGATGTACTGCACCGCGAGCGAGCAGCAGCCCACGCTGTGCGCGCTGGGGGTAAGGATCGGCGCGGATGGTTCGGCGAGCGGAGCGGAATCCGTATTGGCGGCGGGCGGGCTGATGATCCAGCCTCTGCCGGGATGCCCGGAGGAACTGCTGTCCGCGCTGGAGCTTAGGCGGGAGCTGTTCGCGGACATAAGCGCCGCTATCGAGTCCGAGAGCCTGGAATCGCTGGCGCGCGAGTTCTTCGGCGGCCTTGATCCGGAGATACTCCAGGAGGATTCTTTGGAGTACCGCTGCGACTGCGGTCGGGATCGGATGGAAAGGGCGCTAGTGGCGATGGGACGCGGGGAGATTGCCTCAATGATCGAGGATCAGGGCGGCGCGGAGCTGACCTGCCATTTCTGCGGGAGCGCGTATTCGTTCACCGCCGATCAGCTGGGTAAACTGCTCGCGCTGTCAAAAAAATCCTAATGAAAGCGCAGGATTAAGCATGTCGGAGCTGAAGCGGGACTGGGGCCAGGTATTGCCGTTCGCGCGCAGCGCGAAGACGCTGCATGCCCGCGCGCTGACTCAGCGCAAGAGCAAGCAGTGGATGGAGGCAGCCGAACTGCTGCGCCGCGCCTCGGAGCAGGAACCGCGCAACGAGCAGGTGCTGATCGATCTGGCGCAGACATACGCGCAGATCGGCTGCAACGCGCTGGCTAACCGCGTACTGCTGCACGTGCTGCACGATAATCCAGAGCGCAAAGATCTGCTGTACGATATGGGCGTTAACTTCTTCTCGATGCAGTCGTGGCCTCAAGCGCACGACTGCCTGAACCTGTATATGCGCGGCTGTCCGGCGGGCAAATCCCGCCGCGAAGCCAACGACCTGATACTATACCTGTACATGCAGCAGAACACGCGCGTCGAGCGGCGCATACAGCGCGCCACGTCCGCGTATTCCGACGGCAAGCGCACCCTCGCCTCGCGGCTGATGAAGCGCACGTTCGCCCTCGCGCCGCTCAACGGGGACGCGCACGCGGTCGCTGCGTTCCTGCGCCTATCGGACGGGGACGCGAAGGCCGCGCTGGGACTCGCGCGCCAGGCGTATAAACTGGATCGGCACAACACGCGCGCGCTGTGCGCTCTGGTCGTCTCGCTGTCGCAACTGGGCAGCCGGCAGGCGGCGCTCAAATTCCTTCAGCGCGCGATAAACGAATCCGATTCGGAGGCCGAGCGCGTGATGGTCGTGCACACGGCGTGCGAGATAGAGGCGTATTCCAACGCGCTTACCATGCTTCAGGGACTGACGATCGAGCAGCCTCTCGAGCCTAGCCTCGCGCATCTGCTGGCGGTCTGTTACTGCCACTCCGGACGCGAGAAGGACGCTCTGCCATTATGGGCGCGGCTGCGCCGGATCGATCCGGAGGACACGATCGCGGACTACTGCTTCGAGGCTCTGCGCGAGGCGATAGCGAACCAGACGGAGTTCAAGCCCTCGCATATTCGCGCGGTGCCAATGGATGAGACTTTGCGCAGGCTTGGACGCATCCGCGAGTTGGCGGACGGCGACGTGGATACCCTGCAGACCGTCTGGAAGAGCCGCGAGGAGATACGCCGCTTGGTATCGTGGGGATTGAACCAGCCCGAGCCGCGCATCCGCACCGTGATGCTGGGACTGCTGCGGGTAGCCGGCGACGAGTACGCCAGGACGATGCTCCGCGACGCGTTGATATCCGTGGAACAGCCCGACGCGGTCAAGCAATCGTACCTTGAGGCGCTGTATGAAATGGGCGATCCCGGACCACATTATGTGACGAGCGCGCAGGGTTTTTCCATCGCGTTCGTGCAAGCGGCGGAGGTTGCGCCGCTGCCCAATCCGCACGAGCGCGCGCTCAAGAAACTCGCCGCGAAACTGCGCCCCGAGTTCGGCGACGCGTCGAGCGTACTGGAATCGGTCTGGCAGAGGCTGCTGCGCGAGGAAGGCGAGATCGCGGACACGGATAGCTGGATTGCCGCGCTTGAATGGCTGTACCGCGAGAGGATGGGCAGCCAGGAGTCGCCTGCCGAGCGCAGGGTGATGCGCCGCGTCAAGCGGTTGAAACTGTTATGGGATCAGATGGATCGCGAGTCGCGGGGCGATAGTCCGGACGACGGCGCGTCGATAATAATCTCTCCGGTCGAAGGCGTGAGGCCGCTGGACGCGTGGCCCGCGCTGGAAGGTTTCCTAGACGGGCAGGAGGCGGGATCGACCATACCAGAGCCGCCTGACGATCCGCCCAAAGGGTCGTCGAAGCCTAGGGGCGGGAGGAAAGGCGCGGCTAAGACCGCGAACAAACCCGCCAAAGAGGAGGAGAGCGCGCCGCGATCCGCCGCCGATCTGCCGCCTATGGCGACCATGCCGACTATACCCGCCGAGGCCGCCGCGCCGCGCAAGCGCAAGCCGCGCGCCGCGCCAGCGTCCCCGACCGGGCCAGCGAAGAAATAGGGCGGAGCTCGTCCGCCCGTTCCGCGCCAAGGAGATATACGTATGCTTGAACCGAATGAGCCGCGCCCGTGCCCCGACTTTGACCGCGAGTTCGAGCGGTTCACGCGGGCATGGCTGCGCAAATACGCGCCAAAATACGGCGGCGATCTATCGCGGATGGAATCGCGCATACCCGATCTATACGTGCGCTGGCTGAACAAACCCGTGTCGTGGCTAGATGGGCGGAAGCCGGGCATGTACTTCGCGTCATACGGCGATCCCACCGAATTGATCGGCTGGGCGGCGGACTACGCGCGCGCGGACGTGTCTTTGCCCGCGCCGCTGATGGACAGGATATCAATCCTGCCCGGCGCGGAGGAAGCTCTGCTCAAGGCGCTGGCTGACGCGTCAACGCCTTACGCGCTTCGGCTGACGATCGTGCCGATGCTCTCGGAGATGAAGTCCGTTAAACCCATGCCGCTGTATATCAAGTGGATCGCGAACCGATTGAGCGCGGAGCGCGGCGGCCGCGTCCACCGCGACGACGATCTGGCGGAGCTTTGCGCGGAGGCGCTCGCCCGCATGGGTCCGTCGGTCGTGGAGCCGATACTCGAGGCCGCGCCCGGCGCGAATCCAGCCGGGCAGGAGACGTTCCTGGACATACTGTGCAACTTCCCCGGCGATAAGCGGATCGTGGAGCTTGGCGTGGAGCTGTTCGAGCGCGGACGCGGATCGACCGCGCTTATAGCGGCGTATCTGGGCAAGCTGGGCGATCCGAAGGCTCTGCCTCCGCTGGAGCGCGCGCTTCACGGCGGGAGGCTGGCGTATCTGGATTATATAGAGGTGCGCAACGCGGTGGAGGAACTGGGCGGCGGCATTCCGGACGAGCAGCCGGACTTCGCCGGAGACCCGGGTTACGAGTCGCTCAAGGCTTTGAATGCTGGCTGGTAACGCCGGGGTTTATATCCATGTGCCGTTTTGCGCGCGCAGGTGCGCGTATTGTGATTTCTACTCGACGACCGCGCGGAGCGTACCGCCTCGATTTGTCGGCGCGCTGGAGCGTGAGTCGCGCATGGCCTCCGATCGGTTCGACGGGTTGGACGTTGGCACGATATACATCGGAGGGGGCACGCCCTCGCTGATGGACGCGTCCGGCATGGAGCGGATCATTGACGCGGTTCGAGGTTCGTTCAACGTGTCGATCGACTGCGAGTTGACGGTCGAGGTTAACCCCGGCACGATCGACGCGCGTAAACTCGACGCGTATAAACGCGCCGGCGTGAACCGTCTTTCCGTCGGAGTTCAGGCTGCGCAGGGAAGATTGTTATCGACGCTGGGCAGGATCCATGGTTGGGATGACGCGGCGCGAACGATTGATAGCGCGCGCGCATGTGGCATTGACAACCTGTCGGTTGATCTGATATACGCGATACCAGGCCAGTCCGCGGACGACTGGCGCGAGACGCTGGACAAAGTGGTTAGCCTTGACGCGCGGCACGTATCGTGCTACGAATTGACGCTGGAGCCGGGCACGCCGATGCACGCCCGGTATGAGCCTGTCGATGAATCTATATCGCTGGCGATGCAGGACGATGCGATGCGGATTCTATCTGAAGCGGGTATATTCCGGTACGAGATATCCAACTATGCGAAGCCTAACTATGAATCCCGCCATAACGAAAGGTATTGGATGCGGCGGCCTTACATCGGGTTAGGGCCTGGCGCGCACGGGTGCGTTGGGAGCGAGCGTTTCGCGAACCCCTCCGATCTTGACGGCTGGCTGGCAAAGATTGAGTCGGGTAAGCCCGCTTGGATTATTACGGAAACATTGACGCGGTCGGACGCTATGTTCGAGACGATGATGCTTGGACTGCGTATGATAAAGGGCGTTGATATCGCGGCGTTTCAGCGTGAATACGGCGCGGCTCCGCTCGAGTTATGGGAATCCGAACTGAACGGCATGCGCCGCGCTGGCTGGGCGGATTGGGACGCGGAACGTATATGGCTCACACCGCGCGGACTGGACGTGCACAACGCTGTATGTTTGAAACTGTCAGGCTGAACGCTATGCCCGCGATAGGTTTGGCTGATGCTATCGATTTGAACGCCGCACCGCGATAGGTTGCCATAAACTGTCAGGCAGAACGCCACACCCGCGATAAATTAACGTTAGCCTTCGCGCGGTACGCCGCCGCGAACTCCTCCGGCGACACGCCGTAGCATATCAGCGTGTCGATGAAGAACATCAGCGTATCGCACATCTCCTCAATGAAGTCGGCGCGAACGGCTGGATCGTCCATGATCGGCGCGTCGTCGTTGCGCTTGAGCACGCGCACGACCTCGCCGAACTCCTCCATCATCCACAATAGGCTGCTGCGCCCGTATTCCGGACACAATTTAGTCCACTCGGGGTGCTTGGCCTTGAGTTTCAATTGAAGCGAACGCATCTCGTCTATGGTTAAGCCTTGCGGTTGTTCCATCCGTCCCGTCACTTTCTCACGCCGATATCGACGGCTTGGCGTAATCCTCCGTCAATATGAACCGTTCGATGCCCTTGGCTACCCCGTTGTGGAGGTTGGAATCGGTCGTGTATCGAGCCGCGCTGCGCGCCGCGTCCGCCGCGTTGCCCATCGCCACCCCGTAACCGACCGCCGCCAGCATCGACGCGTCGTTATCGTTATCGCCGAAGGCCATCACCTGATCCAGTTGCACGCCCAGCCTCTCCGCGAGGCGGCGCACCGCGAATCCCTTATGTATGCCCGCCGGCATGATCTCTATATTCGTAAACCACGAGCTGGTTACGTCTATGCCGGGTATCTGAGCCAGCTTCTTGCGAAGCGGACGCAGACGCTCCGGATGATCCAGTTCGGAATAAACTATCTTGTGCGCGCCGGACTGAGCCATATCGTACATGGCCTCCCGCGTGCCGTCGTTGCCGTCGCCGCCCGAGCGCGGCGAGCCGCGCAGCATCCGCCTAAACTGCGGCGTGCGGTATATCAGCGACGTTTCGCCCTGGTACATGATAAGCTCGCCCGTCTGGTTTAACAGCGCGTCCAGGCACGCCTTAGCCGCCGCGTGAGGCATGCGGTGATCCTCCAGTACGTCGCCTTCGGGCCTGTCCAGCACATACGCGCCGCTAAGCGCGAGTACCGCGCAGTCCTCCAGCCCCGCGCCCAGCGCGATATCGCCCAGCGTCTTAGCGTCCCGCCCGGAGCATACGGCCATCGAGATGCCGCGATCGTATACAGCCTGAAGCGCGCGGAGATCCTCCTCCGACAAGGCGTCGCCCTCGGAGATGAGTATCCCGTCCAGATCTGTTATGAGTAAGCGAATATCGTACCGCAACGGATTCTCACACTCCTTAGGCGAAAAATAGCGGCTTATGCGGTTTTATGGCGCGCATATATCCATAACCCCACTAAATTATAGAACAGTTTGACCGAAAGTTCAACCGGATTTTCGTAAAAGCACGTCACAATAATCCGAGTGATATATTGTGGATTCGGTCAATTTTTCCATAGCATGACCGTAGGGCATGGAGGGATCGCCCCATGCCCGCCGCCTCGATTATTCAGATTACGCGCTGCGGTCGCACTCCAACAACTCCCGGATATCCGCCTCGGTCAGTTTCGACGCGTCGAACTTAACGCCCGCGTTCTGCTGGGATGGTATGATCGCGTCGTACAGCGCGCGCTTCTTACGGCTTAACGCGTCAACGCGCTCCTCTATCGTGCCCCTCGTGATCAGCCGCAGAGCCTGCACGGCGCGCGTCTGCCCGATGCGATGCGCCCTGTCCGTGGCTTGATCCTCCGCCGCCGGATTCCACCACGGATCATAATGCACGACCATGTCCGCGCCTACCAGGTTCAACCCCGCGCCGCCAGCCTTCAGCGATATCAAGAACAGCTGTCCCTCGCCCGCGTTGAACCGATCCGCCATAGCCAGCCGCTCCCTGGTCGGGGTGTGTCCGTCCAGGTACAAACAATCAAAACCCATCTGCGCGAAACGCGACTCCAGCATCCTTAACATGCGCGTGAACTGCGAGAATATCAGTATCCGCCGCCCGCTGTCCAGCGCGCCCGGCAGCAGATCCGCCAGCGCGTCGATCTTGCCGGACGAACCCTCGTATCCCTCGAACCTCAGCGATGGATGGCAGCATACCTGCCTAAGCTCCATTATCAGCGAGAGTATCTCGAACCTGCTGGACGCGAACCCGCGCGAGGCCAGCATCCGATCGGCCTTCTCCCTCGCGCGCTGCGTGGACGCTTGATATACCTTCTTCTGCTCAGGGGTCATCTCCACCCAGACGATCTGTTCGGTTTTCGCGGGCAGGTCGGGCAGCACGTCGCGCTTGAGCCGCCGGAGCAGGAACGGGCGTATCTTCCGGCGCAGGGTCTCTGCGTCCTGCCCCGCGCCGTGCCTGGACATGAATTGATTCTGGCTTAATAGATATCCCGGCAGTACAAAGTCGAATATCGACCACAACTCCCCGGGATGATTCTCCATGGGCGTGCCCGTCAGCGCGAAACGCGCGTCCGCGTTCAGCCGCTTGATCATCATCGCCGAGCACGCGCGCGCGTTCTTGATCTGCTGCGCCTCGTCCAATATGATCATCCGGAACGGGAGCGGCTCCATGTCCTCAACGTCGCGCCGCAATAAAGGATACGATGTGATAATCAAATCCATATCGCAGCCGTCCGCCAACTCCCGCCACATCTTCTTGCGCTGGATCGGCCCGCCCTCCATCACCGCCGCGTTGAGCTCCGGCGCGAAGCGCTTCACCTCCGCTAGCCAGTTATATAACAGCGTCGTCGGCGCGACGACCATCGACAGCGCGCGGCCCTCGCTATCCTTCACGGCCTGTATCGCCGCGATCATCTGGATCGTCTTGCCTAAACCCATATCGTCGGCGAGCACGCCGCCCATCTTTAGGTTGTATCTCGCCAACAACCAAGAGTGCCCGTCGCGCTGATAAGGCCGAAGCGTGGCGTTGAGGCTGGCTGGCGGCGGCGCGTCTCCAGCGTCGAAAGCCGCAGCAGCGGCGCTCATCGACTCGTCCAATTGAACCAGCCCGGGCTGGCCGTCCAACAGCGCGATCCAGTCCGGCGCGCGGTATGACGCGGTCTCGACGACGCTAGGCTCGCTCGCGCCCAGCCACGCCGCGCCGTCGGTCAGCGAGTCGGCCAGCTCCCGCGCCAGCGGCTGCCATCTATCCAGACCCTCAAGGTCGAGGAACGCTCCGTCTCGAAGGCGGAAGTATCGCCTGCGATCCCTCAACGCCGACAGCAGTTCCATAGCGTCCTGCGCCGGCTCGCCGTCCTGCGCCAGTATAAACTGGATGAAACTGCCCTTTGCGGTCAATCGCCCCGACAGGCTGGGGCGACGCGGCTTCATCCTCTGGAACCGATCCGAACAGTATACCTCCGCAATGTTATTCAGTCTGGTTACGCCGTCCAGAAAGAAAGCCAGCGTCTGCTGCGCGTTCTCCAGGTAAGCGTGACCGGCGCGGACGCGGAACCCCGCGCGCGATAATTCCTCCAGCACCCCGCGCTCGGAGCGCGCGTCACGCATCAGCAGCGATCGAGACTCGCCTCCACCCGAAGCCGGTGCGAACGGATCGATCGCGCGCTCCCCGTACCTGAACTCCACCCTCGCCAACACCGTCGCGTTCTCGCGATCCAGATACACCGCCGCGGTCATCGCGCCGCGTTCTATGCGCCGCTCCAGCTCCGGCGCGATGCTCAACGCGCCCGCCGCCTCGAGCGTCGGGAACAACTCCGCGACCAGCGGCTCCAGCCTCTCGCCGGGTAGAGCGAACGCGATCCTGCCCGGATCGATCGAATCCTTCACCCTCGCGGCTAGCAGCGCGCGAACGATCGGCGCTTGAAGCGAGTCGAGCGAATGCACGCGCCCCGCGCTGTATACAAACGAAGCGTCCGGCGTTAACGCCGCTGCGTCGGGCGCGATCCTCGCGGTCAATCGCCACTCGCCGTTCGGCGCGTTAACGTCGAATCTCAACGGCAGAGGCGCGCGCTCCACGCCGTTAATCCGGATCACGTCGCCGCGCAGAGCGAGTTGGAACGGCTGCGCGCACAGCAGCCGAAACAATCTGGGCGCCGCCGCCGACGGTATCGCTATGAACTTATGCGAACGCGACTCACCCTCCGGCGGCGGCTGTCCGCCCGCGCGCGCGGTCTCGATCTCCTGAAGCAGGTTGACTATCAGCGCGGCGCGGCGAGGCCAGCGCAGCGAATCCTGCTCCAGCGTCGTCCTGCCGAACGAGACCGGCTCGCCGACTGCCAGCGAGCGCAGGAACTGCGGCAGATTGCGCACTACATACAGCCGTTCCAAACCGGCGCGAAGCGCGGCGTGAAGCTGCGGCTTCCCATCCTGCGCGCCTAGATGAAGCGTGACCTCAAGCCCTGCCTCCGCGTCGCCGGGCAGCGGCGGGTCAATCGCGCGTACTAGCGGGTCGATCGAATTCAATAATAGCGCCTTTCATTGTTCGGCGGGTTTATTCATTGCGCCTTCTTCCGCGAGGCCAGTTTCAGCCGCTGCCCGCTGCTTAGGATACGCTTGCGCATCCTCAAAGATTTCGGCGTGACCTCCACCAACTCGTCGTCCTCGATGAACTCCAGGCATTCCTCCAGCGTCAGCGGCTTGACGCTGGTAAGGCGCAAGGCTTCCTCTGCGGATCCGGCGTTGCGCGTGTTGGTCACGTGTTTTTTCCTGCAGACGTTGACTGTGACGTCGCCCGGCCTCGCGTTCACGCCGACTATCATCCCGGCGTATACGGGCGTGCCCGGCGTGATTAACAGCGTGCCGCGCTCCTGCGCGCCGTACAGGCCGTAGCTGGTCGCCTCGCCATCCTCGAACGCGGTCAGCGCGCCCACCTGCCTGTGCGGGATATCGCCCTTCATCGGTTCGTAGCGGTCGAACACCGCGCTCATGATCCCTTCGCCGCGCGTGTCGGTTAGGAACTCGCTGCGGTATCCAAACAACCCGCGCGAGGGCACGAACAATCTCAACCGCACCCGATCCGTTCCGGTCATCGACTCCAGCGCGCCGCGCCTGCGTCCCAGTTTCTCTATGACAGAGCCTACATACGCTGCGGGCACGTCGGCGACCACAAGCTCGATCGGCTCGCACAGCCGCCCGTCTATCTCACGGGTCAGTATCTCCGGCTTGCCGACCTGGAATTCATAACCCTGCCTGCGCATCGTTTCTATCAATATGGATAGATGCAACTCACCGCGTCCGGATACCTGGAACGTATCCGGGGAATCGGTATCGGCTACGCGTAGGGATACGTCCGTGTTGAGCTCGCGCGCCAGCCTCGCGCGCAGATGCCGCGAGGTGACGAACTGGCCTTCTCTGCCCGCGAATGGACTGTCGTTGACGGTGAAGGACATCCTAACCGTCGGTTCGCCTATCGTCACGAAGTGCAGAGGCTCGGGCGCGGCGGGATCGTTGACCGTATCGCCGATGGATAGATCGTCTATGCCGCTCAGCGCGCATATATCGCCGGCTGAGACGGTCTGCGCCGGAACGCGTTTCAGTCCGGAAAACGTAAATAATCCCGTCAGCCGGATCGGCGCGGACGCTCCGTCCTTGCCGTAAGCCGTGCGCACGACATGCATGCCCGCGCTCAACTCGCCGCGCTCGATCTTGCCTATGCCGATCCTGCCCACATAATCGTTATAATCTATCGTTGATATAAGCGCCTGCGCCGGACCGTTCATATCCACGTCGGGCGCGGGCACGTATTTTACTATCGCGTCAAAGAGCGGACGCATATCGGAGCCTTGGCCGTCCGGTTTGGTGGTGGCGGTGCCGCGCCTGGCGGACGCGTACAGGAACGGGGTATCCAACTGGCGCGAGTCCGCGCCGCACTCGATCAGCAGATCGAGCGTCTCGTCCACGACCTCCTCGACCCGCGCGTCGAGCCGATCCACTTTATTGATGATCACCTGCACGGGCAGGTTCAGCCCCAGCGCCTTGGTCAGCACGAAGCGCGTCTGGGGCATCGGGCCCTCGAACGCGTCGATCAGCAGCAGCACGCCGTCAGCCATCTTCAGCACGCGCTCGACCTCGCCGGAGAAATCCGCGTGGCCGGGCGTGTCGATGATGTTAATCTTTATGCCATGGTAATGTATCGCGGTATTTTTCGCGAGGATGGTAATGCCGCGCTCGCGCTCCAGATCGTTGGAGTCCATCACGCGCTCGGCGACCTGCTGGTTCTCCCTGAACGCCCCGGACTGCTTGAGCATCTCATCGACCAGCGTGGTCTTGCCATGGTCTACGTGGGCTATTATCGCAACGTTGCGTATGTCGGATCGGAGCAAATAGACTCCCCCTTTTCGTCTGGCTGGAACGCTTCCCCTAAGTACGCCCCCTCTGTCGCTTCGAGACGGCTCCCACTAAGAGCACCCCCTCTGTCGCCTTGCGACATCTCCCCCTAAGAACGCCCCCTCTGTCGCCTTGCGACGTCTCCCCCTAAGGGGGCGACAAGGGGGGGATACCATCCTTGTCGTTCCCAATGGCGCGCGTCAAATGCGTAGGAAGATACAACCCCTTGTCGCCCCCCTAGGGGGAGATGTCGCGAAGCGACAGAGGGGGCGTTCTTAGGGGAGGAATCCCTACCGGCAGAGGAATCCCTACCGACAGAGCCACCCCTACCAGTGGAGTCACCCCTACTAGAGGAAACTCCCTACTACGGTAGGCGTCCCAACCAGCGGGAGCACTCCCACCGCCGGAATCCTCCCCCGTCGAGATCGTCCCCACGCCTAGCTAATATAAGACGAGATCGCCTCGCCCCGGCGCGCGGTCTCGGATAATTCCAACCCCTTATTATTCTCCGCCGCCCAGCGTATCGACCATTCATTCTTGAACAACAGCGTCTCGCGCCCCTCACGATCCAGAGCGGGAGTCGTCGCGGACGTAAGCCGCAGCTGATCAAACGGCGCGGGCTTCGCGTCAACCCACCGCACAAACCGATAATCCAATAACTCGCGGCGTATCTCCACGTTATACTCGCCGCTCAAGCGCGCCTCCAGCACATCGAACTGCAGCGCGCCCACCGCGCCAACGATGTACTCCTCGCCAAACGCGTCCAGCGTCTTGAACGTCTGTATCGCGCCCTCCTCGGCTAGCTGCGTGATCCCCTTCACGAACTGCTTGCGCTTCATCGAGTCCAGCGCGGCCACCCTCGCGAAAAACTCCGGCGCGAACAATGGTATTCCCTCGTAACGCATGTGCCTACCCGCGCTTAACGTATCGCCTAGCCGGAACAGCCCGGGATCAAACAGCCCGATCACGTCGCCCGGATACGCGGACTGAACCGCCTCGCGCTCGTCAGCCATGAACTGCTGCGGCTGCTTGAGCGCGACGGGTTTATCCACGCCGCTGTGCCAGACCGTCATGCCCTTCTCGAATATACCGGAGCATACGCGTACAAACGCCAGCCGATCGCGATGCGCGGGGTTCATGTTCGCCTGAATCTTGAACACAAACCCGGAAAACGACGGATCGTCCGGATCAATCGCGCCGATATCGGACAATCGCGGCTGCGGCGGCAGCGTTATCGATAGAAACGAGTCCAGCAGAGCCTGAACGCCGAAGTTGGTCAGCGCGCTACCAAAGAACATGGGCGTGAGCGCGCCCTTGCGTATCGCGTCCAGATCGAACCCGTCGCCAGCCTCGTCCAGCAGCGCGGCCTCTTCCTTTAGTTTGTCTACGTACCGCGCCGCCAGCGATCCGGGCAGAGCCGGATCGTCCAGATCGAACGCGATCGACGACGCGCGGTCGCGCCCGTGCGCGGATACCTGGAACAACTCGACCGTCCTCGACGCGCGATGGTATATACCCTGGAAATCCCCGTCCGTGCCGATCGGCCAATTGACCGGGCACGCGCGTATACCCAGTATATCCTCTAGCTCCGACATCAGCGAAAACGGATCACGCGCCGCGCGATCCATCTTGTTGACGAACGTCACGATCGGGATCGACCGCAGGCGGCATACCTTGAACAGCTTGACCGTCTGCGCCTCAACGCCGCGCGCGCCGTCCATCAGCATGATCGCGCTGTCCGTAGCGACCAGCACGCGGTATGTGTCCTCGGAGAAATCCTGATGCCCGGGCGTATCCAGTATGTTTACCCTGTATCCGCCGTAATCGAACCTCAGCGCGCTCGACGTGACGGATATCCCGCGCCGCTTCTCGATCTCCATCCAGTCGCTCGCGGCGTGGCGCTCCGCCCTGCGCGCCTTGACCGATCCCGCCTGGCGGATCGCGCCTCCGTATAACAGGAGCTTCTCCGTCAGCGTGGTCTTTCCAGCGTCCGGATGGGATATGATCGCGCACGTCCGCTGGCGATCGATTATCTCGCGCAGGTCTGGCATGCGGCACGCTCCCTTCAGCGTATAAACTCGCGAGAGTCTATTGTAGCATAAACGCCGATACCGCGCAATATGCGGATGGGTTTGCGAACGCGCCGCTTTATTATCATCCCCAGATTATATGCCCCGCTCTCTATTGTTCAGCGCGTCGAGCATACCGTTCTCTTCGAGCGCTCGCGCGCCCTCGCCTGTCAGCGTTCCCTTGCGCAGCACTCCGCCCGGCGGATAATACACCGCCGCGTAATCCGTCTCCCGCGAGTCTATGTAATACACCCGCGCGTTACGCTCCCTCGCCCGCGCGCCCGACTCCTCCTCCCATTGCCACGGGTTGTCATACGGTAATAACAATCCGCGCAGGACGCTCTTCCGCCACACCGCAGCCTGCGTGAACTCGCTGTACCTGCCCGTATTCACCAGCGTCATGAACGGCGGGTATCGCGACTGCTCGTATAGGCGCGCGGTTATCGGCCTTAGGATGAACCCGCCCGCGTCTTTGTCCGCGTCCAGCCAGTCCACGCACCGCGAGACCATCTCTTGATCGACAGGCCTGCTTAAGAAAAAATCGTCCAGCATGAACAGCACATAGTCGGCGTCTATGCTGTCCAGCATGCCCATGGTCAATAATCCCCACGGCACGTTCGCTCCGCTCTTGAACCAGCGCGGACAGCGCACGCTTAATCCTTCCATATCGAACGGCTCCGACTCAGAGCCTAGCGTTATCTCATACGGGCGATCAGGCCAGTATTTCACCAGCAGATCAAAGAACGGCCGCCATAGATCGGAGTATTTATCACAACTGGATACGTATAGCGCGCAGCGGGGATCGTCCACTCTATCACACCCCATTCAGGTTATTCCGTATTTCTATATGCCGGGCGGCATATATTTGCAGCATGGACATATTAGACGACGTTATCCTGCTGATACGGAGCACGCGGCCCGTCTCCGCGCGCATCGACGCAAAGACAAACATTTATACGGACTTAGGGTTTGACTCGCTGGCGTATATGGAGTTGCTCGCGCGCGTTGAGAACGCGTTCGGCTTCGAGTTCTCGATAACCGAGATGGAGCCGTGCCTGGTCGCGGGAGCGTTAGCCGATATGATTAAGGAGAAGCTGGAACATGATCAGAAGCGCGCTGTTCAACAGTGATATCCGGGACAGAATCGCCATCGCAGGCGATAACGCTTCGATCACGTATGGCGATCTGGCGGCGCGGGCTATGTCGGTGCGCGCGGCGCTGGACTTGTCCGCGGGGTCGCATGCCGCCGTTCTTCTGCCCAACGGCGCGGACTTTCTCGCCGCGCTTTATGGCGCGCTGGCTTCCGGACTCACCGCGTTCCCATTGTCCGCGGCGTGCACGCGCCATGAAGCCGAATCGATACTGAAACAATCGGATACGTCTGTCGTCATCACCAATCGAAGCTTTGAGCCGCTGTTCGCTGGGATGGGCTCCCGCTTCGATGTAATCTATATGGAAGACATCCCCGCGCGCAAGGGCGAGCCGCTCGATCCGGTCGCCGTCGATCCCGATTCGCCTATGATACTGCTGGCTACATCCGGCACGACAGGCAGGGCCAAAATAGTCATGCTCTCCGAACGAAACATAGAGGCGTGCGTGCTGGACTATTTGGAAAAAATGCCTCACGAGCGCATCGGCGCGGACGTTCGGTATATACTGGGTCTGCCGTTCGCTACGGCTTACGGGTTGTTTATATTGAGCGCGATTATCGTCAAGGGGTTCGCGATCGTGTTCGCGCCGGAGCCGTTCACGCTGGACGCGTTCTACCGCGCGATAGAAAAACATAAGGCGACTAATTACGAGGGCGGCGCGCTGGCTATCACGCTCATGGCGCGGAACGTCGGACGCGCGATTCCCTATGATATATCGTCGATGAGGTTCTTCGCGTTCGGCGGCAGCGGAGTATCGCGCGATATGCTGGTCGAGCTTAGCCGCGCGATACCATGGGCGGAGTTTTGGATGGGTTATGGGCTGACCGAGGCCGCGCCGCTGATCACCGAGGCGCGGGAGCATATGCCGCTGGATAAACTGGGATCGGTGGGAGTCGCGGCTTCGGGCATGGAATTGATGATCGAGTCGGACGGCAAGCGCACCCGCGAGCCGTTCGTTAAAGGCGAAGTGGTGGTCAAGGCGCCGAACGTCATGCTGGGATATTATAAGAACGAGGCGGAGACCGCGCGTGTGATTCGCGGCGGCTGGCTGCATACGGGCGACGCGGGCTGGCTGGATCACGACGGGTATCTGTATCTGTGCGGTAGACTGCGCAATATTATTCTGGTTCGAGGGTTCACGGTGTATCCCGAGGAAGTGGAGGCGTGCATAATGTCCAGCGGACTGGCTGCGGACTGCGCCGTGTACGGGCAGCCGGACGGTTTCGGCGGAGAGCGCGTGTGCGCGGACGTTGTGCCCGTCGAGCCTGCCGTCACGGCGGAGGCTATAGACGGCTGGTGCGCGGCGCGTCTGGCGGAATTCAAACGCCCCCGGTTGATCGCGCTGGCCGAATCCATCCTCAAGACCGCCAGCGGCAAGACCGTCCGCGCTCGAGAGACGATCGAGTCCGATGGTTAATCTAATCAGTTTCGACGGCCTGAACTGTTATTACGACGCGGTCATGAGCGCGGCTGGCACGCTGGGCGCGGATTATGTCGCGGCGTTCCACAACCTTTGGGCGGAGACGCGTTTCAGATACGATCCGTTCCGCAGGCGGTTTGTATCGCGGTTCATGATGGCTAACCTCGATGCTATGGGTTATCATTTGGAGAAACTGGACTGCAAAGGGCCGCAAGGCGTTGAGCGGCGGCTGTCTATGTTAAGCGGCGGCGAGCTGCTTGTCGTGGGTATGGACGCTTACTATGTGCCGTGGAATCCATTCTTCGGGCTGATATTCGGACCGCATTACTTCGTCGTCGAGTATACGCGCGACGATCCGCTGGCGGCTTACGATTCCACGTATGGATACTCCGGGGAGCCGATTCCCAGATCCCTGTTGATCGACCGCGCGTGCCACCTGAACGTGATGCGCCGATGCGAACGGACCGGGTTGAATATCGACTCGTCCGCTGCGATCAAGAGTGTCGCAGGCTCGATCCCCGTCCATCTCGAGATCATGTCGAAGTGGCTGGATCGCATACAGGCGGGCTGGCAGCAGGGCGCGGATCCCGCGTCGTTATACGTCGAATGCATGATATGCAACCGCAAGTTGTTCCGCCGTTATCTAGAGCAGCGCGAACCCGGCGTATTATCAAATATGCCCGTCCTTGACGATAACCAATTCCAGCAATGGATCGCCGTAAAGAACGGGCTTAAAAAAACATCCATAGGCCGCGTAAGCTTCAGGCTGATGAATGAGATTCGCCAGACGTTGACCGGCTTGATGGATCAGGAGCTGCGCGCGGCAAGGGAGTATAGTTAAGCGAGGGGATCGGAAGGGAGTAGCCGCGCGCCGCCAGCCGATACCCCGTCAAGTGAGAATCCGCTTGTTCGTTCTGGAATTAATAATGTTATACTTCCTCAGCACATCCGGACGCGATAAGCGCTCCTTGATCAGCTCCGGACGCGCGCCGTCCACATAGTATCTGTTTATCTTGACAGCCTCCGCGAACGTATAGCCATTGCTTAACAGTATCTCCTCCCATACCGGAACCCTCTGCGATTTCTTGTTCGAGTCGTATACGTTCTTAAGCTCGGCATGGTTCGCCTCGATCGCGAACATCCACGGCCTGACGATACTAAAGTCGATGCCCTTGAGCGCCTCTTGCTCATAACCCTCAACGTCGATCTTGAAGAAGTGGATGGGCTGTCTGCTCAAGTCCATCGCTTCGCGCACGAGCGCGGTCGTGTTCCTTATCTCAACGTCCAGGCGAGGCGTGTTCTTCTTGTCGCGCACCATGTCGGCGTTGAAGGTGGATAAGGTGCCCTGCTTGTATAGCGTCTGCGTTTTATCGGCCGATCCGGCTGCCGCGCGGATGTTTACATCGCGAGGACGCTCCTTCACCAATTGAGCGTATGGCTCCGGCAGCGGCTCGATATTCACCCCGCTCCAGCCCGCGTCGTAGAACATCTTCGTCACGGACTTGAAAGCCGGCTCGTTCGCGCCTATATCGACATAGAATCCATTCTCGATTTTATACAGGTACCGCAGGAGCGTTATATCGTCGTCATAATGCGCGTAGGACACAAGCGTTTGGTTCGGCTTCATAATGATTCAGACCTCCTAGTGATTGATCGGCGCGGCGCGTGCGCGCCGATGGTATCGCCATTAGCATATGCCGACGCGGACTCGCTCACTACTATAACTATTGCATACAGCGCGTCCGCCCGCGACAAGCCTTGCGGGAGAAGGATATCCTGTTCGGGTTCCCGGCGCGCGTCGCGTCCAGATAACCCGAACAGGATGGTAACCATTTACCGTGATGATGAATTGAATTATTTTGTGACAGCCCTAGACTTTCTTGATCGGACTATGCCGCGTTTGCTGAAGTCCATCGGTATGCCGTTGTCAACGATGGGATTTATGCCGTCGTCGTGCCACTTGCCATGAAAGAGCGCGCCGTCGAAAGGTATTTTCAGCATGCGCTCGTGATAATTGTACAGCAGTATGCCCTGCCATTTGCGGCTGCGCTTGCTGCCGTTTATTTCCCACATCCACGGTCCTTCTTTGGGAACCATGGATTTGAGCAGCACGGACTTGCGCCAAATAGCGGGCTGGGCGTTGATACGGTAGTTATCCCAGTCGGGCGCTAGATGATACGATGGGTACTTTTCCGACGGTTCATGCACGCCATTTGAAAACTGGAAACGCCCAACCTCCGGGTCGTCTGCTATCCAATCCAAGGCCTTGCTGATCTCCGCTTGATTCACAGGACCTTCAAGCAGAAAATCCTCCAGCATGAAGAACACGAACGGCGTTTTGACGTCCTGCAGCGTCCGCATGTTCAACTGCCCCCAAGAGACGCGATCTCCCGGTTTATAATACCGTGGGCAATGGATATCCAGGCCGGGGAAGCTGAACGTCTTGCTCTCCGACGTTAAAACTATGGGATACGGACAGTCCGGCCAATACTTCTTGAATAAAATGAAGAAAGGCTCCCATAGGTCGGAATACTTATCACAGCTGGAGACGTACAGGGTGCAACGCTCGTCTATTATCTTTTTACTCATTGCATCAACCACCGATCATATAAACATATTGACGCGGGAAAGGGTTAACTCTGAATCCGCTGTTTTGTTTTGGCGCTGATAATGTTGAACATCTTCAGCAGTTCCGGACGGTTCAGGCGGCCTTTTAACAATTCCGGGTGCGCGTTGTCCACATAATACCTGTTTATCGCGACGGTTTCAGTGAACGAGTATCCGTTGTCAATAAGGATATCCTCCCATACCGGGACCTTCCGCTGTTCTTTATCCGCGCCCGTTACGGTCTTGAGCGTGACATGGTTCGCCTCGATCACGAACATCCACGGCCTTAGCGTCTTGAAATCTATACCTTTCAGCGATTCCTCCTCATAACCTTCCACATCTATTTTACAAAAGTGGATCGGCTGGGTTTTCAGGTCTACAACCTCGCGAACCAGAGACGTAGTGTTTCTGACCTGCACCGCAAGGCGTGGCGTTCTTCTCTTGTTCCGCACCATATTCTCCATGAAGGTGGACATCACCCCCATCTGATACAGCGCTTGCGTTTTGTCAGTCGAGCCTGCAGCCGCGCGGATGTTGATATCGCGGGGACGAGCGCTTTCTAGCAGCTTGTGCTGAGCGGGCAAAGGCTCGATGTTGACGCCCCTCCATCCCGCGTTATAAAACATCTTCGTCACCGACAACACCGCGGGGTCGTTCGCACCTATATCCAGATAAAACCCATTGTCAATTTTATACAGATATTGCAATAGAGTAATATCCTCGCTGAATTGCGAATAGGAAATGAGCGTTTGGCTTGCGTTCATGCTGATCCATCCTTTC
>JAIRSO010000067.1 GCA_031255415.1 Oscillospiraceae bacterium
CCCGCGCCTGATCCCCCCCTTGAAATCCCGGCCTGCTGCCCGTACAATGAGAGCGGTATGCGACAATAAAAAATCCGGAGGATTATGAACATGCCGTCAGTGGATATGGACATTGCCAAGCGGGCGCGGCTGCGGCCTATCGCGCAGGTTGCGTCCGGCGCGGGGATTCCGCCCGAATCATGGACGCCATACGGGGCGCACAAGGCGAAGGTTGACGCGCCGATGTTTGACGGACTGCCGCGAAAGGCGCGCCTGGCGCTGGTGACGGCGATCAACCCGACCCCGGCAGGCGAGGGCAAGACGACCGTCTCGATCGGACTGACGGACGCGCTGCGCCGATCCGGCGTTAACGCGATGGCCGCGCTACGCGAGCCGTCCCTAGGCCCGGTGTTCGGCGTGAAGGGCGGCGCGACTGGCGGCGGCTGGGCGCAGGTCGGGCCTATGGCGGACATAAACCTGCACTTCACGGGCGATCTTCACGCCGTGACCGCCGCGAACAACCTGCTCGCCGCGATGCTCGACAACTCGATCTCGCAGGGCAATCCGCTGAACATCGATCCGCGCCAGATCAGCTGGCGGCGATGCATGGACATGAACGACCGCCAACTGCGGCGCGTCGTGGACGGGCTGGGCGGCAGGCAGGGCGGATTCGCTAGGGAGGATGGTTTCGATATAACCGCAGCGTCGGAGGTAATGGCCGTGTTCTGCCTGGCGCGGAACCTTAGCGACTTGAGGTCGAGGCTGGCGCGGATCGAGGTCGCGCGGTCGTTCGACGGCAAGCCGGTCACGGCGGGGGAACTGAAGGCGGCGGGCGCGATGACCGCGCTGCTGCGCGACGCGTTCTCGCCGAACCTTGTGCAGACGCTGGAAGGCTCTCCGGTGCTGATCCACGGCGGGCCGTTCGCGAACATAGCGCACGGATGCAACTCAGCGGCGGCGACGGAGCTGGGGCTACGGCTGTCGGACGTGCTGGTGACGGAGGCGGGGTTCGGCGCTGATCTGGGCGCGGAAAAGTTCATCGATATAAAATGCCGAACGCTGGGCATACAGCCGGATTGCGTCGTGCTGGTGGCTACGGCGCGCGCGCTCAAGTATCACGGCGGCGCGGCGAAAGACGCGCTGGAGACGGAGGATTTGCCCGCGCTCGAGAAAGGATTGGACAACCTGCGCAGACACGCGCGGAATATTACGTCGGTGTGGAAATTGCCGGTTGTGGTGGCGGTCAACCGATTCCCGTCGGATACGCAGGCCGAGCTGCGCGCGATTGAATCCGCGTGCGCCGAGGCTGGCGCAATGGCGGCGCGTACAGAGGTATGGGCGCGCGGCGGAGCGGGCGGAGAGGAGCTAGCCGCGCATGTAATGTCCGTGCTGAACGGATCACGCCGTCCGCTGGAGTTCACCTATGATATATCGGAAACGCTCGTCAATAAAGTGGAAGCGATCGCCAAGCGCGTATACGGCGCGTCCGAGGTGCGTTTCGCGGCGGGCGTAAAGACCGCGCTTCGCCGGATGGAACGCGAGGGTGCGCGCGAGCTGCCCGTATGTATCGCGAAAACGCAGTATTCATTCACCGACGACCCGTCGAAACTGGGCGCGCCGGAGGGATTCATTCTTACGATACGCGAAGTGAGATACTCGCGCGGCGCGGGGTTTGTCGTGGCGTTCGCGGGCGAGATCATAGCGATGCCCGGACTGCCCAGAATACCCGCAGCCGAGACCATCGACGTGGACGAATCCGGGGAGATAGTCGGGATATTCTAATAGCATAAGAGATTAAGAGGCTAAGCGTATTAGAATATAAGAGCCTAAATCTAAATGGCTAAGAGGCGCTCACATCCTGAACCGCTCGAGAAACGCGCGCGTCGTTTCCTTGTCAGGCTCGCCGAATATCTTCTCCGGCGGGCCTGATTCCTCTATCGCGCCGTCGTGCAGGAACACCACCGCGTCCGCCGCGCTCCTGGCGAAAGACATCTCGTGAGTGGCCATCAATATAGTGGCGCGCGTTGACTTTAACTCAAGCACGAGATCGAGCACCTCGCCGACCAACTGCGGATCGAGCGCGGAGGTTATCTCATCGAGTAGGAGCAGCTCCGGATCGGACGCTATCGCGCGCACGATCGCCACGCGCTGCTGCTGCCCGCCGGAGAGTCGGTCGGGAAACACGCGCGCCTTCGACTCGATCCCGATGCGCTTGAGCAGAGCCATCCCGCGCTCCTCCGCGTCGCCGCGCGGCATGCCCACGACCTTTCGAAGCGAGAGAGTCACGTTGTCCAGCACCGTCATGTGCGGGAACAGGTTGAAACTCTGGAACACTATGCCGATCTTCCGGCGCACCGCGTCCGGGTCGCGCCTTGGATCGGATATATCTTCGCCATTCAGGAAAATCCTGCCGTCCGTGACCGTCTCAAGGAGATTCGCGCAGCGCAGCAGCGTAGATTTGCCCGATCCCGACGCGCCAATACACACCACGACGGTATGCCGCGCCACGTCCAGCGTAACGCCGCGCAGCACCGCGTTCCTGCCGAACGACTTGCGCACGTTCTCAAACCTCAGCAGAGGCAATCCGCCGTTCATACCGCGCCGCCCGTCTGCTCGCGCCGTTTAAGCCGCGCGGCGTACCAGTCCGTCAGGTGGATGAATGGCAGGCTCATCAATATGAACAACATCCCAGACGCGACATACGGCGTAAAGTTGTAACTCTTCGCCACGAGTATCTGCGCCGAGCGCACCGCGTCTATCGCGCCCAGCACCGACACCAATCCCACGTCCTTCTGCATCGCCACAAAATCGTTCATCAGCGCCGGCGCAACCTTACGCACCGCCTGCGGCAGCACGATGATCCGCATCGTCTGCGAGTGCGACAGCCCTAGCGACCGCGCGGCCGCTCTTTGCGAGGGGTGCACCGCCTCGATCCCCGCGCGGATGACCTCCGCGACATACGCCGAGTATACCAGTATGACCGCTATGGTTCCCAGTACCGTCGAATCGATCCTGCCGAATATCCTAAGCCCCGGTATCCCGAACCCGATCAGGTACAGCACAATGATCATCGGCATGCCGCGAAACACATCCGTATACACCGTCGCCAGCGCGCGCAGCGGGAACAGCACCGGGCTGATAGTCGCGCGCGTCAGCGCGAGCAACGTCGATAAAACGGATACCCCGACGACCGCCGCGCCCAGCACGCGCAGGTTCATCAACAGTCCCCGGCCCACGACGGGCAGCGACTCGACGAAATACTCCGGCGAGAAGAACGTCTCCCTCACCCGCGCCCAACCCTCCGACCGCGCCAGCGTGAAATACACGGCGGCGGCGAACGCCGCAAGGCTCGCGCATGAAACCAACGCGGAGCGTACAGACTGTCCGCGCCTGTACGCCCTGCGTTCCAACTCGATCGCGCTAATGGATTCCGTAACGCCTCACTCCAGAACAGGCACGTCGTACTGCCCGAGCCATTGCGCCTTCAGCGCGTCTATCGAACCGTCGGCAAGCAGCGAGTCTACGGCTTCCGACACTGCGGCGGTCATAGGCGAATCCTTGTCGAGCACCAGCGCTAAGCCGTCCGTCACGTCCTCGCTGCCCGCGAGTATGCCCAAGACCATGCCGTTTTCCACTTGATCAAACGTTAGGTAGTCCGCGGTTGTGACTCCCGCGACCATCGCGTCGATCTGACCCGCGTTCAAGGCCTGCGCCACCGCCGCTAGATCGTTGAACACCTGCACAGGCTGCGCGGGCTGGATGTTATCCTGCGTGAACGACACCGCTATATCGCCCGAAGCCGCGCCGAACACCGCGTCTTTCAGATCGGCTATGCTTGCGGCCTGTGTGAACGGCCCGTCCGCCTTGACCACGACCGCCAGCGGCTCCTTATAGTACACGGTAGAAAAGTCCACCGCGACCTTGCGCTCCTGCGTCACGGAGTATTGCTGCAGGTTGAAGTCGAAGCTCTTCGGGCCGGGCTGGATCGCTTCCTCAAACTGGGTGCGAACCCATACCACGTCCTCTTTCGCGAAACCCAGGCGCTCGGCAACCGCGTATGCCAGCGCGGACTCGAAACCCTCGCCGCTTTCCGGATCGTCGTTCAGCACCCACGGTTCCCACGCGGGCTGGCCTGTGCCGATGGTCAGCTTCCCGGCGGTCAGGGTAGGCAGCTCGCCGCCGGAGGCGAACGCCGCCGCGCACAGCGTGGTCAGCGTCAGAGCCAGAAGCGCCGCGATCAGTTTCTTCATC
>JAIRSO010000069.1 GCA_031255415.1 Oscillospiraceae bacterium
TTCGGTGTAGGTGTTTGTGGCGGGTTCGGGGGTGTATGTTTTGCCGCACTCATTACAACGATACCGCGCTGTTCCGCTGCGGTTCGTCCCGTATTTGCTCTGCTTGCCTTCGCTTCCGCATCGCGGGCATTTCTTCTGCTTTTCCATTCCTCATTATTGCATTCTCAATGCTGCTTGTCCACTCCCGATAAACTGCTGCCCTCGCAGCGCCGCCAATATCGCTGTGGAGAGCTTCCCGACCGTGCTTTCCACCGTCGCTTTGTTCTTGGGCTTGCGTACGCGCGCCGGTATGACCGCTGTTCCATAATGCTCCGCCAGTTCCGGCATGTTTTGTTGAGTTTAAGCTCGTCTTTGGTGTGTTTTTCCACCCTGGTATTTAGATTGTCAGGCGCAAGGGAGCATGAGCGCGAGCTAGCGCAGCTTATCGGTCGACTACTGCGAGCGAGGCGGCCAGGGCGCTGGCAACAGACGAGCGCGAGTATAACCAGGCTGCGCCCAACGGATTGATGCCTTGGACAGGGTGATAGCGAGATTGTGCGAGGACAAGGTAGCGGGTAACGATTGTGTACAACCGCGTAGGTGCGCTGGATATAGCGTGAGGGCTTGGGTACCCCCAAGCCCTCACGCTATACCCCTTATTTAGCCCCGCCTTAGCGGGACTCTTTTTTTGCGTGGATAACAGGCCAAACCCGCGCGCTACACATGCTTGCGCATCTGCGTGAGCGCTGACTTCTCAAGGCGCGATACCTGCGCCTGGCTGATGCCTATCTCGCTGGCCACTTCCATTTGCGTGCGCCCCTCGAAGAAACGCATCTTCAGTATCCTGCGTTCGCGTTCGCCCAGCCTGCGCATAGCCTCGCGGATCGATATCCCTTGCAACCAGTTTTCGTCCGCGTCTTTTTCATCCTTGACCGAGTCCATGACGTATACCGCGTCGCCCGTCGTTTCATTGTACATAGGCTCGAATAACGACACGGGGTCCTGTATCGCTTCAAGCGCGTACACCACTTCCTCGCGCGGCATCTCCAGTTTCTCCGCCAGTTCGGAGATCGTGGGCTCGCGCCCGTGCTCCGTCATCAGCCTCTCGCGCGCCTGTAGCGCTTTGTAGGCTATATCTTTCAGGGATCGGGATACGCGGATCGCGTTGTTGTCGCGCAGATACCTGCGAATCTCGCCGATGATCATCGGCACGGCGTATGTGGAAAACCTCACGTTCTGCGTCACGTCGAAGTTGTCCAGCGCCTTTATCAGCCCGATGCACCCTACCTGGAACAGATCGTCAACGTTCTCGCCGCGGTTGTTGAACCGCTGGATCACGCTGAGCACCAGCCGCAGATTACCGCGGATGAACTCCTCGCGCGCTATATGATCGCCGCCGTGCACCAGCGGGAACAGCTCGCGCATGCGGTCGTTGGTAAGCACCGGCAGCGAAGAGGTATCCACGCCGCATATCTCAACCTTGCCTGTCATATGCCGCACCACCCTGTCAACATCATTCGGATGTTAGCAGTATGGCCCGGTTCGCGCGGCGTTATGCCAAAGCGCGAATCGCAGCCGCGCGTCCTTCGCTCGTCGATCCGCTCAAACGCGCGAAACGGGGACGGCAGCAGCCGCCCCCATGTTTGCCTTAATGGTTTCGCGCGCTTACCTCCACGCCTTCAGGAACGCGTAAGGATTAAACGCTATATCGTTCTCATACATCCCGAAATGCAAATGAGGGATCATAACGTCGTCCGTGCCCTCCGGCCCGTAACCCGTGCTGCCCACGTATCCCAGTATGTCGCCGGGACGCACGGAGTCCCCCACCTCGAACCGCCCGTATTCGGACAGATGCGCGTAATAATAATATATCCCATTCTCGTCCTGCACGCCTATGCGCCAGCCGCCCAGCGTCAGCCAGCCTTTTTTGCTGACCACGCCGTAACTCGCGCTGTATACGGGCGTGCCCTTATCGACGATCAGGTCTATACCCTCATGGAACCGCTCGCCGCCGAACGAGCGCTCCGCGCCCCACGTATCGTCATAGAAGTATCCGCTGTTGAGCGGCAGCGGGAACTTGTGCGACGAGACGCTGAACAGGCGGTCGATCCGCCGCAGATCGTTCATACGGCGCTTGACCATCATCGTAAAGGACGTGTTCCCGCCATACGCGAGCAGTTTATGATCCGCGCTCGGGCCAATCAGCCTTGACTTAACCCTCGCCAGCCTCGCGGCGTCCGGAGCGTTATACGAACCCAGCTCCACCGCGTCGATAGCCGCCAGCAGATACCACGGGATATCCTTCGTCGCGGCGGCTGAATACGTATACAGCGCGCGGTCGCCGAACCGCCCGACGTTCAGCGTCGATACGATGCTTGGAACGGTCGGCGCAGCCGCGTCCATCCGTTCCGCCTTGTAATATGGGAGCATCGGATAATACATACTGGCAAAGGCCCCGCCGGCCAGGTTGCAGTCGATAACGATCCATGCCAGCGCCAGCGTCAGCGCGGCGATGATCGCGGCCGCGCGCTTTATCGCGGCGCGGTTGATACTCATTTAACATCCCTCCATGCGCCGGCGCCGCGCGCCGAACGCTAATCAAAGGACGCGTCCGCCCGCGTCCTCATCAATACAACGAAAGAAATGTCGAATCGATGCATGGCAATATATTGTTTACGTATATTGGCATAAACGGCGAGGCCGCGCGCGCGGAATGTTATTTTTTACCCTCTTGACAGGACGTGCTATAATAATATGTCGGATCGACTACGCGGAGGAAAGCGCGGCTTGAGAATTCTGGTCATCGACGGCATGGGGGGCGGCTTAGGAAGAGCCGTTATCGAAAACATCCGCGCCGTCATGCCGGACGCGAAGGTGGTCGCGCTGGGTACGAACGCGCTAGCCACGTCCGCGATGCTCAAGGCCGGAGCGAATATGGGCGCGACTGGCGAGAACGCTATCGCGCATAACTGCCGCCAAGCCGATTATATTGTGGGCGCGGTCGGGATCGTGATGGTCAACGCGATGCTGGGCGAGATCAGTCCGCGGATCGCGCGCGCGGTGTCGGAGAGCGACGCGCGCAAGATTCTGATTAACGCGTCGAAATGCGGCGTGCATATCGCCGGGATGAGCGAGAAACCGCTCGCGCAGTATGTCGCGGACGCGGTGAACATCATCCGCGATCTGTCCGGCGCGCAATCGGCTCAATCATAAGCGACAACGATGCTGCGAAGGCATTGATCGCGCCAGAAGGCGCGGCGTGTTTTCGCGCTTTTTTGCGCGCGGAAAGGAGCGCTCAATGGATTTTGCCGCGGATAGGGAAAACACTCTGCGGATGCTGCGCCAGGTTCGGGACGGATCGTTAAGCCCGGAGGAAGCGCTGGCGCGCGTGTCCGCCGCGCCGTTTGAAGACATGGGTTACGCGAACATCGATCTTCATCGCGCGGTCAGGCAGGGCATAGGCGAGGTGATATACGGCGCTGGCAAGACTCCGGGACAGATAGCGGGCATAGTGTCCGCTATGCTGGGCAGGGGCGCCGTTAACGTCATGGTGACGCGGGTCGGACAGGACGGCGTTGACGCGATGCGGGAGGCCGGTCTGCCGCTCGAGTATCACGAGATGGCGAGGCTGGCTGTCGCGGCTCCCGTCAAGGTCGAGCCGGGCGTTGGTAATATAGTGATCGCGTCGGGAGGCTCCAGCGACATGCCCGTATGCGAGGAGGCCGCGCTGGTATGCGAGACGCTGGGAGATAAGGTTGCGCGCGTATACGACGTGGGGGTCGCCGGACTGCACCGATTGCTCGCGAAGCGGGATATTATCATGCGCGCGCGGGTGATAATCGTCGTGGCCGGGATGGAGGGCGCGTTAGCCAGCGTGGTCGGCGGGCTTGCCGCGTGTCCGGTGATAGCCGTGCCCACGAGCGTTGGTTACGGCGCGAACTTTGGCGGATTGTCCGCGCTGCTGTCCATGCTGAACTCGTGCGCTAGCGGGGTCGGCGTGGTCAATATCGATAATGGATTCGGCGCGGCGGTTATCGCGCACCGGATTAATCGAATGGAGGGGATCGTTTGAGGACGCTGTATCTCGAGTGCGCGATGGGCGCGGCTGGCGATATGCTTGCCGCCGCCTTGCTCGATCTGCTGGATGCGGACAGCCGAGGCTCGTTCATTGACGGCGTTAACGCGCTGGGTCTGCCCGGTGTGAGCGTGAGCGCCGTGCCTGCTGAATCGTGCGGGATACGAGGGATCAACTGGGAGGTTGACATAGCTGGCGAGCGCGAGGAATCCAAGGATATTGAGCCTAGCGGTCACGATCATGAGCATCATCACCATCATGACCATGAGCATCACCACCATGACCATGATCATGAGCATAACCACCACCATGACCATGAGCATGATCACCACCATCATGACCATGATCATCACCACCACCATGACCATGATCACCACCACCATGATCATAATCACCACCACCATACGCACAATGACTTAGGCTCCATATCCGCGTTGATCGACTCGCTTCCCGTCTCAACGCGCGTGAAACAGGACGCTAAAGCCGTATACTCCTTACTGGCAGAGGCCGAATCCCACGCGCATGGACGCGCCGTCGAGTATGTCCACTTCCACGAGGTCGGCGCGCTGGACGCGGTAGCCGATGTAGTCGGCGTATGCATGCTGATAGAGAAACTCGCGCCGGATACAATCGCGGCTTCACCCATCCAAGTCGGCGAGGGATTCGTTCGCTGCGCGCATGGAGTCCTGCCTGTGCCAGCTCCGGCTACCGCGCACCTGCTGCGCGGGATACCCTCGAAGTCCGGAGCCGCAAGGGGCGAGCTATGCACGCCGACAGGAGCCGCTCTGCTGCGTCATTTCGTAAAAAACTTCGGCAGAGCCCCCGATATGTCCGTCGATAAGATCGGCTACGGCATGGGACATAAACAGTTCGAGGCGCTCAACGCGGTGCGCGCGTTCATCGGCGAGTCCGCCGCTTCGCCTGGAGGCCCCAACGGCAAGATAACCGAACTGCGCTGCACAGTGGACGATATGACGGGCGAGGCTGTCGGGTTCGCCAGCGAGACGCTGATGCGGATAGGCGCGCTGGAAGTGGCGGTCACTCCGGTTCAGGTCAAGAAGAATAGGCCGGGGCTTGTCATATCCTGCCTGTGCGCGGACGATCGCGCCGACGAAATGGCGGCGCTGCTGCTTCGCCACACCAGCACGTATGGCGTGCGCCGATACGACTGCGTCAAGTACATGCTCGAGCGCAGATTCGATACGGTAGAGACGGACTACGGATCGATAACGGTTAAGTATGGCGAAGGCTACGGCGTAAGGCGCGTAAAGCCGGAGTTTGAAGACTGCGCGAGAGCGTCGCGCCAGTCGGGCGTGCCGATCGAAACGATAGCGCGCGCGGCGATGAACGCGGCGCAGCCAGCCCGCGCCGAATCGGGAAAGGAGAACGGATGAACCAGACGCATCAAAAATATGAACGGTTAAAGGATATCCTGCGCGGATACGGCAGCGTCGCGATAGCGTTTTCCAGCGGCGTGGACTCGACGTTCCTGCTCAAGACCGCGCGCGACACGCTGGGCGCAGGCGCGATAGCGGTCACGGCGCGCTCATGCTCGTTCCCGAAGCGGGAACTGGACGCGGCTGCGGCCTTCTGCGAGCGGGAGGGTATCGAGCACGTAATCTGCGACAGTGAGGAACTGGATATAGAGGGATTCTCGGATAACCCGCCGAACAGATGCTATCTGTGCAAGCAGGAGCTGTTCGGCAAGATATGGGACGCGGCAAAGTCGCGCGGTATCGCTCATGTAGCGGAGGGATCGAACGTAGACGACGAAGGCGATTATCGCCCCGGATTGATAGCCGTGCGCGAGATGCGCGCGGATAGTCCCCTGCGCGAGGCGGGGTTATCGAAGTCGGAGATACGCGCGCTGTCCCGCGAGATAGGCCTGCCTACATGGAATAAACAATCGTTCGCGTGCCTGTCCTCGCGCTTCCCATACGGCGAGAAGATCACGCCGGAGTCTCTGCGCATGATCGACAAGGCCGAACAGCTGTTGATCGACGAGGGATTCTGGCAGGTGCGGGTGCGCAAGCACGGCAATCTCGCGCGCATCGAGACGGACAGCGCCGGGTTTGAGCTGATGTCCGATCCGGACAGGCGCGCGATGATATACGAACGGTTCAAGGAGTATGGTTTCGCGTATGTATCGCTCGATCTGCTGGGTTATCGGACGGGCAGTATGAACGAAACGCTGGATCTGAATAAAGTGGGATGACTAAGACGGCAAGGATTGCTAAACTGGTTGGAGGTACCGCGTATGCATATGGCTGACGCGCTGTTGAATCCCGCCGTGGGCGGGGTCATGTGGGCCGCCGGAGCGGCTGCGATTGGAGTATCGGCGAAGAAAGCCGCGTCCGACGACGCGGTTGGGGGCAGGATTCCGCTGATGGCGGTATCCGGCGCGTTTGTGTTCGCCGCGCAGATGATCAACTTTACAATCCCTGGCACGGGATCGAGCGGTCACATTGGCGGCGGGATACTGCTTGCCGCGCTGTTGGGTCCGTTCCCGGCTCTGCTGACTATCGCGTCCGTACTGCTGATACAATGCCTGTTCTTCGCGGACGGAGGGCTGATAGCCTACGGCGCGAACCTATTCAACATGGGCGTGATACCGTGCTTGCTGGCGTATCCGCTGGTGTTCAAGCCGATGCTGTCTAAGGGCTGGACTCCTTGGAGGCTTCGCGCGGCAAGCGTCGTGTCCGCGACTGCCGGACTGCTGGCGGGCGCGTTCTGCGTCGTGCTGGAGACGCTGGCTTCCGGCATAACGCTGCTGCCGTTCGGCGCGTTCACGCTGTTGATGATGCCGATCCATCTAGCTATAGGCATAGTGGAGGGGGTTATCACAGCCGCCGTATTGAGTTATGTATACGCCGCGAGGCCGGAGATACTCGAGCGCGCGGCTTCGGGCGGATCGTTCGAGCCGAGGCGGGGCAAGCGTTCGCTGAAGCCTGTGCTGCTGGTTCTAGCCGCCGCAGCCGTCGTTACGGGAGCGTTGTTATCGCAGTTCGCCTCGTCGTTCCCGGACGGGCTGGAGTGGTCGATCGAGAGAACGGCGGGCGGCGCCGAACTGGAGTCTGACGCTCCGTCGTTCCACCGCGCCCAATCCGTGCAGGACGCGACGGCGTTCATGCCCGACTATGGTTTTGGCGAGGAGTCTGAACGCGGCGAGGCGCTCGGCACAGCGACAGCGGGTATAATCGGCGCGGGCATAACCGCCGCGCTGGCTGTCGGGGCTGGAGTCGCGGCGCGCGCCTTCAAGCGCGGACGCTCCGCGTAAGGCTGGTATAACTATAATGAGGACGCGGTTGCGGTCGCTGAAAACGCCGTCGATTGAAACACCGTCGATAGAAACGCTGTCGATGGGCGATAGTCCGCTGCACCGCGTCCATCCCGGCGTAAAGATGGTATGCGCGCTGGCGTTGATCGTGCTGACGCTGTCGTTCAGCCGGACGAGTTTCGCCGCGATGCTGCCGTTTCTATTGTATCCCAGCGTGGCTATAGGGATAAACGATATACCCGCGTCGCTGTTGGTTAAGCGATTGTTGGTCGCTCTGCCGTTCGCGGTGTTCGCGGGTATAACCAATTTGGTATCGGATCGCGAGGTGCTGTTTAGGCTGGGCGCCGTACCCGTGACTGGCGGCATGTCCGCTTGCGCTGGCATAATGCTTCGGACGCTGTTATGCGTGTCATACGCGCTGATACTGATGGCGGTCACTCCGTTCCCGGAGATAACCGCGCGGATGCGCGCGATCCATATCCCCGCGATATTCGTTCAAGTGCTGGAGACGACATACCGCTATACGGGCACGCTGGCGGACGAGGCGCGCGCTCTCGCGACTGCGTACCGGCTTCGCGCGGGATCGGATGACGCTGGCGTGAGGCTGGCTCACGCGGGCAGTTTAGTCGGCGGGTTGTTCCTGCGTTCTGCGGATCGCGCTGATCGAGTCTGGGCGGCTATGCGGTTGAGGGGATACGACTTGCGCGGCGTTCGCGCGGAGCCTAAGCCTATCTCCCTTCGGGATTGGATATTCCTGGCGGCGGTGTGCGGTTCGGGCGCGCTGATGCGTATAGTTGATATCCCCGCGCTGTTTGCCGCCGGGATCGCGAGGTTCTCCTGATGCTTACCGTGAGCGGTCTGACCGTCGAGTATCCGGACGGCGGCAGAGGCGTTGCGGGCGTATCGTTCAGCATAACGGACGGCGAATCGGTCGCGCTGGTCGGCGGAAACGGCGCGGGTAAAACTACTCTGCTGTTAGCTCTAGCCGGCGTGCTGGCTGTCAAGGCCGGAACCGCCGCTGTAAACGGGCTTTCATATTCGCATAAAGACCGCGCGGAGTATCGCCGCTTGATAGGTCTGGTATTCCAGAACCCGGACGACATGCTATTCATGCCGCGCGTACTAGACGATATAATGTTTGGGCCGCGCAACCTAGGCATGACCGAACGCGACGCGCGTTGCCGCGCCGACGAGGTAATGGATGAACTGGGTATATCCCATCTCGCGTATCGCTCGCCGATGAAACTATCCGGCGGCGAGAAACGCATGGCAGGGCTGGCGGCTGTGCTGGCGATGCGTCCCAGCGTCCTGCTGCTTGACGAGCCGACCGCGTTCCTTGATCCTCGAGCGCGGCGCGCGCTGATCCGCGCTCTCGCGCGTCTGCCTCAATCCAAGCTTATCGCCACTCATGACCTTGCGTTCGCGGGCGGGTTGTGCGGCCGCGCGCTCCTGCTTAGCGACGGGAGACTGCGCGCGGACGGTTCATGCGCGGAGTTATTCGGCGACGGGTCGTTGATGGACGAGTGCGGGCTGGAGGCTGTCCCGCATACCAACGGGGAGGTTTCATTATGATACTGATCGATACCCATTGCGACACGCTATCGGTTATGGCTGGACTGGGCGGAGATATCAGCGTGACCGGGCAGACCATTACCCCTGAACGGATGCGCCAGGGCGGCGTGACTATGCAGGTGTGCACGCTGTTCGCGGGAGTGGACGGTCCCGCCGGCGATCCAGCCGGGCTGGCGCGCAAGCAACTGGCGGCTGCGCGCGGCTTCACGGACGAAGGGATCAAACATATCAAAGAGTTCGGCGAGATAGAGGACGGTGCGCCGAGCATACTGCTGTCGGTCGAGGGCGCGGAAATATTCGAGGGTTCGATGGAGTCGCTGCGCTGGTATTACGACGCTGGAGTTAGGATGTGCGCGCTCACGTGGAACCATGAGAACGAGTTGGGCTATCCTCACTGCAAGGATTCGGAGAAACCGCTCAAACCCTTCGGCTGGGAAGCCGTTCGCGAGATGAACGGATTAGGCGTGGCTGTCGATGTGTCGCATCTGGGCACGGGCGGGTTCTGGGATTTGATCGAGCGCGCGGAGAAACCGCCGATGGCCTCGCATTCATGCTGTCTCGCGCTTCAGCCCAGGTTCACCCGCAATCTGTCCGACGATCAGATCAAGGCGCTGATTGAGCGTGGCGGCTGGATCGGCATGAATTTCTGCAGCGCGTTCCTGTCCGACGCGAGAGCGACGCTCGACGATATCGTCCGGCACATCGCGCATATCGCGGAGTTGGGCGGGGTGCGTAACGTTGGATTCGGCAGCGACTTCGACGGTATCCCATGCAACCCGATAGGCCTGGACGGACCGCACGACTTCCCGAATCTGATATCCGCGCTGCGCGGACTGTTCACTCCAGAGGAGGTCGAGGGTATCGCCGGGCTGAACTTCATCGAGTACTCGAAGCGGCTGTAATTATATTATAAATTTTCAGGCGGCTGCTCGTTCTGTTTTCCTCCCGCGCCGCACACAATAGAACAATCAGATTCCAAGCTGTGGGGAGGGAGCGGAATGCCGAATAACTACCGCCGTTCCTTGACGCGCGCGGCGCGCCGGGGAGCTTGTTTGCTGATGGGTTTGCTGCTGATGGCGGCGTGCGTGCCGCCTGCCCTGGCCGAGAGCGGCGCGCCGCTGGAGACCGGCAGTCCGTTCGACATGCAGTCGCCTGCGTATATATTGGTCGAGGCGCAGACGGGCCAGGTCATATTCGAGAAGAACGCGGACGACAAGCGTCCCGTCGCGAGTATCACGAAACTGATGCCGATACTGCTGACGCTTGAGGAACTGGATCGCGGCGTGATCAAGCTTACCGACAAGGTGCATTGCTCCGCGAACGCGGCGGGGATGGGTGGATCACAGGCGCTGCTGGACGCGAATACGCTGTACCCGCTGGAAGATCTATTCAAGTCGATGATCGTGGCTAGCGCGAACGACAGCGCGGTCGCCGTCGCGGAGTATCTCAACGGCAGCGAGGAGGCGTTTGTCAAACGCATGAACGAGCGCGCCGCGCAGCTAGGCATGACGAACACCCATTATAAGAATGTAACGGGCTTGCCCGCCGACGGACAATACACGACCGCGAGGGACGTAGCCGCGCTGTCGCGCGAGGTGGGTAAACACCCGTTGTACTTCAAGTACAGCACCATATGGATGGATACCCTCACACACCCCAGCGGCAGAGCGACCGATTTGACGAATACCAACCGCCTAATCCGGTTCTACGAAGGCGCGGACGGGTTCAAGACGGGATCGACCAACGAGGCGCGGTATTGCCTGTCCGCGACCGCGCGCAGAGGCGACACGCGGATGATAGCGGTGGTGCTGGGCACTCCGGCAAGCCAAACGCGCTTTGACGAGGCGCGTAAGATGCTGGAGTATGGTTTCGCGAATTATCAGTTGAATCCAGTGGCGAAGGCGGGAGATCTGCTGGGCGCGGAGGCTCCGGTTAGGTTCGGCGCGAGGGACGGAGTGCCAGCCGCGATAGGCGCGGATGTGAACCTGCTGCTGACCAAGGGCAAGGAACGCGATCTAGCCATAGAGGTCACTCTGCCAGAATCGTTGCCCGCGCCGGTTAGGAAGGGCGATCCAATAGGCGAAGTTAAAGTGACGCTGAACGGGGAGACGGTGCTGACCGTGCCCGCAGTAGCGGCGATGGATGTGCTGTATCCAGGATTCGTCGAGGGTGTGCTTACCATTATGCGGAATTGGAAGGTGTAGGGGGAGTGTATCCTAGAGGCGCATACTCACCTCAAGGTATAGCGCGATTTAGGGTACGGGGCGCGTTTCCATACAAGGGTTTGTTGTAAGTGCGCTTACAACAAACCCTGTCCCCATTTTGGCACGATAACGCAACACGCCGTCAAGGTCGGGTAGTATTTTCCGATGCGCATACCGGACGGACACGGTATGCGCATCGGAAAATCTCCACCCTACCCTTGACGGCTAGTAGGGATAGCCTCCAGGCGGGGCGTTAACGCGCAGAGGCTCTATGCCCCATGCTTACTCCTCTTGGGCGGCGATAGGCTCTGTGGATTCCGCGCCGTCCTCCGGCTCCGCTGATTCCTCCGGTTCGGCTAGCGCGACGGCTACTACCTGCGTGTTCTCGCCAATCCGCATCAGCCGCACACCCTGCGATACCCTGCCGCATACCCGGATCGAATCAACAGGCGTGCGTATTATCGTGCCGTCGTCAGTCATCAGCATCAGGTCTTGATCCGCGCGCACTAGCAACTGCTCCGCTAATAAGCCGGTCTTTTCCGTCAGATCCATCGCCTTGACCCCCTTGCCCCCACGCGATATCTTCCGATACTCGTCTATCGCGGTGCGCTTGCCGTACCCCAGCGATGTGATCGATAATACCTGCGTGTCCGGCTCGACTACGCTTAACGCTATTACCTCGTCTCCGTCCGCTAAATCTATCGCGCGCACGCCGACCGCCTGCCTCCCCATGTCGCGCACGTCGGACTCCCCGAACCGTATCGCCATTCCTTGGCGCGTTCCCAACAATAGCTCGTGCGTGCCGTCGGTTAGCTCGGTGCCGATCAATTCATCGCCCTCGCGCAGACTGATCGCGATTAATCCGCTCGTGCGCAGATTGCGGAACTCGCTGAGCGCCGTCTTCTTGATCTGCCCGCCGCGCGTGGCCATTACTAGGAACGAGTTGTTAAGCCGATCCGTATCATCGGTCTGGATAGTGATCATCGCAGTGACCTTCTCGCCGCCGTCTAGGTTCAGTACGTTCACTATAGCAGAGCCTCGCGCCGTGCGACTGGCCTCGCCTATCTCGTAACACTTCAGCCCGTATACGCGCCCGCGGTTCGTGAAAAACAATATATCGTCGTGCGTCGAGCATACGCACATCCGCTCTACATAATCCTCCTCGCGCGTGGTCATGCCCGTCACGCCGCGTCCGCCCCGCGCCTGGCTGCGATACGTCCGCTTCGCTAAACGCTTCACATACCCGAAATGCGTCAGCGATACGACCATATCCTCCTCCTGTATCAAGTCGGCGATATCGATCTCTCCCTCTATAGCCTCTATGCCGGTGCGGCGCGGATCGGCAAACTTGCGCCGTATCTCCAGTATCTCCGCCTTTATGATATCCAGTATCATCGGCTCGTTTTGGAGCACGGCGCGCAGATGGCTTATCATCTCGCGCAGTCGCTCCAACTCCTCGAATAGGCGGTCGCTCTCCAGTCCGGTCAAGCGTCCCAGACGCATATCCAGTATCGCCTGCGCCTGCGGATCGCTGAACCCGAACGTCTCCTGCAGCGCCGCCCTCGCCAGAGGCATCGTCTTGCTCTGGCGGATGATCCTCACTACCTCGTCTATGTGCTCCAGCGCCAACAGCAGCCCGTCCAGTATGTGCGCGCGCGCCTCCGCTTTCTCCAGCTCATAGCGGCAGCGTCTGGTGATCACATCCTTCTGATGTTCCAGATATACGCTCAACGCCTGCTTGAGGTTGAGCACGCGAGGCTCCCCGTCCACCAGCGCCAGCAGTATCACGCCGAACGTATCCTGCAGTTGCGTATGCTTATACAGGAAGTTGAGCACAACGCTCGGGTTTACGTCTCGCTTTAACTCGATGACGATGCGCATACCGCTGCGGTCGGATTCGTCGCGGATGTCGGATAATCCGTCCAGACGCTTCTCATGCACCAGTTCAGCTATCTTCTCGATCAGCTTGGCCTTGTTGACCATGTACGGAATCTCTGTTACTACGATGCGCTGGCGGTTCGAGGTCATCGGCTCGATCTCGCTGCGCGAACGCGTGACGATCCTGCCCCTGCCCGTGCGGTACGCCTCCAGTATCCCGGCTCTGCCCAGTATCACGCCGCCCGTGGGATAGTCCGGCCCCTGTATAAACTGCGTTAGCTGCTCGATGGTCGCGTCCGGATACTCCATCAGATGCACTACCGCGTCTATAACCTCGCCCAGGTTGTGCGGCGGGATGTTCGTAGCCATGCCTACCGCTATCCCGCTCGACCCGTTGACCAGCAGGTTCGGGAACCGCGCGGGCAGAACCGCCGGCTGCTGCAGCGTGTTGTCGAAGTTGGGGTAGAAATCTACGGTTTCCTTCTCCAGATCGGCGATCATCTCCAGAGTGATCCTGGCCATGCGCGCTTCCGTGTACCGCATCGCCGCCGCGCCGTCTCCGTCCACGGAGCCGAAGTTGCCCTGCCCCTCCACCAACTGATACCGCGTCGTGAACGGTTGAGCCAGCCTGACCATCGCGTCGTATACCGCCGTGTCGCCGTGGGGGTGGAACTTTCCCAGCACGTCGCCGACTATGCGCACCGACTTGCGGAACGGTTTGTCCGGAGTCATGCCCAACTCGTGCATCGTGTACAGGATGCGCCGGTGCACGGGCTTGAGTCCGTCGCGCGCGTCCGGCAGAGCGCGGTTGATTATAACCGCCATCGCGTAGGAGATGAACGACTTTTGCATCTCCTCTTCGATGTTGATCGGGGTCAGTTTTGCCGCGCCCGCCGCCGGCGCGAGACCCGCGCCGTTTGTTCCGTCCTCGGCCGGCGCGCCCGTGACCATCGGTTCGTCCGCCATGCGTTCCCTCCTTACACGTCCAAGTCCGCGACCAGCTTCGCGTTCTCCATGATGTATTCCTTGCGCGGCTCTACCTTATCGCCCATCAGCAGCGTGAATACCTCTTCGGCCGATATCGCGTCTTCCAGCGTCACGCGCATCATGCTGCGCGAAGCCGGATTCATCGTGGTTTCCCACAACTGCTCGGCGTTCATCTCGCCCAACCCTTTGTAGCGCTGTATATCCAGTTTCGGTTCCTCGCCTATCTCCTGCCGCAGGGACTCCAGCGCGCCGTCGTCGTACACGTAGCGCTCGAAGTTCTTGCGCGACACCTTATACAGCGGCGGCTGCGCTATGTATACATACCCCTGCTCCAGCAGCGGGCGCATGTACCGATAAAAGAACGTGAGCAATAGTATCCGTATATGGCTGCCGTCCACGTCCGCGTCGGTCATGCACACGATGCGGTGATAGCGGAGTTTCTCCTCGTTGAAGTCGTCGCCTATGCCGCACCCGAACGCGGTGATCATCGCCTTGATCTCCGCGTTGGCTAATATTTTATCTACGCGCGTCTTCTCCACGTTGAGTATCTTGCCGCGAAGCGGGAGTATCGCTTGGAAATGCCGATCCCGTCCCGTCTTTGCCGTGCCGCCCGCGCTGTCGCCCTCGACTATGAATATCTCGCACAGCGACGGATCGCGCTCGGAGCAGTCCGCCAGCTTGCCCGGCAATGACGCGGACTCCAGCGCGGTCTTTCGCCTGGTCAGATCGCGAGCCTTTCGCGCGGCCTCCCTTGCGCGCGCCGCGCTTACGCATCGCTCCAGCACCGCCCTGCTGGCCTGCGGATTCTCCTCCAGGAACGCGCCCAATTTCTCCGCGACTAGATTATCCACCAGCGAGCGCACTTCGCTGTTGCCCAGCTTGGTCTTTGTCTGGCCCTCGAACTGCGGCTCGGTCAGGTTCACGGATATAATCGCTGCCATGCCCTCCCGGATGTCCTCGCCCTCCAGCTTAACGTCCTTATCCTTGAGCAGGTTGTACTTTCTGCCGTAATCGTTGACGACGCGCGTCAGAGCGGACTTGAACCCGCTAAGGTGCGTGCCGCCCTCGATCGTGTTGATATTATTGGCGAAGGTGAGTATCGTCTCGCTGTAGCCGTCGTTGTACTGGAACGCGACCTCCACCTGCGTATCGTCCCTCGATCCGTTTATGTATATCGGCTCGGGGAACAGCGTCTCTTTATTTTTGTTGAGGTACTTGACGAACTCGACGATCCCGCCCTCGTAGTGGAAGGTATTGTCGTTGCCGTCGCCGCGCTCGTCGATCAGGCGGATCTTTACGCCCTTGTTCAGAAACGCCATTTCGCGCAAGCGCGCTTTTAACACGTCGTACTGGAAGTCCCCGGTCTCGAACACGCCGTCCGGGTTGTCCTCGCTCCTTACGTCCGGCATGAAGCGGATCAGAGTGCCGTGTTGATCCGTCGCGCCCGTTACCGCCAGGTCGCGCAGGGGCTTGCCGCGTTCGTACTGCTGTTCATAGACCCTGCCGTCCTGGTACACCACGACCGAAAACTCGCGGCTGAGCGCGTTCACGACCGACGCGCCCACTCCGTGCAGCCCGCTGGACACCTTATAGCCCTTGCCGCCGAACTTGCCCCCGGCGTGCAGCATCGTTAGGCAGACCTCCACCGCCGGCCTGCCCACCTTCGGATGTATCCCAACGGGGAATCCGCGCCCGTTATCCAGTATGCTGGCTGATCCATCCCGGTGCAGCGTGGCGGTAATCTGTGTGCAGTAGCCTGCCAGCGCCTCGTCGATCGCGTTATCCACGATCTCGTACACCAGATGGTGCAGCCCGCGCACGTCGGTTGAGCCGATGTACATGCCAGGCCGCTTGCGCACCGCTTCCAGCCCTTCCAGCACCTGAATCTGGGTTTCGTCGTAACGCGCTTCCACATTGGGATTGTGCATGGCCGCCCTCCCGTTCATGTTATAGATAACGTCCGCTATCCATTTATTATACCATTTTTGACGTATGATTGGAAGGGGAGTTTTGCATGGACGGGTATACAAAATTCGGGATTTCTATTGAAAGAAAAGGACGGCGGGCACGTGGAAGGCGCTCCCGCGCCAGATAGAACGCATCCCCCGGCGCTAAGCGGCGGAGGACGCGTTCTTCGGGAATGCCATCCTAAACGCTAGAGCGGACGCTCCAACAAATTATTGCTTCTTAGCGCAGTTATCCGCGCTCAACAGATTGGTTACGCAGCACAGCGCGCACGCCAGCGGATCGACTACCTCCACCATCCTGCCGCGCAATATATCGATGCTGTCCACAGCCTCGTCAGCGTTAGGCCACGCGGCTCCGCCCGTCAGCCCCAGCGCGTAACTCAACGCGTCGCTCTCTAGCTCGGATATCCTCGCGGCGGAAGCCTGCGCGTCGCTCAACGCCATCAATACGTGCAGCATCACGCCTACGGTATCGCTTGGGATCGTTTGCTCAACGATGTTGTACTCCATGACAGTCACTCCAATTGTATAGCGAAAAGGTTAAATAGAACCAAAGACGCCGATCATGTCGGCGTCTTTGGCGGCTTAGGCGGCTTGCGCGCGGGCGCGTATACCGTTCCCCTCTCGGGCACGACGGGTCTTGACGTATCCCTCGGCGAGGCAACGGGCTTTATCGCGGCGGCCTTCACAGGATTGCCGGGCTTGACAAGCGGGCTTGCGGCAGCCGTTTTCTGCGTCGGCATGGGTGCGCGCGGCTGCGGTTTCGCTTGCGGCTGCGCCTCCTGCGCGAACGCGACCTTCCGCAGCGCTCGATCGCGCATCGCCGCTCCGCCTCCCGATATCGATCGGAGAAGCATCTCGGCTAACTGAACCTTTGGATCGGTCGGTACGGGTTTGGGTTTCGGTTCCGGAATGGGAGCGGGTTCCGGCTCGGGTTGCGGTTCCGGTTCGACCGCCGCCTCCGCGACCGTTTCGATTATTTCAGCCGCCTCGACGGTTTCTACGGTTTCGATTGTTGCCGTAACCTCTTGCGCGACCGTCTCGATCGCGTCCGCAGCCGGGTTCTCGTCCGGTTCGTCCGCCGGCACTTCGGCGGTTTCCTCCGGCTCGTCGTCCAGGTTCACCATATCGTCGGCGAGTATGCCCGTCCGCTCGTCGATGGAGTCCGGTATGTCGAGGATGGCTATGTCCGACGGATCGACAATCGGGCCCATCGCGTTCGTGTACTCGGCGGGCGTGACGGCGCGCTCGCCGTCGTTGATCATGATATCCCGCCAGACCGTTTTTTCACTGACGGGCGCGGCGGGTATGTTGAATCTTATTTTCTCCATCTGGCTATCGACGACCTCCTCGTATATCGTACCGCTGGATGTAATCACGCGGTGACGGATGCTTCGACCGGGTTCGCGCCGTTTCGCGCGCCGCGCGCGCATAGCCGCGCTCCAGCTCGAGCCCGCGGCGCGTTTTAATCCGCGCGAACCGGGCGGCTCATCCCGAACGGGGGCTTTGACGAACTTGAGCGTGTCAAACCGAAACGCGCGCGACTCGCGCCCCGCGACCTCGGTGAACGTGTAGAAATCCGGCATGGCGGCCTCCCCCCGTTCGCGTCCCACCGCGTGATAAAGAAGCTTACGACCAGTGTATGCGCAAAAGGCCCGAATGTGTACCTAAAGCCTTCCCGCCCGCATCCTGTCGAACGCATGCCCGTATTCGCGGCGCGAATCGACCGCCCGGCGCGTCCGCGCACCCTATACTGCATATAAACGACATGGTCGTAATGGTTAGCATGATATCAATAGAACTGTTCTTCCTGGTAAACGCCGCGCTGAACGCATGGCTTATGACGCTTGCGCTCAAATGGCTGGACGCTGGACGACCCGGATTCAAGCGCGTGGCGCTGTCCGCCTCGCTGGGCGGGATATACGCCTGCGCGGCATGGATGAACGCGTCGCTTCCGCTGCGCGGCGCCGCGGTATCGCTGCCCGTCGCTCTATTGATGTCGAGGATCGCGGGCGGATCGCAGCGGCTTAGCGTGACGCTCAAGACGGCGGGATTCTTCCTAGCCGCCGCCGCGCTTAACGCCGGAGCCGCGTACGCGCTGACCGCCATGATCCCCGGATTATACCCGACGCTCGCGGCTGCGCTGGCGTGCGCGGCCTCCGGAGCGGCGGCTCAAGCGTTCGTTGGATCAAGGCGCAGGGCGAGGCTGACATACGGACGCATCCGCATGCGTTTCCGCAGCGCGCAATGGTCGTTCGACGCTGCGGTGGATACGGGCAACCAGGCCATCGATCCCGTTAGCGGGCTGCCCGTGGTCGTGATGCGCCGCGAGGAGGCCGCCAAGCGGTTCCCGTCGCTGGACGAAGACGCTCTGCCGGAAGGCATGCGCTTGATCCCGGTACGGACCGTATCCGGCACGGCGCTGCTGCCCTGCTTCACACCGGAGGCGATAACATGGAACGAGCAGCCGATCCAAGCCGCCGTGGCGGTGGCTCCGCGCGGACTGATTACGGTGGCGCTCGCGCCGTCGTGCCTGGCCGAGACGAACGGTTCCGCTCCCGCGCGAGGCGGGCGCTCCCGCCTATGGCCATCCCGCGCCAGCGAATCGAGCGGGACGGCGCGAAGATCGGATACGACGAGGAGGACTCCGGCATGATCAACCCGATGGATAAGACCGCGCTTACCAACCTACCGATGTGGCGAGTCTGGCTGAACACGATAAAACGCGCGTTCATCAACGGATCGCTGGACGCGTTCGATCCGGCGGTGGACGTAGAATATATAGGCGGATCGGATATTCTGCCCGCGCCGCTGAGCCGCGAGGAGGAGGAGACGCTGGTTCAAGACCTGCGCGGGGATAACGGCGCAATACGCACGCGGCTGATCGAGCACAATCTAAGGCTGGTGGTGTACATCGCGCGGCGGTTTGAGAACACCGGGGTAGGGTTGGAGGACTTGATATCCATCGGTACCATCGGGCTGATCAAGGCGGTCAACACGTTCGATCCGGTCAAGAAGATCAAGCTGGCGACCTACGCGTCGCGATGCATCGAGAACGAGATACTCATGCACCTACGCCGCACCTCGCGCTTACGACTGGAGGTTTCGTTCGACGAGCCGCTCAACACCGACTGGGACGGCAACGAGCTGCTGCTCTCCGATATCCTGGGCACGGAAAGCGATATGGTCTACCGGCAGATCGAGGAAGGCGTTGAGAAACAATTGCTGGAGTCCGCGCTGACAAGGCTCAACCCAAGGGAACAGCGCATAATGAAACTGCGTTTTGGGCTGGGCGGGGCGAACGAGCGCACGCAAAAGGAAGTGGCCGATATACTGGGCATATCGCAATCATACATATCGCGTCTGGAAAAGAGGATATTGTTTAGGCTGAAGAAGGAATTGGCTCGCATGGCTTGAGCGCGGGCATAATGGTTTCCTCGGCGCACGCCAGGCGAATCCAAGCGCGGCGAACGTTAAGCAAAGGAGGTGCGAGAGATAAAGGACGAAGATACCGCGCGCGCCCGGAGGAACATCGCGAAGGATCAAATCGAATTGCAAAGGAGGAAGAAGGGTTTCGGCATGGACATGCCGAAACCCTTTTATAGATAGGTTTCGGATCGCGATTATATCCCGCAAGGAGGCTTCGCATGAGCACAGGCCACTCTGGTTTTGACGTCGCTCGTTTATCATCCCGGCTTGACAACCTGCTGCGGCGCTTCGTCGATACCGATGAAGCCGCTGGCGTTGCGGTCAAGGTGGTGCGCCATGGCGAGACCGCGTACCGGGGCTGGAACGGTTTCGCCAACATCGAGGAGCGCAGGCCGATCCAAGGCGACACGCTCTACCGCATCTTCTCGATGACCAAGACGTTCACAAGCGTCACGCTGATGACGCTGTATGAACAAGGGTTGATCCGCCTGGATGATCCCGTGTACGAGTTCATCCCCGAATTCAAGGATATTAAAGTGGCGGAGACGGATTATCAGAACAACGTCAGCTTAGCTCCGGCTAAACGCCCCGTCACGCTGCGGCATCTGGCGACGATGACCTCCGGCATGCCCTACCCGAACGACTCCAGCCCGGCGGGCAAGGCCATGGCGGCGCTGCAGAAGACGATGGCGGACAGCGCGAGCACGATGGACTACGCAAAGGCGGCGGCAAGCGCGCCGCTGGCGTTCCATCCGGGCGAACGCTGGATGTACGGTTTCAGCCACGACATACTGGGCGCTGTGATAGAGACGGTCAGCGGCAAGCGCTTTGGCGAGTACATGAAGGAGGCCGTGCTCGATCCGCTGGGGCTTAACGACACGGCATTCTACTGCCCCAAGGAGAAGCGCGGGCGGCTGGCTGAAGGATACTGGCACGAGAAGGGTAAAAAGCCCGTCAACGCGGTTCCGTCAAGGGTACCGCCGGCTCCGGACTCGCCGCCCGCGTTAGAGAGCGGCGGGGGCGGGTTGATATCATCGCTGGACGATGTGAGCCGCTTCGCGCAGATGCTGGTCAAAGGGGGAAAGCTGGACGGCGCGCCGCGCGTGCTCAGCCGCAAGACGATCCAGTTGATCGCGTCCAATCAGTTGAACGCGGTGCAGCAAGGGGATTTCAGCTGGGACTCGGTGCGCGGCTATGGTTACGGACTGTGCGTGCGCACGATGCTCAATCCCGCCGAGACCGGACTGAACGGTTCGGTAGGGGAATTCGCGTGGGATGGCATGATGGGCACGTGGTACTGCGTCGATCCGCAGGAGGACATGACCGCAGTGTTCATGATACAGCGGCTGCCAGCCGCGAACCAAGACCATCCGCGCCGCGTGATGCAGGCCGTGTATGGATCGCTGGACGATTGACGCGGGCGGCGGTGAGTAAGCGGATACTGTACGTCAACACGGTGCGCGGCGGGAGCCACGGTAGGATCGCCGACGATCTGGCCGCGGCGGCTCGAGACGCGGGGTACGAGACGCGGTTCGCGTATGGACGCGGGCCGCGCTCGATCGACAGGATAGGCGGGCCGATTGACGGGGCGGCGCATCTAGCCGCGACGAGGCTGTTGGACGCGCACGGGTTCGCGTCGGCGCGAGCGACCCGCGCGCTGATCCGTCGGCTGCGATCCGATCCGCCCAGCCTGATCCATCTGCACAACATACACGGATACTACCTGCACGTTGGGATTTTCTTTGAGTACCTGAAGTCCTGCGGCGCGCCCGTTATCTGGACGCTTCATGATTGCTGGGCGTTCACGGGGCATTGCAGCCATTTTGTAAGGGCGCACTGCGAGCGCTGGAAGGACGGCTGCCACGGCTGCCCGATGCGGGGCGAGTATCCCGCGTCGCTGTTCATAGATCGATCGGCGCGCAACTTCTCGCGCAAGACGCGCGCGTTTACCCGCGTGCCGAATCTGCGCGTAGTCGCGCCGTCGCGCTGGCTAGCCGGGCTGGCGGGGCAGTCGTTCCTGAAGGATTATCCGATAGAGGTGATCCCCAACGGCGTGGATCTGGACGCGTTCACGCCACCCTCGGACGCAAAGGTCAACGAAAGGCCGATGATGCTAGCCGTGGCCTCGCCATTCGATCATCGAAAGGGGTTTATCGATACGGTGAGCGTCGCGCGGTCGATTCCCGACGCGGACGCGGTGCTGGTCGGATTAACATCCAAACAGATAGAGGGACTGCCGAAGGATTCCAACATACGCGGGCTGCGGCGCACGGACAGCCGCGATGAATTGATCGAGTTATACCGCCGCGCGGACGTACTGATCAACACGACATATGAGGATACATACCCGACCGTCAACATGGAGGCTATGGCGTGCGGCGCGCCAGTCGCGGCATACGACACGGGCGGCTGCGCTGAACAGATTACATTGGATACGGGCATACTAGCGCGCACGGGCGACACGCTGGGGATGGCGTCCGCGGTACGGAGCCTAATCGCGAGGCGGCGCTCCGAGACGCGCGCGGCTTGCCGCGCTCATGCGGAGTCGGCGTTTGACCGATCGGCGGCTGCGCGCCGGTATGTGGACTTATACAACCTATTAACGGAGAGCTGACAATGACTGGCAGTGACGGCGACTGGAGGGAGCTGGTTAATCTCCCAAATCTGCTGACCGCGTCGCGATTCGTGATGATCGGCGTGTTTCTTTGGTTATTCTTTGCGGGTATGTATTACCACGCGCTGGTTATGTTCGCGCTGGCTGGCGCGACTGATCTGCTCGACGGGTATTTCGCGCGCAAGCGCGGGCAGATCACCTGGCTGGGCAAGCTTCTCGATCCGATAGCCGACAAGCTGATGGTATGCGCGGCGTTAGCGGCGCTGGCTATACGCGGCTGGTCGCCGTGGTGGCTGTTGATCGTGGCGGCGGTCAAGGAAGCGTTGATGATGATCGGCGGGCTGATTCTCCTTCGCAGGAAGGTAGTAATACAGTCGGTGCCGATAGGCAAGGCGGCGACCGTGTTATTCATGCTGGCGATAGCGGCGACGTTCTTTCACGAGCGGACGCATCCGATAGATTTCGCGCTGCAGTGTCTGGCGTGTGCGGCGGCGATTGCCGCGCTGGCGCGGTACGCGGTACTAGCCTGGCGGGTGTTGAAGGAGGGATAGTCTCCGGCATCCCGCCTGGAGGTCATCCCTACTAGCCGTCAAGGGTAGGGTGGAGATTTTCCGATGCGCATACCGTGTCCGTCCGGTATGCGCATCGGAAAATACTACCCGACCTTGACGGCGTGTTGCGCGATCGTGCCATAATGGGGACAGGGTTTGTTGTAAGCGCACTTACAACAAACCCTTGTATGGAAACGCGCCCCGTACCCCGTCCCCCGTAACTTAGAACGACGCCGCTTGTTCCCTTGACGACTGCACGAGATCCACCTGATGCTGTTTAATCCGGTAGATCTTATCGCAGATCTGGAACACGCTAGGCCTATGCGTAGTAAGCACCACTGTTTTAATCTTACTATCGGTGAATATATTATCGAGAACGGCTTTCTCCGTGTAGATATCCAGCGCCGACGTAGCCTCGTCCAGCAGAAGGATTGGCGCGCCGCGAAGCAAAGCCCTCGCTATAGCCAGCCGCTGCGCCTGCCCTTCAGACAGACCCAGTCCGCGTTCGCCCAGTTTGCTATCCAGTTTATTCGGGCTGCGCTCGATGAAGTCCCAAGCGCACGCTTGTTTCAGAGCCTCGATGATTTGATCGTCCGTCGCGTCCGGATCGCCAAGCAGCATATTATCGCGGATCGTGCCGGAGAACATCGTGTTCCCCTGCGGCACGTATGAGAAGAACTCGCGCGTTTCGACCGAAAGAGCCAGCGACTGCCCGCCCGGCGTAGTAAGGTAAGCCTTGCCCGAATTGGGTTCTAATAGACCCAGCATCAGCCGGACCATGGTGGTCTTGCCCTCGCCGGACGGACCCACCAGCGCGACCGACTCGCCCACGTTCACCTCGATGTTCGCGTGCTGCAGCACGGGCTTGCCCTCTAGATATTCAAACGACAGGTCATCGACCACCAAGCCCATACCGCCCTGTTTCTTTGCCAACTGCTGGAACTGCAACACCGCCTCAGGCGTTTGAGTCCGGTCGCGCGGCAGGTCGAACAGTTTCATGACGCGCTCGGCGCTGGCTGTAATCTCTATCGCGCCCATTATGAAGCCCATGATCGCGTTCAGCGGTCCCGACACCTGTCCGTACAGCAGCGAGTAAGCGGCGAGCACGCCGTAAGTGAGCTGACCCTCGAGTATCCTATACAGCATGAATATCGTGATGCCATACCCCACCACGCGCCCGACCATGCCCAGCATCAACCCGGTCACGATGCCGTATCGGGTGCGCTCATACGTTAAGTCGTACATCTTGTCGTGGATCCTGCGGTAACGCTTGAGGAACTCCGGCACGAGCATGAACGACTTGATGACCATTATGTTATACATCGACTCGTTCAGGAACGAGCTGTTCTCGCTGCCCAGCTCAAGGGAGCGCTTGTTATAATCGCGCGTGCGCTGCGCCTTGACATGGATCACGAACAGCGACATAGGCACGCCTATCAGCGCGATGAGCATCAGCTTCCAGTCGAAGTATATCAGCATCGCGCTTGCCGCGACGAACTGGATACACTGCACGATCAAGGTCGGGATCGTGTTGAGCACGAAGCCGGAGATCGTGTCCGCGTCGCCCGCGATACGGTTGACCAGATCGCCCGAGTGGAACTCCGCCAGCGACATCCAGTCGGCCTCCAGCACCGCCTTGAACACCAGCCGCTTTATCCCCAGCCCGCAGTCCATCGACAGCCGGAGCGTGAAGAACTGCATGAACAGCGACCAGCAGAACATAACGATCTTGTACAGCACGTAACCCACGACGATCCATATCGCCCAGTTGGGGATCATAGGCGCCAGCCAGGATATGGTGCCCCAGAACCCGCGCGCCATCGCGTTGCTGAACTGCTGTTGCGCGAAACTGATTATGTTGGGCACCTGCCCGATGATCCAGTCCGCGAGGAACTTATACACATACGCGTAGGCCACGCCCAACAGCATGAAGAATATCGACAGCCCCAGCAGGAAACCGATCCGACCCTTGTACGGTTTTCCGAACTTGGTCATCCATTTGAGCTGCCGTTTCATATCCGTCCAGCTGATAGGCTCCGTTTCGCCGTTGAACTGGACGAGCCGCGTGAGCAGCGCCTGGATGATCCCGTCGCGCTTGCTTTGCGGGGTTTGTTTATCCTGATTGTCCTGCATGATTCCTCCTAATGAATCGAATGATAGCGAATATCTTTCGCCTGAACGGGCGCAGAGCCAGCCACACCCTGCCGTATATCAAGGAGGCGGGGGAGTCGGCCTGGATCAGCCTGCCGTTCCTGCGGAGCGTCGTTACCTTTGCGAATATCCTCTCCCTGGGGATGGGCCCTTCCAGCCACACCTGTCCGTCGCCGTTCAGTATAACGCCGCCGGAGACCGTCTTGATCACGCGATGCATCACCTGGCCGCCGTCCGCGCGCTGCGCGTAGACGATCCGTCCGGGTTTGGGAGGCCAGTCCGCGTCGGTGAACGGCGCGAGAACCACCGCGTCCCTTAAATGATGCAGAGTCGGGATCATGCTGTCCCCGGTAACGGTCAGCGTCACGCTGCCCAGCAAGGCCAGAGAGCCGCGCAGCGCGTCCAGTTGGGGGTTGCGCGGGGTTGCGGCGGGGAAGCCCGCCGGAGCGGTCAGTCCCGCGTCCAATGAAGGTAATCCTCCAGAGCGGCTATCGCGCGTTCGTCCGGCGTGCAGCTAAGAAGCGGCGTGGGCACGTCGGTGATCAATCGCTCGACGGTAGCCATGCCCAGATCAAATAGCCGCTCGTCCCATAACGGTAAAGACGTGCCCGCCAGTATGTATTGCAAAGCCTCCGTATGCTTGAGCGGCCTTACCGTATTGACGGGAGACTGCGCGAGCGCGACCAGCGCGGATAGTTTGACGCGTTCGTTTTCGTATATCTCGCTTGATCCCGCCCACGGCGAACCGTACGCGTAGATACCGTCCGGGTGGGCGCGCAGTATGGCGCGGTCGCCGTTGATGATCCGCGCGCCGCGATGATCGCGCCAGAGATTGGCCTGCGTGGATTTGCCCGTCTGCGACGGGGCGGTGAACGCGATTCCGCCGCGCTCAGTCGCGATGAGCGAGCAATGCAGCATGATAACGCCGTGGCAGAGCAGCATTTTCTCAAACAGGAACGCGTTGCCGTAGTTCTCGTAATCGAGCCAGTCGCGCGGGATGAACACGTCCGCCTTGTTATATTCGTTCGGCGGCGTTAGCGTCCACATACAGCGGGGATCGCCTTCGCGCATGGCGGTGCGCTTGACCAGCCGATTATCCCACTGGTACAAGCGGTTGACCATATCCTCGCTGATGAGATCCATCCCGTCTTCGGCGGGCACGGGCGGGTTATCCGGATCATACGCGCGCAAGGTGATGGCAAGATCGATCCCGGCGGAGGGTTCGCCATCGAGCGCGAACGGAGCGAACGAAGGCAGCGGCTCCACGTCCGCCAGTTCGTCGATTGAGACGTTAAGTCCCGCGATATTGTAAAAACGCCGCGGCATCGTATCCCCTTCCCGCTGATAATATTGAATCCGCGTATAGATTGTAGCATACAATCCACGCATTGTCGATAGCACGGTAAACAGATACATTAAATCCAAATTTGAGATTATTGTGAAAACATTAGGCGGTTCGGTTCGAGGAGGACGCGGTTGTGTCGTTTGGGCGATATCTACTCCCTGTGAACGCACCCAGCGCCAGAGCGGGCGGCGGCATAGATTACCGATACCCTAGTAAACTCCACCCTAGATCATCATACCGCGCAGCCTATCGTACAACTCGCGGTATTGGCTGTACGACGCGCCATACGCTGAAGCCGCCGACGCGTCGGGATGATGACGCCGCCTCACCTTAATGATCCGTTCAGCCGCGGAGGCCTCGCTCTCAAATAATCCCACCCCCACGCCCGCGAGTATCGCCGCGCCCAACACAGTCGCTTCATCCGTGCCCGGCACCGCTATCTCGCGTCCCGTAACATCGGACTTTATTTGAGTCCAAACCCGGCTGTTAGCCGCGCCGCCCATCGCGCGCAGTTCGCCGATATCCGCGCCAGCCTCCCGCGCCGTCTCCAGATTATGCCGCAGTGAGAACGCAACGCCCTCCATGCACGCGCGGATCATGTGCGCCCGCGTCTTGCCGTATCCCAGCCCGTAGAACACGCCCGTTGCGCGCGGGTTCCATATCGGCGAGCGCTCGCCAGCCATGTACGGCAGGAATGTTAATCCCTCGCAGCCAGGCGGGATCGACTCTGCCAGATCGTCCATTTCGCGGAACGATAACTCTGGACAGATAGTCTCGCGCAGCCAGCGCAGCGCGCCTCCTCCGCCGACCGAGCCGCCCTGAAGCAGCCATAACCCCGGAACAACATGACGGCTAAGTATCAATCGCGGATCAGCGGCGTATCGATCGAGACAGACGCTCATGCCCCCGGCTTGGCCGCCCTGCTCCTGCGTCTGTCCCGGCCTGACCACGCCCGCGCCCAGCGTGCCGCACGCCGCGTCCAACCCGCCCGCGACCACGGGAACGCCTATCGGCAGTCCGGTAGCCGCCGACGCTTCGCGCGTCACCGTGCCAACGACCTTGCCGCACGGCGATACCGGGGGCAGAAGCGACGGCGATATGCCCAGCTCCCGCATAGCGTCCTCGTTCCATCGTCCGTTGCGCATGTCGAAACACTGCAACCCATACCCCTGCGACTCGTCTTGCGACAGCGTCCCGGTCAACCTATACACAATAAAACTGTTCGATTGCAACACCCGCGAGACCTTGCCGAATATATCCGGATGATGATTGCGAAGCCATAGTATCTTGGGCAGGGTATAACTGGGCTGGGTGGGATTGCCGCATAGATCGAACAGCCTGTCCCGGCCTAGTATATCGTCGATCATCGCGCATTCGGCGGCGGCGCGCGTATCCATCCAGATAGGGCAGTCGGTCAGGACGCGTCCCGCTTCGTCTACGAATACCGCCGACCAGCTTTGCCCCGCCACGCCCACTCCAACGGCTCCAGCCGCCAATGGATGCGAGGCGATCCTCCGCAGAGCGAGACGCGCGGCATGCCACCATCGATCTGGATGCTGCTGCGTCCAGCCCGGCCTAGGCGTATCGACGGGATAGGGTTCGGATTCGCTGGCTAGCAATGAACCGTCTTTATCAAACAGCGCGGCCTTAACAGCCGAAGTGCCTATATCCAGCGCGATCAACGTATCCATATCACGCCTTGCCTTTCGCGCCGCATACGCGGATCCAGTCCTCCGCGACGGCTCTAACGCGCGCGCGCCCCGCGCCCATGTATATCTTTGGATCGAAAGCGTTCTCGTTCTCCGATAACGAGGATCGGACCCCTTGAGTGAACGCCGCGCGCAGTTCAGTGGCGACGTTCACCTTGCGCACGCCCCTCATGACGCAGGAGCGCACCTGCTGCGCCGATATCCCCGACGTGCCGTGCAGAACCAGCGGGATCGAAACGGCGGCCTTTATAGCCGACAGCCGCTTCATGTCCAGTTTCGGCTCGACCGCGTATACCCCGTGCGCCGTGCCTATGGCTACTGCCAGCATCGCGGCTCCGGTTCTGAGCGCGAACTCCGCCGCCTGCGCGGGATCGGTCAACTCCGCGCGCGCGCTATGGCTGTCCTCCTTGCCTCCCACCGCGCCTAACTCGCCCTCGACAGGCACGCCGCCCGCCATCGCGACGGCGCGCGCGGTAGCCGTAACGTTTTCTTCAAACGACAGTTTCGATCCGTCGAACATGACCGACGTGTACCCGGCCTCCAGCGCGTCGTACACCAGATCCAGCGAATCGCCGTGATCCAGGTGCAATCCCACCGGCACGCGCGCCGATCTCGCCAGAGCGGATATCATGCTGACAAACAAAGCGGGCGGCGCGTGCTTCAGCGTGCCCGGCGTGGTCTGGAGTATCACGGGCGCGCGCAGCGCCTCCGCAGCCTCCACCACCCCCTGCGCCATCTCCATGTTCTCGACGTTGAGCGCGGGTATAGCCCATCTGCCCCCGGGCAGCATATCGGTCAGTTTCACCAGCGGCATTGCTCCGCGCCTCCTATACCGCGAACGACTTACGCGGCTGCGTTTACTGCGGCTTAATATGTTTATATGTTAAGGCTCAATTTCGAGAGCGCGCCAGGGTATCCCAAGCCCCGGCGCTCCCGATAATAACGCGTCCACGTGCGCTAGCAGCGGGAACGATTCCATCCTCGCCTGGCCTTTATCCGCGAGAACCCTTATCGCGCTGGCAACTCGCCTAGCGATCACGACCGACTCCAGCGTAACGCCGTCCAGCCTCGCCATGGCTTGATCAAACGGCAGTCCGCGCCCCAGCAGCGCGCCCAGCTTCCGCGTCCTTCCGCCGTATATCGTAACGTAAAGATCGCCCGCGCCGTATGGCAGGTTGGATTGATCCGCTCCTGCCAGCTCCAGCGCGAGGCTCATCTCGCGCACGCTCTGCCCGAACAGCGCCGCCTGCGGATTGAACGCCTGCGCGCAGCCGTCGCCGTCCTCCGCCTCGGTCATGCCGACCGCCAGCGTCACAGCCAGCGCGAACGCGTTCTTCAGCGCCGCAGCGCGCTCGACCCCGTCAACGTCCGTCGATAAGCTGATATGATAATAATCCGTCGTTAGCGCGGCCTTCAGCCTTCTCAATACGTCAACGTCGCCGCCGCAGAACACAACCGAACTATGCCGCCTATCGGCTAATTCATAACTCGTGCACGGACCGCCTATAGCGTTGAACGATACGCGGCTGCCAGCCGCCTTTTCCCACAATCGCGGGAACGGGGTCAGCGTCCCATCGCCGTTGTCCGCCAGCCCTTTCGTAACGGATAGCACGGGCAGCCGCTCCGGCACGCGCGGCGCGACCGTCTCGCCGAACCAATCCACGCCGAAACTGGATACCCCGCATATCAGTATATCCGCCCAGTCCAGCCCGCGCTCCATCGCGCCGATACCGAACTCCTCGAACCGCACTCCTTCCGGAAGCGGACGATTCATAGTCAGATGCGCTCCCGTCGCCAGCGCGTGGCGGATGATATCCCCGTCAAGCGGAGTGCCCATTATCCGAACGGAGTTGCCGCCGGGGTTATCGATGGCGGGCACGCTCATCGCGCTGCCCATCATGCCCGCGCCCAGTATCAGTATGTTAGCCATTCGCCGCGCCTCCGTTATAGTTTAGTACACGCTGTACGCGTGGAACGCTATCGTTCCAACCAGGTTGCATACCGCCAGCGCCAGCAGAACCGCGCGCTCCGCGATCCCCGGCTCGCGCCGGCTTGACAAGCGAAGCATCAGCAATCCCGGCAGCATATCGCAGATATACCGCGTCCCGTACTGCCAGCCGCCGAACGTGCGATGCGATAACAGCAATAACAAATGAACCGCCAGCGACCCTAACAGCAGCCGATCTCCCGCGTTCGGGGTTCTGTTGACCAACGACGCGGACGCGGCGATCAGCATCGGCTGCGTGAAGTATACCGCGAACCCTCTGGACAGAGGGAACGGCGCGCCGAACGGTTCCTGCGGATACTCGACAAACGGGGGACGCAGTATGCGCAGCAGATTTCCCGGGATGTGGCTTAACGCGAATTGAGCCTGGCCCGCGCGCGAGAACTCCGGCAGATAATTATGTCCGAACTCGAACGGCGAGCCGAACCTAACCCAGTTGTACCAACCCATGACGCACGCCGTTATCGCGGGAGCGATCCAGCAGGGGAGAACGTCCCGCGCGAACCAGTCGAGCTTTCCTCTATCGCCATGGGGAGCCGCGTCCCACTGCAGCCAAACCATAAACGGGATGTATACCCCCTGAAACGGCCTGCATCCCACCGCCAGAGCGATAGCCAGCCATCCGGCGAACCTGCGCGCCCTAACCGGACTCAAAACGCAGTGGAACGCGCACAGCGTAAGGAGCGTCCCCAGCGTCTGCGCCTGATACCAGACCCCGCCCGAGTAGATCCCGCCCGAAACCGCTACGTCAACGAAGCTGCCTCCCGCCAGCGCGAGCGACGCCAGCGCCGCGGATCCAGCCGCGCTTACATACCGCGCGCATATACCGTAAGCCACCGGATAACACAGCAGGAAATACGCGACAGTCAACAATCCGCTGGGCACCCCGCCAGGCATGATCCACTGCAGAAGCCATATCGGCAGCGTCGGCACGGGCGGGAAACTGACGTAATACTCGCCGTCGAACACGGCAAGCTCAAGATGCGGGATGTTGCCGGGCAGCCGAACCATACCCTCGCGCCAAGCCTGGGCTTGCACAGCGTAACTGTCGTACATGCCGACCGTGAACAGCCTCGCCTCGCCGCGAACAGCCGCTATAACGATAAACGCCAGCGCCAGCGCGAACCCAGCCCACGCCCATCCCGGATGATTAACGCCCGTCCTATCCCGATCATTCAGCCCAACTGAACGTGACACGCGACCCTATGCCTCCGCTGAACAGCGTGGAACCGTCGGACAGCGCGAGCACGCACTCCACGCCGTCAATATCCTCTATAAACGACATAGCCTCCCGCGAACCTAGGAGCACGCATATTGTCGAATAAGCGTCGGCCCAGACTCCGCTGTCCGCTATGATAGTCGCGCTCCACACGTCGGTCTTAACGGGCATGCCGTCCCTCGGATCGAGTATGTGGTGATACAATACCCCGCCGGACTCGAACGACCGCTGATATAACCCCGCCGTCACAACCGTTACATCGGAGGCTTCGACTACGCCCAGCAATTCATCCGCGCCGCCGAACGGTTTTTGTATCCCTACCCTCCACGGTCCGCCGCCTGGGCGCGTTCCCTTGGCAAGCACGCTGCCGCCCAGGTTGATCAGCGCGCTGGCTACGCCTTCATCGTCCAGCGCCAACCGTACAACGTCCAGCGCGTAACCCTTCGCCAGCGCGCCCGTATCGATCATGCCGCCGATTATCGAGGCCGTTCCATCCTCGACGGTCAGCCCGCCTATCCCAGCGCCGGCTACAGCGTCGTCAAGCGCGGCCTTGTCCGGTACCGTTCCCGCAGCGAAATCCCACAGCGCGCTGGCGCGTCCGATAGTTATATCAAACATCCCGCCGCTGATACCCGCGGCCTCGATCCCCGTTTTCAGCACCGACTCCGTATCCGGCGAGACGGGCACGCGCTTGCCGCCGGCGTTGTTGACGCGGGAGATCTCGCTTAAGGGATCGCGCATGTCGAGCAGATCGTCCAGCGCGCGGCACACGCCGAATACGCGCTCGGCCTTGTCCGCGTCGCGCTCATAAAGCGTGACCGTTGAAACCGTGTCCATGAAGTCGTATGCCGCGACGGTCACGGTTCGGGGCGGCGCGGCGCACGAACCCAACAACGGCTGCAGCGCTATCAGCGCCAGCGTTAACGCGAACGCGGCGCGCCGTCTCATATTATTACTCCAGCACCGCGCCGCCCGTATCGTCGGCGCTGGCTGGCGAGGCGTTCTCCGAGCGCGTCAAACGGATCGTCTTGCCGTCGTTGTCCTGCAAGGAGAGCGTCTTGGCGGTGTAGTTCAGTATGCGGTATGTTTGAGCGAGATCGCCCGGATCGCCACCCGTCATCAGTCCGTAGTTGATCACGTTGAAATAATACCCGGACTCTCCAGCCAGCACGGCGGTGCCGTCGTCCGCGAACGCGAACCGCTCGTCCTTTGTTGATATCCATTCGCCCAGTATCTGGTATACCCTGCGTTCGCGCAGCCGCTTCGCCTCGGCGGAGCCGCCCGCGTTTTGCAGATACGCCCACGCTTCTAACTGTCTGCCCTCGTCTATAAGCCGATCGGCTATGATGAGGTTGCACTCCTCGTATATAGAGCGCATCTCGGAGTACGAGCCGGGCAGGCTCTCTATAGGCAGGCCGCCCAGCAGGTCGATCGCCTCTTGCAATTGCCCCGCCCGCCGCATTTCTCGCGCCTCGTCCAGCCTATCCGCTAGCCACAGGTCGTAGCACTCCGCGCTCTTAGCCTTCGCGTCGGAGAACGACGACACGCTGTCGAATAGTTCCCCGGCGCGCTGGTAATCCATCCGCTCCATCCAGTTCAGCGCCTCGTCGTATACGGTTTGTTCATACCTCGCTCGCGCGTCCTGATAGTTTCCCGCCTTGAGGAATAGCTCGGCGGCGCGGGGCAGGTCGCCGGTGCCCAGCGCGTTCAAGGCCATTTGATACACGCACTCGCCAGCCGCTTGCGCGGCCTTGGGATAATCCTTTATCGCGGACAGCGCGTCATAAGCGCCTTGCAGGTCGCCTCCGGCCTTGATCAGCATAGCGGTCTCGTAAGCGCACTCTTTGGCGCGCTCGGCGGAGTCGTCGTAATCGTCCAGCGCGGCGAATCCGGCTTGAGCGGTCGCATAATCCCCCGCCGCGAACGCCTCGTCAGCCAGCGTATACCGAATGAACCGCGCGCGGTCGGCAGCGTCGTCAAAGCCGCCCAGCGCCTCGAACGCTTCAGCCGCCTCCACCCGCTCGCCGGACGCGTACATATCCGCCGCGATGCTGTACCGCGCCTTATCCGCCATCTCGGCTGAATCCTTATAGTCCGGTATCCGCTCGAACAGCGCGATCGCCTCCCGCCACTTCTCCGCGCTGAATAGATCCATCGCGGGCAGATACACGCACTGGTTCAGCAGTTCGGCGGAGTCCTTATAATCGGGCATGGCGGAGAGCAGCAGCGCGGCCTGTTCATATTCGCCGGAGGCCATGAACGCGCGCGCCGGTTCGTAAGAGCACGCGAGTATCTGATCCGCGGAGTCCTGATAATCCTTTATCTCGATGAACAGCGACAGCGCCTCGGAGTAATGCGCGAGATCCCGCTCCCGCGCGGCGGCTGCGTATGTCGATTCCTTCCATTTCCCTATAGAGTCGCGGTACTCGCCCAGCTCCTTGAATCGCGACGCGGCGGACGCGAAGTCCTTCGCGGCGAGGTACGCGTTCCCGGCGGAGTATAACGCCTCCTGCGCGCGAGACAATGCGTCTTGATAATCGGGGATGCTGGCGTAAAGCCCGGACGCTTCATCAAAACGCGACGCGGCCATAGCGGCTGTCGCGGATCGATAGACACACTGCGCCGCTAATTCCGACGAGTCCTCGTAACCCTCAAGCTGTGAGAACAGTTCAGCCGCCTGCGCGTACTGCTGCGCGGTCATCATACGTTTAGCCAGCATGTATGAGGATAATCGATACTGTTCGCGCGAGTCCAGATAATCGCCCAGCGCGGCGAACAGTTCACCCGCCATCTCGTATTCGCTGTAACGCAGGAACAGCGCGGCCTGGCTGTACCTCGACTCGCGCACGCGCGCGGCGGAGTCCTTGTACGATCCCAGCGATTCAAACAGGGATTGCGCCTGGGTGACGCCGTCCATATCGCCTTTGGCTAGAAGCTGTTCGGCGTAGACATAATCGCACTCGAGCACCTGATTGAGCGCGTCGCGATAATCGAGCAGCGACTCGAACATTTCCTTGGCTGTGAGCGGGCTGCCGGCGGCGAGAGTCTGCGCGGCGCGGGCATAGGTGATCTCGGGCAGCAGCAGAGCCATAGAGAAATACAGCGCGACAATCAGCGCGGAGGCTATAGCCGCGCCCACCCAGCGATGTTTATGCGACGATACCCTGCGCCGCAGAGCCGCTTGCTTGAGAAGCTCCTGCCTTGACGATTCCTCCAGCGCCTTTTGGCCTTTCTGTTCCAGCTCGCGCTCGCGCGCGGCGATCGAGTCCTTGACGGCGGCGTGCGTGTCGTTGATGAATATGTATTCGCGGGAACGTCCGCACCTGCGGCAGGTATCCTCGTCTTCCGCGTTCGCGCGTCCGCATACGCACATCCAGACCCTGCCTTGATCGTCCGGGTATCCTACCGCGTCGGGTCCGGCTACGTAGCGCAGGTTCTCCAGTTCGCGGCCTTGTTCCATTTCGTTGGGGGAGTATTCGGTCAGCTGGGCGGACGACGCGCGCCGCCATACCGTGCCGTCGTCAAACCATACCTTTTCAAAGAGCAGGCTAAGCGAGTCCATCTCCTCGCCTTCGGACATGGCGAAACGCAGCTCGAAGCTCTGTTTGCCCTGCGCGGATAGAGCCATGGGTCGCTCGGTATGGTTGGATAGAACCTCGCCCCGCGCGTCGAGGGCGGTAAGGGATATTTGCATACTGGAGATTGTGCGGTTCTCCAGATTAAACAGAGTCAGCACGCATTCCGGGCTGTCCTTAGACGGCAGCCGGTATTCCCACAATTCCAGCGGGCAGGTAAGATCGACCTTCATCCTGCACCCTCCGATATCCCGATAGCTTGTAATATGATATTTTACCGGATCGGGCGGGGTTATGTCAATGCGGGAGTGGGAGGGGAGGTTGAGGAGGGGGGTAGCGTTCCAATGGGGTAATATTCCCGCTGCAACAGAGCGGCGCTCACCCCCAACCGTTCACCCTATATGGTAATTCCATCCATAAACGGGATTGCGTTCGCGCGCCGCTCGCGGATATGGTATACTGTACTCCACGAAATTTACGATGGATTGTCAAATGAAGGCAGTAAAGAAACGGACGATAGCGTCCGCGCTGATCATCATATACGCGCTGTGCGCTCTGGCGGCGACGGCGTTTGCCCGCGACGCGCTCGCTCCCGGCGCGGGCATGGTAAGCGTTGACGCGGCTGTTTACGCGGACGAGTCCTGCGCGGGATCCAGCGTCGCCATTCTGCCCGGCTTGACCGAGGCGGAGATACTGGAAACATCCCCGGGCGCGGTGCGCGTCGCTTACTATGATCCCGCCACGCTGCTCCGCCAAACGGGATGGATCCCGGACGACGGCAGTGTTATCAGTCTGCGCCGGCATCTTACGCCCGGACCGTATTACCAGAATATCCACCCCGACGCGGACGTGTTGAGCGAGCCTCGCGCCGACGCGGTGCTGCTGGGCAGACTGGCGGCGGACGCGAACGTTGAGATAATCGAGTCCACTTCAGACTGGGTGCGGGTCGTGTTCATAACGCCAAGCCGCAGGCGCGCTGCGGGATGGGTCGCGCGGCCTTACATCGTGCCCAGACGCGAACCTATCGCTCCCGTTCCTTCATCGATAGAGTCCGATATCGCGGAGCCCTCGCCTTCTCCGCTCGTTACGTTGATCGCCGTCACCCCGGACTCAATCGCCGCGACTCCAGAGCCTATCCCTATCGACGCGGAGCCAGCCGCGCCCGCGGTCCCTCATACCGTCACGCTCAACGCGCCCGATCCCGATAAACCCACCCGCATGACCTCGCGCCCCGATAGATACGCTATGTCCTACGGCGATTACTATAACGGCGTTACCGGCGAGTATTTAGGCTACGATCCCGCCGGATTCGTAAAGGCGAGGGTGGGCTCGGCGGAAGGATACTGGCCTGTAGAGTACGTATGGGTGGACGCGCCGCGCGGGATGATCCCATCCGCGATACCCAGCGCGCAAGTGGCGCAGATGGGCACGCGGCTTAACATGCGTTCGCATCCCAACACGAACGCGGAGGTTCTCGCGCAGTATATAACGGATCAGCCGCTGGAGATACTGGCGGTTCGCGACGGATGGATGCAGGTGCGCGTTGACGATCTGATCGGATACGTTGCGTCGGCTTACGTGGTCAAGATGGTTAACCGCTATGTGGATCCGAACACCATCCCGGTTAATCCGCCGTTCGACGGCGCTTTCAGCCAGCCGGTCGATCGAACCCCGGCTCCCGCGCCAAACTCGACGGCGTTCGCGTCCGTCCCGCCGACCCCGCAGGCCTCGCCCGCACCGGTCTCAGCGCGGCCTCCGGAGCCTCCCGCACCGCTGCCTCAATACGCGGTAGTGAACCCCGTCGGCGAGGAACGCTTATCACTGCTGGAGCGTCCCGACGGCGCAGCGAGGGTGTTGTGCCAGTATAATAAAGGCGTGATAGTAACGATAGACGCGGCATACGACGCGGTCTATGTCCGCGTGCATATCGGTTTGACGGACGGATACATGCCTCTGGACTCGCTGGATACTGAAAACGTGCCGGACGGCGCGCCCGGCGTATACGGCGAGTCGCTGCCCCGCGCGCGGCTGAAACGCGGAGACGACGCGCAGTCCGCAACGTTATACGCCGCGCCGTCCGAGTACGCCGATCGATTGGGAACATGCCCGCCCGGACAAACGGCCGTGATTCTGGGCGTTACAAGCGCGTGGAGCCACGTATATACCGGGGGCAGGATAGGGTACGTGCGCACCGCGCGCCTGGATTACGCCGATCCGGAATGACGCGCCGTCATCCGTTGTCACCACCCGCCGATTATGTATGTATCAAGATAGTCCACGAGGAAACCCTCCCAGTCGGATCCGCCCGCGCGCTTGAGCGCGTCCATGAACGCCGCGCGGTTCGCGACTCCAAACTTTTCTTCCTTCACATATAACGCCAGCGCCTCGTTGAGTTTCCCGTCCCCCATCGCTTCGCTAAGACCCAGCATCATCGACGCGCCGCGCTCATACACGATCGTTCGATACTCGCCCCAGTTCGCGAACAGCTCTACGGGGCTGCCTATCGTCACGCCGCGCGGGATCGTGATCCGCATCGACGGCTCTATCTCCGTTTCGACATAATCGTTATACGCCGCGTCGCCCTTCTCGATTTTGATATACTGCGCGACGGCGTACACGCACAGCGCCTCGTCCAGCCAAGGCTCGCGCAGCTCGTCGTTTCCTACCGCCGCGTGGAACCACTGGTGCGCCGTCTCGTGCGCGACGGCGCGCATCCTCGCGGCGGAGTCGCCCGCGACCGCCGCGGATATGATGCTCAGCGCGCTGGACTCCATGCCGCCGAACGGTATGTCCGCGACCGCGATATCATATGAAGGCCAAGGATACTCGCCGAACATCCCGCCGAACGCCTTTATCGCGGTCGAAGCCTCGCGAGCCAGGGCTCGCGCCGCGCCCATAGTCGTCGCGTAAGCGGTGATGGTCGTGCCGCCGGATATCTCCTGCGCGTAAACGTAACGATCGGAAAGCGTCAGCGTGAATCCCCTTACAGCCAAAGCCTCGTATGTAAGGGGGCTGTCAGCGATTCTCGCGCCGCTGGCGGCTGCGAGCCATCCGTCCGGGAGAGTCAGTTCCACCCTCCAGTTCGCGCACTCGCTGATAAACGGATCGCCTATAGGATAATAAGGTTCCAGCCGCCAGCCGCCGCCCTCGCGCGCCGCTAGCGTTGGCAGAGCGTTATGCAGTGCCGCGATACCCCCGCTCATCCCGAACCGATACGCGCATTCGGGTATCAATATGGTGTATGTAAGCGTGACGGATATCGATTCGCCAGGTGCGAGAGGGGGTATCTCGACTTTCAGAGCCGTGCCCGCGCCGTCCTCATACGACCATTTCGCAGGCTCCGCGCCTACAAGCGCGCTGACAATGGTGATCCCGCCAGGCGAGAATCCTTTCTTATAACATAGCTCAAATAATTCGCTCGACGCGGCGGGGCTGGTCTCCCGCGACGCGAACGCGTTCGCGTAGGTGCGGAAGTACAGCGCGTCCAGCGCCCATCCCGACGCGTTCGTGTACGTGACGCGCTCCCGCGCGGTGAACGTGCGCCGCTCGGGCTGGAAGGAGGCGCGCACGTCGTAGGACGCGAGCGCCTCGGCCTCTTGCCTTAATTCCACAGAAGCCAGAGCGGGCAAAGCGGGCGTGGTCAGCGCGGGATCGCGGGTCGCCAGCCAGATAACGGCGGCGGCGATCAGCGCCAGCAGCGCCAGCCCCAGGTTGCGGATCCGCAGCGGAACGCGGAACCCTCGTTTAATTCGCGCGTTTGACATAATAACCTCCATGACGCTTACGTGCATATCGTTTCCCGCGCGCGCGCAAACTACGCTGGCGGAACTATTGGATTTGATTGCCGGGATACGCGGATCAACGTCTGACGATCCAACGATCGCGTAAGATAAACCCATCCGCGTCCGGCGATATAAAATGGAGAAATGTGCATGGAACTGACAGTCCTGGCGCTGCTGGCTATCCTGTTTGCCGCGACCGCGATGCTAAGGCGCGCTGGCGGGCGCGGCTCGTATGTCCCGCGCGAGGCCGCGCTGTCCGACGAGGCGCTGGCGGCGCATATCCGCGCCCAGGCCGCGTCGTTGACCGTTGACGGACGCGCGGCGCAGGAGCCTAACGCCAGCGCCGCCGCCGAACTGCGCGCGGCGTACAGCGCGTGCGCGGCTATGGCTGGGGCTGTGACGCTCACTCCGGCCTCGCAATGGCTGTGCGACAACGCGCGGTTGTTGGAAGAGGCTGCCGTATCCATGGACGAATCGCTCCGCCAAAGCCCTTCTCTGCCGGCGCGCGGCGGCGTGCCGCGCGTGACGGTTATCGCGTGCGAGTTGATCGCGCATACGGACGCGAGCGTTGATCTGGATAAGATAGTTATGGCGGCGAGAGCGTTTGAACAGGCGCAGCAGCTGACCGAGGACGAGTTATGGGCCTTGCCGCTGGCTATACGGCGCGAGCTGGCGCTGCTTGCGGCGGACATTGCGCGCGGGTGCGTGCTGACCGAGCGCGCGCGGCTCAACGCGAGACGGCACGCGGACACGCTGACGAGCCAGCCGCCGGAGCGTCCCGGACGCGCTTTCGTTCGAGCGGCGCGGGACTCCGCGTTTCTAGAGCAATTGATGACCGACCTGCTGGAGCGCGAGGACGGCGCGGGGCTGGCGTGGATAGACGCGTTCCTGACCAGGCGCGGCGATAGCGCCGAGCGGGTCATCAAGAACGAGCACATCCGACAGACGCGGGTGCGCGACTGGATGGGCAACGCGGTTACATCCCTGCGCGCGCTGAACGCCATAAGCTGGGACGAGGCGCAGGAGTCGCTCTCCGCCGTGCACGGCGTATTAAGCCAGGATCCCGCGAAGATATACCGCAGGATGGATTGGTCGTCGAGGTGTATGTATCGCGCCAGGGTGGCTAAACTGGCGCGGCTGGCGCGCACGAGCGAGTTGGCGGTGGCGCGGCGCGCGCTGTCTCTGGCGGGAGAGGGATTCAAGGACGCGGTATCCAATCCCGGGGAGGCTCCCGTCGATTCCCCCGAATTGATAACCGGGCACGTGGGTTATTACCTGATAGACGACGGTCAGCCTAGGTTATGGAAGATGCTGGGAGGCGCGCCTGTCCGCGCGCGTGCCGGAGGGTTCCTGCGCGCGCGCGCGGCCGGGCTGTCTATCGGCGCGATTATGCTGGCGGACGCGGCGCTTGCCGCGCTGTGCCTGCGTATGGGCGCGCCGTGGCAGGCTGTGATTCTCGCCGTGCCGATGCTGGGCGAGGCCAGTCGGACTCTGGTTCATCAAGCCATACTTAGGTTCGCGCCGCCGCGAGTCCTGCCCCGCGTCGCTCCCGAGCACTTGGGAGACAGGCGCACGCTGGTTGTGGTTCCGACGCTGTTATCCAATCGTCAGCAGGCGCTGGATATGGCGCGCCACTTATCGGTTCTGCGTTTCGCGAACCCGCAGGAGGGTATCGACTACATGCTGTTAGCCGACTTCCCGGACGCGGATTCCGCCGAAACAGCCGACGACGCGGGCATAGCCGCAGCCGCAGGCGAGGCTATCGGCGCGTTGAATCAGGTATGGGGTAGCGGTTATCTATACATCCATCGCAAACGCGAGTGGGACGCGGGCATGCGCCGTTTCATGGGACCGGATCGCAAGCGCGGCGCGCTCGAGTCGCTCAACGCTTGGATCGTGGACGGAGCGGATCCCGGCGTAGTTGATTCTCTGTACGCGTATAACGTATATCCAGCCGAACTGCACAACCGTTACCGCGCGGTAGTCACGCTGGACGCGGATACCCAGCTCCCGCCCGACAGCGCGCTGACGTTCACGGGCACGCTGGCGCATCCTCTTAACAGAGCCATGCCTCGCGGCCTGCCCGGCGTGTCGAGGAAGCCGCGCGGGTTCTCGATCCTGCAGCCGCGCATGGAGGTTGCGGCGAGCACGGTTCGCACGCGCATAGGCCGACTGTACGGCGGCGACGGCGGCGTTGATCTATACGTCACGGCGGCGAACGAGTTTTATCAGAATCTGGCGGGGGCTGGCAGTTTCGCCGGGAAAGGCGCGTATGATCCGTTCTCGTTCCATCGCGCGGTGAAGGGGCGCGTGCGGCGCGGAACCATACTGAGCCACGATCTGCTGGAGGGCGAGTTATCGCGCTCCGCGCTGATGTGCGATACCCCGCTGTACGATAGCCAGCCGGGGACGGTATCGTCCTGGTTGAAGCGCGCGCATCGATGGACTCGCGGCGACTGGCAGCTTCTGCCGTGGCTCATGCCCCGCGTAAGAGGCGAGGACGGGGTATTCCGCAACCCGCTGGGCTTGTTGAGCAGGTTCAAGATATACGATAATCTGCGCCGCAGTCTGCTGCCGCCGCTGGAGCTGGCGCTGTGGATAGCGGGGTTCGCGTTGGGATCGTGGCCGATACTGCTGATAGCCGCTCTGCCGGGCAGGCTTGGCTGGCTGATACGCCCCAGCGTCAAGGCGCTTGCCGCGATGGGCGCGCGGCTGGCGGCTCTGCCGCTTGAGGCCGCGTCGCAGATGGACGCGGCGCTGCGCACGATCTGGAGGGTGTGCGTCTCGCGAAAGAACATGCTGGAGTGGGTGACTAGCGCGGACGCGGAGAAGGCTTCCGGCAAGGCCGGATTCAGCGTTAAGCGGTATTGGCCTTTCGTAACGGCCGCGTTGGGATGCGTCGCGGGAGCGGCGTGGGCTGTCGCGGCGCGTTATACGGCGGGCGCGCCCGTGCCCGCGTATCTTATCGCGGCGGCGCCGTTGTCCGCGTTGTGGCTGTCCGCGCCGAAGATAATCGAGGCGCTGGACGAGCGGATCAGTTCCGCGCCGCGGCTGGAGGATCATCAGCGCGGGATGCTGTTGGAATTGGCGCGCGAGACGTGGTCTTTCTTTGAGGCCGTGGTAACGGAGCAGTCGCGTTTCCTGCCCCCGGATAACCTGCAGACCGATCCACCGCGAGGAGCCGCGCCGCGCACTTCGCCCACCAATATAGGCATGTACATGCTCTCGTGCGCAGGAGCTAGGCAGTTGGGGTTCATCGACGCGGCGGGGTTCATGGATCGGGTGGAGCGCACGCTCGACACGCTCGAGTCGATGGAGACCTGGCGCGGGCATCCGTTCAATTGGTACGATACCCGCACTCTGGAGCCGATGCGCCCGCGATACGTCTCGTCGGTGGACAGCGGCAACTACGCCGTGTGCCTGATCGCAGTCGCGCAAGCCGCGCGTCAAGCTATGGCGGAACTGCCAGCGGACGCGCTGACCCAGTCCCGACGCTCGCTGCCGCCCAGGCTGGAGTCGCTGGTGGACGGCGTACAATTCCAGGCGCTGTATGATCCCGCAGTGTCGCTGTTCTATATAGGCGTGGACGCGGAGACGGGCACTCCCGGCGGTTCGCATTACGATCTGCTGGCCTCAGAGGCGAGGATGCTTTCATATCTGGCTGTGATGCGCAGGGAGGCTCCGCTCAAGCACTGGCGCGCGCTGGGGCGCACGATGACCGATGCGAGGACGGGAGCGGCATTGTTGAGCTGGGCGGGCACCGCGTTTGAATACATGATGCCGCTGCTGCTTCTGCCGGACGTGCCGATGACGCTGTTGGGGCGGTCGGGTAGGAACGCGCTGCGCGCGCAGATGAAGGCCGCGAACGATATGCCGTGGGGTATATCGGAGTCGGGATTCTGGGCGTTCGATCCGGAGTTGAATTACCAATACAGGGCGTTCGGCGTGCCGGAATTATCGCTTCGCGGGGGCGCGCTGTCGCCGGTAGTCGCGCCTTACGCGTCCGCGCTGGCGCTGGCTGTCAATCCGCGAGCCGCCGCTGAGAATATCGCGCGCATGCGCGCTATGGGCTGGTCGGACGAGTACGGCATGTTCGAGGCCGCCGACTATGACGCCAGCCGCGTGCCCGACGGGCATAAGATGAAGTTAGTATCCAGCCACATGGCTCATCATCAAGGCATGATACTGTGCGCGATCGCCAACGCGCTGTCCGACGACGCGCTGGCGAAACTGTTCTCCGCGCTGCCGCAGGCGGAGGCTTACGCGCTGCTGCTGCAGGAGAAGGTACCCACCCGGCGCATGCTGGCAAGGGCGGTCAAGCCTAGGTATCATATCGCGCCTCAACAGGCGCGCGGCGCGCGGCGGGTGGTCGATCCCGAGTCGTGGCCTGTAGCGGCGCACCTGATGCACGGCTCCGGCACAACCTGGATGCGGGACGCTCATGGCAACGGTTACATCGCGCATCAAGGCGTGATGCTGACGCGATGGCGGCCTGATCCCGCGTTAACGGACAACGGCGCGCGGTTTTACCTGCGCGCGGGCTTGGACGAGGGATTTATAAGTATGGGCGGTTCCGGCGGCGAGACCGTGTTTGATACGGGTCGGTCGGAGTGGACGACTTGCGTCGGCTCGGTTGACGCGCGCTTGATCATGGGCGTGTCGCCTCTTGACGGCGCGGCGGTCGCGCTGATTAAACTGCGTAACCATGGCGCGTCGAGGATCGCGGTCGAGGCGGTCAGTTTCGCGGAGGTCGCGCTGTCCGCGCAAGCCGCGGACGTGGCGCATCCCGCGTTCCGGAATCTCTTTGTCGAAACGGCGAGGCCGGAGCCGCGCCTGCTCACCGCTAAACGCCGTCCGCGCGGAGAGCGCGAGGAAGCCGAACGCACGCCTATTCTCGCTCACTTTGTCTGCAGCGACGCGGCTATATCGGTGCGGGCGCAGACGGATCGCGGCGCGTTCCTGGGCAGAGGCCGCTTAATCCCCGCCGCGCTGGCGGATACTGATCCATCGCCGGACGCGCCGTTCATGAGACCCGCCGGGATGGTGGGCGCGGTGGTCGATCCATGCGTGAGCCTGGGCGCGAGGCTCTCGCTCGAGCCGGATCAGGAGGCGAGGATCGCGTTCGGGTTCGGCGCGGTATCGCGCGAGGAGGACGCGCCTAGATTAGCCGCGCGTTTCGCGCATCCGGACGCGGCGGAGCGCGCGCTCCAACTCTCCGCGACTCAAGCCGAAGTGACCGCGCGCCATCTTAATCTAGACGCGGCGCAGCAGAGCGCGGCGCAGCAGTTAGCGTCATACTTATTGTATAGCGGACAGCCCGCGAACCGGATCGGCGCGCTGCGCCGCAACGAGCGCGGCGTGTCCGGCGTGTGGGAGATGGGGCTGTCGGGGGATCTCCCGATTGTCACAGTGTCCATAGGCAGACTGTCGGAGACTCCGCTGGTTCGCGCTATGCTCCGCGCGCACGAGTATCTGCGGCGGCTGGGATTATGGTTCGATCTAGTGTTGATGGCGAAGGACGAGTCCGGTTATAACCAGATAATCCGTGACGCTCTGCGCGAAGCCGTCGCGGCTAGCTCCGCGCGCGACTTGGTTGGCAAGGCCTCCGGCGCGCATCTGCCGGACGCGGCTGCGATGAGCCCCGCTCTGCTGGATACCCTGCGCGCGGCCTCCGCGTTGACGCTGGACGGCTCGGAGGGATCGCTGGCCGCGCAGTTAGCCGCGCTTCGCGTTGATCCGCGCCGGGACTGGATCGCGCCGGCGGCGTCGGTCATCCGCGCTCGAGGCAGACGCGGGGATTGGCGCAAGACTCGTCCGCCGCGTCCGTCCGACAGGCGATTGATATCCGCGCCGGCAATTGCCTCGCGCGGAGCCAGGGCGGAGGCTTTGCCTCGCGCGGATTACATTCGCGATTATCCCATCGTGCCGTTGAAGCCTACCGTGCGCCTCGCGTGCGAAACGTCTTACGGCGGGTTCGATCAAGACGGCGCGTATGTTATCAAACAGGGAGCGGTTCCGCCCGCGCCGTGGAGCAACGTGCTGGCGAATCCTATGTTCGGCACGCTGATCACCGATCAAGGCGACGGTTTTACTTGGGTGGGCAACAGCAATATGCGCAGGATCACGCCCTTCGCCAACGACGCTGTGAGGAGCCGCGCCGGCGAGGCCGTGTATCTTCGCGACGAGGATACGGGCGCGTTCATGTCTGCGGCTCCGTCGCCTTGCGGCGCGCCGTCGAGGGTGACGCACGGCAAGGGTTATACCGTGTTTGAATCGAGCGTGCTGGGGCTTGGCGCGCGGCTGACCGTGTTTACCGATCCGGAGAGGCCGCTGGGGTGCAGGCTGCTGCACTTGAGGAATACTGGGAACGCCGCGCGGCGCGTGTCGGTGACGGCTTACACGCGCTGGGCATACAGGGGCGAGGGCGAGTCGCGGCTGCTGACCGCGGGGGTATCGGCTGTCGCGTCTACCAATATAATGAACGGCGACCGCGAGTCCAATCAGGCCGCGTGGGCTAGGCATCCCGGAGACGGCACGTTTATGTATACCGTGATGCCGGGCAGGGAGATAGCGTCGTCGACCGTGGACGCGCTGGCGTTCCTGGGTATGGGGGGCATGGTTAATCCGCGAGGTATGAATATCAGTCCGTCGGCTCCGCCTCGCGCGGACGCGCGGCTTGAGATGGACAGCCTCGGCGGGGAATCGCCTTGCGCCGCTTTGCGGACACTGGTCACGCTAGCGCCCGGCGGCGAGGCTGAGGTATGCGTATTGATCGGGGCGGCTGAATCGCCGGAGAAGGCCGGGGAAGATATCGCGCTGTTCGGCAATCCCGCCAAAAGGCTGGAACTGGCGCGCGCGACTTGGCGGATGCGTCTGGGCGTGGTTAGCGTCAAGACCCCCGATCCCGCTATCAACCTTATGCTGGGGCAATGGCTGCCTTATCAAACGACCGCGTCCAGGCTGTGGGCGCGCGCGGGGTTCTATCAGGCGGGCGGCGCGATTGGGTTTAGGGATCAGCTGCAGGACATGCTCGCTCTGCTGTATACCAGGCCGGACGAGGCGCGCGATCATATATTGTCCGCCGCGTCCCATCAATACGAATCGGGCGACGTTCAGCATTGGTGGCATCCTCCGGCTCTTGGCGTGCGCACCCGGCTGACCGACGACAAGCTATTCCTGCCGTACATGACCGCGGAGTATGTCGAGGCGACGGGCGATCGATCCATATTAAAGGTCGAGAGGCCGTATCTCAAGGACGCGCCGATCCCCGACGGCTCGGAGGATCTCTATGGCGAGGGCGAATTTACCGCCGTGACCGGAACCGTGATGGAGCATTGCCTCCGCGCGCTCGACAACGTGAAGACAGGCCCGCACGGTATCCCGCTGATGGGCGCTGGAGACTGGAACGACGCGATGAACCGCGTGGGCATAAACGGACGCGGGGAGAGCGTATGGCTGGGATTCTTCTGCGTAGTGTGTCTGCGCGGGTTCGCTGAATTGTGCGGCGATGAGGACGCGAAACGATTGCGGGACAGAGCGGGGCATATGATGACCGCGATCGAGAACAGCGGCTGGGATGGGGAATGGTATAGACGGGCGTGGTTCGACGATGGAAAGACGCTGGGCAGCGCGGAGTCGCCGGAGTGCCGGATCGACTGTATCGCGCAGAGTTGGTCGGCTATAGCGGGAGCGGATCGCGCTAGGTCGGAGCAGGCGATGCAGTCCGCGCTGGAGCGGCTGTATGATCCGGAGACGGGCGTCATGCGTCTGCTGGATCCTCCGTTCAACGGGGTATGCGCGCCTGGATATATACGCGGGTATCTGCCCGGCGTGCGCGAGAACGGCGGACAATATACGCATGGGGCGGCATGGGCTTCGCTGGCGTTATCGAGGCTGGGGCATCATGAGGCGGCGTGGGCGTTGTTCGCGAGGCTGCTGCCGACTTCGCACACCCGCACCGACGCGGCGATTCGGCGTTACCGCGCGGAGCCGTATGTAGCCGCCGCGGATGTGTACGCGAATCCTCAGCAGATGGGCAGGGGCGGCTGGACATGGTACACGGGCGCTGCGGCTTGGTTATACTGGATAGGCGTGCGCGAGTTGTTAGGGTTTGAGAAAAAAGGATCGAGGGCGAGGCTGAAGCCGACCGCGCCGCCGAACTGGGATAGGTACGAGGTGGTGTATCGATGGGGAACGTCCGCGTATCATCTGCAGGCGAGGCGGTCGGCGGAGTACGCGACGCTGGACGGAGTGCGGATCAGCGATCCGGACGGGTGGATTGAACTGCGCAAGGATGGCAAGGCGCATCTGGCAGTGTATCCGTTAAAGGATACTCCCGACGAGCACGCGGACGCGTACCGCGCGCTGTTGAGGCTGGATACAATGTATCAGTCGAACGCGCCGGTGCCTCGGGGGTGAGGAATGATACCTCCTGTCGTACCAATACGGAGTATGCACCCTCTGTTGCATTGGAGAACCCCCTCTGTCGCGAAGCGACAGAGGGGGTTCTCTCCGTATTGAAGCGACGGAGAAAGCGTTCTTTTATTGATAACTCCTGCGTCGGGGTTTAGGGATCTGGCGCGCGTCCCTTCTGCGCGACCTGATCCGCCTGAACGCAGCCCTTAACACAAGCAGCGCCGCTACGCCGGCAGCCGCGGGCGGCGCTAGCCATTCCCATGACAATACCACATCCCTGCCCGAGCGCGCCATCTCCGCTATCTGATCGATCGTGAGCGGCGCGTTTTCCCTCGCTGCCACGTCTCGCGACGCTACTAGATCGTATCGCGGCGCTTCGCCTCCGGGCGTGTAGAACGTCAATACACCCAGCACGTCGCCCTTATATATCGGCGCGCGCAGCCCGCTGGTTATCTGCATGGTCGAGTATGACCGGTATTGCTCCGCGTAGGCTTGCACGTCCGCGATAGGCCCCGTTACCCTCACGTCTGCCATCGGGTTCTGCGCGCGGACGTCGAGCGTCAGCTCGCCCCTGCTGGGATCGTCCGTCGAAAACCCTATCGTGCGCACGTCTATCGGAGCGGCTGCGTATATCTCCTCTGGAGTCATCGATCCGTATTGGCTGAATCCATACTCCATCAGTTTGCGAGTGTCGTACCATCGGTAATACATCCCGGAGTACAGCACGACGGATATCAGCGTCACGCCCTTCCTCTGCGCGGACGCTACGAAACAATACGCGGAATGGCTCATCGTGCCCGTCTTGACCCCCGTTATGTCGGGCATGTAATACGCCGTGTCCGGGTTGATCATCGCGTTGGAGTTCATCATGTTGTACGGCGCGCGGACGTTGCTCTGCGGGATCGTGTAGCGCAGAGTCGATACCATGCGGCGGAACGCGGGTATCTTCATCGCCGCGCGAGTCGCTATAGCCAGATCGCGCGCGGTGGTATAATGATCCGGCGAATACAGTCCGTGCGAGTTGTCAAAGTGCGTGCCCGTCATGCCCAGCATCATGGCAGCCTGATTCATTTGATCCACAAACTCGCGCTCGCTGCCGCCGATATACTCCGCTACCGCTACCGCCGCGTCGTTGCCGGAGTGGAGCATCATGCCGTAAAGCGCGTCCTTCAGCGTGATCCTCTCGCCCGCGCGCAGCCCTATCACCGATCCGTCGTCGGGCACCTGCGTAACGCTCTCGCTGGCGGTTATCACCTGCGCCAGACCCTCGTCTATGCTGGGGAACGCGTTCTGCGCGTACTCCAGCGCGATAAGCGCGGTCATTATCTTGGTCGTGCTGGCGGGGTTCATCGGCTCGTCCGCGTTGTACTGCATCAGCGCGTCGCCTGTGGATTCCTCTATTAATATGAACGCGTGCGCGGCTAATTGCTCCTGCAGCAGGTTCTCGGGATGCGCGGAGTCGTATGCGACAGCGTCGGGCGCGAGGGTCGGCGAAGGCACCTGCGTAGATTCGTCTTCAGCCAGCGCGGGCTTTGCGAGTATCCCCGGCAATAGATATACAGCCAGTATAATTAACCAGGCTATACGCCCGGCGCGTCCTGCCACGACCGTTCGCCTCCCTTCGGTGATTATAATATTATACCCCGCCCCGTTCAGTTTCCCGCAGACTCTTCGCGAATCTTAGGTTAAAAGAACAAGACGGAGTATAACACGATTCAGTCCGGGGGGCAATCGCTCCCCGGACTCCCCTCGAATCGCCGCGTTACCGGACGCGGTAGTTAAACGGACATTTTATGGATTGATGATCGCAGTCGTCCGATATACGGCGTATGACGGCACGGTTCAGCCGATTTGGATAGAGGGATGTGATCTTGCCCGCCGCGTCAATCACCAGGTATTCGGTGACGTTTAGGTTCTCATCGACGAACTGGCGAACCACGTCGTAGCGAGTCCAGCGCGAGGCGGGGAAACTCGTCCAGCGCCGGCTGTATATCGCGGACCGCTGTTTGGGGACGAATATCGCGGTATGGCCCGGCGGTGTGGACAGCAGGCCGCCGTACATGCGCGTGATCGATTCGTATACCGCCAAGTGATCCGCGCCGGGCGCCGCTGCGGCTCCCGTTGGAACGGCGGCTGCGAGCATAGCGGCGGCGGCTAGCGCGGCGCACCGTATAAACGCGCGCGCGCGTGTTTTGGGATTAATAATCATCCGGCGTCACCTCGATGATATTGTAACCCGAATGAGGCGCGTATGTCCAGTGTTTGGGATAAATGTTTACAAATTCGCGTCGAGACGGCCTGATGTTCATGAAGCGCGGGTTGCGGCTGCGTTAATCTGGCGCGCGATATATTAACAATATAATAAGCGCGCCGCCGGCTGCTCATTCCGGCGGCGCGCCCGTTTAGCTGGATGCTTGAGGAGGTTGGATGGTTGCTAACGCGTTCCCATTATCTCTTATGGCCTCGCCTCGCTTTCTTCGCCGATTCACGCGGCGGTTCCAGCCGCCGCCAATCATACCGCGCGATCTTAACCAACATCTATATGCTCGGCCTCTTTTCGACCGCAAGACCAGTATAGCGCGCGCGTGTGTCGCGCGTATGAACGATTTGTGAAAGATTGTGTCGTCGAATTGAATTGCGTTGGCGCGCGGTTGTTGATATATTCATCCGCGGATGGTATGATAAGGATACGTATAGGACATGTTCGGACGTGCCCAACTTTAATTGATCGGGAGGCGTGATTATGCATCTGGGACTGCAGATGTACAGCGTGCGCGACATAACCAAGGACGACCTGGCGGGAGCGCTGGCTAAGGTCAAGGCCATCGGCTATGACAACGTGGAATTCGCGGGGTTTTTTGGACACTGCGCGGAAAAGGTCAAGGCGATGCTGGACGAAACCGGGCTGGCGGTATCCGGCTCGCACACCGGATGGGACGAGCTGACCGAGGGTAAGATCGGCCAGACCATCGCGTTCCATAAAGCGATAGGCAACAAGCGGATCATCGTGCCATACGCGGACGTGCAGACGGAATCCAAGATCAGCCGAGTAGTGGACGTGCTCAACGCCGCGCAGCCTAAATTGGCGGAAGCGGGCATAGCGCTGGGATACCACAACCACGCCCACGAATTCAAACCCAACGACGACGGACAAATCCCATTCGACGAGCTGAAGAACCGGACGAATATATTCTTCGAGTTGGATACGTTCTGGGTGTTCGCGGCGGGGCGCGATCCGCTGGCTATGATGCGGGATATGGCTTCGCGCGTGCCCGTCGTGCACATCAAGGACGGAGAGCCGGACGGTGAGGGCAAGCCGCTCGGGCTGGGCGCGGCTCCCGTATCTGCGGTATGGAAACTCGCGCGCGAGATGGGCATAGAGCTGGTCGTCGAGAGCGAGACGCTCAAGCCCAACGGATTGGCTGAAGCGGATATATGCTATAGGTTCATAGAGATCCTGGAGGGTTAGTATGCTGATCTGGAAGCTGCTGTTTACCGGATCGCTGGCAGCCGCCATGTTCGCCCTGGCGGTCTCGCGGCACGCGCCGGTATACTGGCTGGCGATGGGCGCGGTCATGTTCTCATGGCTGGGCGACGCGTCGCTGGGAGGGTTCAAGCCGCTGACCAGATCCATGTCGAACCCCAGCCTGTGGGGGCTGGGGTTCTTCGCGGCGGGGCATCTGTGTTATATCGCGGCGTTTACCGTATTCATCAGGCTTTGGCCTCAGTCGGGAAGGCGCACGCCGTTGATGCTCGCGGCGTTCGCGGCTGCCGCCGTCGCGGCGTGGTGGTTCGTGTGCTGGCGGAGCGGGCAGCCTATGCCGCTTCGCGCCGCGTCGCTCGCCTACGCGCTTACGCTGTTCGCGATGGCGTGCATGGCGTGGGTGAGCGCGGCGAGGCTGGCTGACGCCAGTCGGTTCGTGTGGCCTCTGGCGCTGGGCGGGGCGCTGTTCATCATATCCGACGGCATGATCGCGATGAACTGGTTTCAGGGCTGGAACAGCCGATGGCGGGATCTATTAATATGGGGCACTTACGCGCCGGCGCAGTTATTGCTGGCGATAGGATTCTGGCTGCTGCGCGCTCCCGGCGTTTCCGCGGCGGCGAAGGCGATAGGTCTATAGAATGAATAATATTACCGTCGGTATAGCCGCTAAGGTTCGGGATTTAGCCGAGCGGATACGCGGCAATATTTCCTCCGTCATCGTGGGCAAGGATCGCGAGATAACCCTTCTCATCACCGCGCTGATAGCGCGCGGGCACGCGCTGATTGAGGATGTGCCGGGCACGGGCAAGACGATGCTGGCAAGGGCTTTGGCGCGGTCGCTGGAGCTTAGGTTCGCGCGGGTGCAGTTTACTCCCGATCTTCTGCCTTCGGACGTCACCGGGATGAGCGTGTTCAACCCGAAGGACGCGGAGTTCGCGTTCCGCCCCGGGCCCGCGTTCACCAACCTGCTGCTGGCGGACGAGATCAACCGCGCCACTCCGCGCACCCAGTCCGCGTTACTGGAGGTCATGGAGGAACAGCAGGTCACGACCGACGGCGTGACTCGTCCGCTTGAATCGCCGTTCTTCGTCGTCGCCACACAAAACCCGGTCGAGATACAGGGCACGTTCCCTCTGCCGGAGGCGCAGCTCGATCGGTTCCTTATACGGATGAAACTGGGTTACCCTAGCGCTCTCGAGTCGAGGATCGCGCTGGAGCGGCGCATCGGGGACGAGCCTATCGCGCGTATCGGCGCGGTCGCGACTAGGGAGGAACTCCTCGAGGCGCAGGGGCTGGCGCGGTCGGTCGAGGCGTCGCAGGCCGCGTTATCATACATCGTCGCGCTGTGCGAGAGAACCCGCGTCGCGGAGAGCGTCCAGCTAGGCGTGTCCACTCGCGGCGCGCTGGCTCTGCTCCGCGCTTGCCAGGCGCGCGCGCTGGTCAGTGGCAGGACCTTCATCACCCCGGATGACGCTCAGGCTCTCGCGCCGGCCGTGCTCGCGCACCGGATTATCGTGCGCGGGATGTACGGACGGTCGAACGCGTCGGACTTGATCGTCGAGGAGTGTCTCCGGCAAACGCCCGTGCCCACCGAGGAACGCTAGCGTGGACGCGCTGGGGCTGGGCGCGTCCGCTCTGCTGTTTGGCGCGCTGCAGTCGATCTTGTTTAGGAAAACCGGACCGATGGGATTAACCTACAGCAGATCGTTCAGCAGGAGCCGCGCGTTCGCGGGCGAGACTGTCGAGATGGTGGAGGTTATTCGCAACGCGAAGCCGTTGCCCGTGCCATGGCTGCGCGTCGAGTCGCGCATGTCGCCGTCGCTGGCTTTCGATGGGAAAGACGGCGGCGCGGATGCCGAGCGCGAGATAGAGGGCGATCAATATCATCGCAGTTCGTTTTACGCCGGGGCTTTCGCGAAGATAACGCGCAGACGGCGCGTCAGGCTGAAGCGGCGCGGTTACTATCCTGTGGGATCGGTCGCGATGACGGGCGGCGATCTGTTCGGGTTGTCGCAGTGGACCAAACAGTTGGAGACGGGCGCTGCGGTGACGGTCTATCCGGAGCCGCTGGACGATCGGGAGTTGGACGCGCCGTCGTCGCGCTGGCAGGGCGATCTAGCCGTTAGGCGGTGGATCGTCAGCGATCCGTTCCTGGTATCGGGGATAAGGCCGTACCAGGCGGGCGACTCGCGGCGCGACGTGCACTGGGCCGCGACGGCGAGGATGGGCTCGCTGCAGATCAAGACGCATGAGTTCACCGCCGATCCGCGCCTGCTGGTCATACTAAACGTACAGGCTAAGGAAAACCAGTGGAACGATCTGATGGACTACGAACAGGAGCGTATAGAGTACGGTATAAGGCTGGCGGCGTCAATGATAATGAAAACGTTATCTGCCGGGCTGGAGGCTGGGTTCCGCGCGAACGCTCCCGCTTATGGGGAGACCGCGCCGCTGGCGGTGGAGCCTAGGCGCGCGCAAGGCCAGGCGGAGGCTGTGCTGGACGCGCTGGCGAGGCTCACGATCAAGCGCGCGCGCAGTTTCCCGACATTTCTGGACGATCTGGGACGCGTGACCGGGATGGATATATTGATATTATCGTGCTATGACAGCGCGCTGATTCGGGAGCGGACGGACGCTCTGCGCGCGATGGGTAATTCCGTCGCGGTTCGGTTGATATAGGGGGGTGATCCGCCTGGACGGAAAACCCGCGCCGCCTCGAACCGGCGAGCGCGCCGCCGCTTTCGCGATGATGACGCTGGGCTGCGCGCCGGCGAGTATATTGTTCGCGGCGTTTTTTGGCGCGGAGGATTCGCCCGGGTTGTGGCTGGCCTCGATGGGTCTGCATGCCGCGGCCTTCGCGCTGGGGTTCTGGCCTGGAGTGGTGTTTCGCGGGGCTAGGATACGCGCGGGGCTGATTGGACTGGTTGCGCTGGCTGGCGCGTTCGCTCTATGCGGGGCGTGGACTTTGTTTAGCGCTTGGCGGGGCGCTGTGTTCGCGGCGATGCTGTTCGCGCTGTGGTTCGCGGGACTGCGCGCGTCGGCTAGGCCTCCCGGATCGGAGGCCGCGCCGTCGGTTTGGCTGATGCTGGCCGGGGCGCACGCTGTCGCCGCGATAGCCGCGAGATTCTCGTCGGATAGTATGCCGCGTTTCGCGTCGGTCTCGCTGAACGTTATCGCGCCCGTATATTTCCTTCTGACCGCGCTGAAGCTCAACGGCGTGACGCTGGACGCGGGCGCGGCCTCGCGCGGGACTGGCGCGGCCTCCGTTACGCTGCGGCGCGGGAACGCTCTGCTGGTACTCGTGGCTGCCGCCGTGACTCTGGCGATAGCGAACGTCGGCGCGATCGGCGCGGCGGTCAGGCGCGGGTTCGCTTACGCGATGATTGGGATAATGTGGCTGCTTAGCAAGTTCACGTTTGCGCAGGGTACGGAGCAGGGTGGCGGCGATGGCGGCGGCGGTATGGATCTGTCCGGGCTGGGCGAAGCGGCGGAGCCTAGCGCGCTTGCGCGGATACTGGAGCGCGTGTTCATCGTGATAGCGGCTATAATCGCTGTTGCGGCGGTGGGGCTGGCGCTGTATTACGCGGGGCGGAAACTGGCGCGGCTGGCTAGGATGCTTGCGGAACGGTTCGCGAGGCTGGCAGGGGAGTTGAATCAGGGTTACACGGACGAATCGGAGCGGGTGTTCGATTGGGATGATTTCGTCCGGCTGGCGAGGGAGCGTGCGCGCGGTTTGGTTCCGCGCAGGGAGCGCTTGCCTAAATGGAACGAGTTGGATAACCGCGCGCGGGTGCGGCTGGCGGTGCGCGCGTTGATGCGGCGCAAGCCCGATCTGCCGGAGTCGGTTACTATCCGTCAAGCGTTGTCGCGCGGACAATTGAAAGCGTCGCCAGCCGACGCGGACGCGTTGGCTTCGGCTTACGACGCGGCGAGATACAGCGGGCGAACGATTTCGGATACTGAAGCGGAGAACGCGAGGGTCGCGTTCGAGCGTAACAAATAAATAGACGGAGGGTCGGCTGATGGTTTATTGGAAAATGTACAGGATTGTGGCCTGGGTGTTCCTGGGCGTAGGTGCGCTGTTGGCGATAGCGTGCGCGTGCGTTATGATCTTTAATGGCGTGTCCGGTTCCGATCTGTTCGCGTTCGAGACCGACGCCGCTATAGGCGCGTTCGTCTGCGCGGTTATGGCGGCTGCTTTCCTGCTGTTAGCGGCGGTATTTGGGGGCGTGTGCGCGATGTACAGCCGCCGCGCGGAGAGGTTGCGCGCGGAGGGCATGAAGATCGAGGCCGTCATCGACGATATTCAGCCGTTATATAACTATGCTGATATGACGACGAATCCGTATGTCGTCGTTTGCAGATGGGAGTATGACAACAAGGTTTATATCTATCGCAGCGAGTACATGCGGTTTAATCCGACAAAGTATTTCGAGGATCACGGCATTAAGACCATGACCGTGTATGTGGATAAGTATAACCCGCGCAGATACTATATCGATATCAGCGAACTGACGAAGAACGTCGTACTAGCGTAGGGCGGATTAACGCGGGTTATCGCCGATTAGTGCGGGGTAACGATGATTAACGTGGGTTAACGCCGATAAAACGGATACTCGCGCCAGACAATCCGCGGCACAGACCCCGAATCGCTTACTGCTGCTGCCTTCCGGCCCTGACAGGGTTCACGCCGGAACCTTGCACGGCGCCCAGCGGTCATCATACCCGCATGCCGTAGTGTACACCAAAACCGGCCGGAACGCAACAGGAAAATTTCCTGTTGACACGTCCGGCCGGTTGTGCTAATATACATATGAACAACTGTTCAATCGTTTGCGCCTGGAGGGTTGCGGAATGATCTATCGCGACATGGATCAGTGCGAGGCGCGCTGTGATATGACCGCCGTGCACGCCGAGACGGTCGAGCGTGTGAAAGGCCGGATGCTGGGCGACGAGACGATGACCGATCTTGCCGATCTGTTCAAGATGTTCGCGGATTCGACGAGGGTCAAGATTCTGTACGCGCTGCACGCGGCGGACGCGGTCTGGAACGAGGGCGCGAAGACGGCCGACGCGAGGAAGGGCGAGTTGTGCGTATGCGATATATCCGCGCTGTTGGGGATGACTAGCTCCGCCGTGTCGCATCAGTTGAGGGCGTTAAGGCAGACAAGGCTGGTGAAGTATCGGCGAAGCGGGAAGGTAGTGTACTATTCGCTGGACGACGAGCATGTAGGCGCGATATTCCAGCAGGGGTTGGATCACTCAATGGAACGCGGATAAGCCCCTTTCCTATATACTGTTGTGTGAACAGTTGTTCAAGCGTTACTATATATATCGTATAAGGAGGCGCACCATGGATAATACCGCTGGACGGGACTGGGATGATAACGCGCCGGCGTGCTCGTGCGGGCATTGCCATCATGACGAGCATGATGAAACGGGCGAGGAGGCAAGCGAGGGTGGGTTAGTAAGGCGTTACGGAGCGGACGTTATAGGCGCGGCGCTGTATATATGCGCGTTTTTCATTGATAACGCGGTGGTGGGGACTGGGTTGTTTGTAGCGGCGTATTTGTTATTAGGGCGCGGGGTGTTGATGGGATCGGCGCGGAGTGTGTTAAGGCTGGCGACTGGGAAAGACAGGCGCGGGAGTGCGGCTGCGTTATTGGATGAGAATTTTTTGATGACGATAGCGACAATAGGCGCGCTGGCGATAAGGGAGTTTCCCGAAGCGGTAGCGGTAGTATTGTTGTATAGAATAGGGGAAGAGTTACAAGAACGCGCGGTGAGGTCGTCGAAAAGGTCGATACGCGCGTTGATGGATCTGCGTCCGGATAGTGTGAATCTGCTAGGGGAAGATGGGATTGTGAGGGTGGTTGCGCCGGACGAGGTTGAGGTAGGGCAGAGGATATTAGTAAGGGCGGGAGAGAGGATTCCGCTGGATGGTATAGTGGTTGAAGGTGAATGCGAGTTGGATACGGCTGCGTTGACCGGGGAGAGTCAGCCAAGGGCAATAGCGGCAGGCGGGGAGGCGTTGTCAGGGTCGATAGTGATTGGAGGGGTATTGACAGTAGAGGTATCGAGGGTAGCGAGGGAATCGACTGTAGCGAGGATTTTAGAGATGACGCAGAAGGCCGCGTCAAGAAAGACTGTAGCGGAGTTATTAATATCGAGTTTTGCGAAAGTATATACGCCGATAGTAGTAGGGGCTGCGGTAGTAATGGCGGTGGCGCCCGCGTTATTAGGGATGGATATAAGCGAGTCGGTAAGGAGAGCGTTAGTATTTTTAGTGATATCGTGTCCGTGCGCGTTAGTGGTATCGATACCGCTAGGGTATTTCGCGGGGTTGGGGGCTGCGTCAAGGAGAGGGGTATTGGTTAAAGGGGCAAGGTATTTAGAGGCGATGAGTAAGGTCGATATGGTAGTGTTTGACAAGACAGGGACATTAACAAAAGGGGAGTTTGAGATCGAGAGGGTGGATGTGGCGGCGGCGGCGGGAGCGGGAGCGTGGGGTGATGGGGATGAGATGAGGGTGCTGGAAGTAGCGGCGTATGCGGAATGGGATTCGTCGCATCCAATAGCAAGGTCGATTAAGGCGGAGTGGGTAGGGAGAGGCGGAGTGTTTGTGCCGGGGAGGCTGGCTGAACGGTACGAACGCGCCGGGTTCGGGGTAAGGGTGAAGTTGGATGGGAAGGAAGTGCTAGCAGGGTCGGCAAGGTTATTGGATGAGGCGGGTATAGGTAAGGTTGGGGTTAGGGATAGGGAGGCTGAGACGGCGGTAGAGGTAGCAGTGGATGGGAAGTATTTAGGCAGGATTACGTTAAGGGATGCGATAAAGGAGGATGCAAGGGAAGCAGTAAGGATGCTAAGGGGGTTAGGGGTGAGGGAAATCGCGATGCTAACAGGGGATAACGCGGCTGCAGCAGAGGTGGTAAAGGCAGAGTTAGGATTGGATAGGGTAGAGGCAGGGCTATTGCCGAATCAGAAAATGGAGTCGCTAGAAAGGAGTATGAAAGCGAAATCCGGGAAGGGTACGGTGGTGTTCGTAGGCGATGGGATCAACGACGCGCCAGTATTAGCAAGGGCGGATGTAGGGATAGCCATGGGTGCGTTAGGCTCGGACGCGGCGCTGGAGGCTGCGGACGCGGCGTTAATGACTGATGAGCCTGCAAGGGTAGCTGAATTGATTAGGATTGCCAGAAAGACAAGAAGGATTGGGATAGAGAATATAGCGCTGTCGCTAGGGGTTAAGGCAGTGCTGATGGCGTTCGGAGCGCTAGGGTTAACACCGCTCCCGCTAGCAGTGTTCGGTGACATGGGAGTGACCCTGCTAGCAGTAGCGAACGCGATGCGCGTCGGACGCGCTTCGCGCGCCTCGCGCGCCTAATCCCCACGTAGCGCGAAGCGCAGTAGCTCTTAAGCGACAGACAGCGACGCAGACAAAACATTAGAGCGGCACATGGGTCCAGCGGCACGTTGGTCTGGGGGTATTGGGGGGCTTACGCCCCCCGGCGGGGTGGGGGGCTGCCCCCCAGCGTTACCCCGCACCCTCACCGTTCCAACGTTATACCCTAGCCCCGAAGGGGCAAAGAAACCTTTATGCCGCATGCGCGGCTTACGCGGGGTTGACGAGGGTTGGGTAACGGGGGGGGGGGGGCCCCCACCCCCCCCCGGGGGGGGGGGCCCCCCCGCACCCCCCACCACCCTGGCCCGGGGGCCCCCTGTCGCCCGGAGGGTTTTTGGGGGGGG
>JAIRSO010000095.1 GCA_031255415.1 Oscillospiraceae bacterium
CTGTATGTATGCGCGCCGAAGTAATCCCTCTGCGCCTGGAGCAGGTTGGCGGGCAGAGACCGCGCGCGGTAACCATCGTAATACGAGAGCGCGGCGGTGAACGCGGGCACGGGCGTTCCGCTTAAGATCGCGGCGGAGCAGACTCGCCGCCAACTATCCTGCGCGTCATGGAGCGCCTGGGCGAAATATGGATCGAGCATCAGGTTGGGCAGATGCGGATCACGGTCGAAGGCTTGCTTGATCTTACCTAGGAACGCGGATCGGATGATACAGCCGCCGCGCCACATCAACGCGATATCCCCGTAGTCGAGCGTCCATTGATGATCCCGCGCCGCCTGGCGCATCAGCTGGAAGCCTTGCGCGTAGGAGACTATCTTGCTGGCGTAGAGCGCGCGCCTTAAGTCCTCGCGCACCGACGCGCTCTCAAGCTCGGGCGCGTTCGCAGGACCCTTGAGCACGGCGCTGGCGGCGACGCGCTCCTCCTTTAACGCGCTTAAATATCGGGCGAATACAGCCTCGCCGATCAATGTAAGCGGCACGCCTGAGTCGAGCGCGGCGTTGACCGCCCACTTGCCCGTTCCCTTCTGCCCGGCGACGTCCAGGATTCGATCCGCCAGCGGCGAACCGTCCTCATCCTTGTATGCCAGTATATCGCCTGTTATCTCGATTAGATAGCTGTTCAACTCTCCTTGATTCCAACCGCGGAATACATCGCTGATCTGCGGCGCGGACATGCGCAGACCATCGCGCATTATCTGATACGCCTCGCAGATCAGCTGCATGTCCCCGTACTCAACCCCGTTATGCACCATCTTCACGAAGTGCCCCGCGCCGCCAGGCCCCACCCACTGGCAGCAAGGCACGCCGTCAACGCGCGCGCTGATGGACTGGAGGATACCTTTGACGAGCGGCCAAGCGTCCGGCGAGCCTCCGGGCATCATGCTAGGCCCTTTGAGCGCGCCTTCCTCGCCGCCGGACACCCCGGAACCAACGTAGAGCATCCCCTTGCTTTCCACATAAGCCGCGCGGCGAGCCGTATCCATGTAATGGGAATTGCCGCCGTCGATGATCACGTCGCCAGGCTCCAGGCAGCCGATCAGCCGCTCCACGCATTGATCCACCGGATCGCCGGCGCGGATCATCATCATCACTACGCGGGGGCGCGACAGCTTTTCGCACAGCTCGCGAATCGAGTACGCGGGCTGTATGTTCTTCCCTTTCGCGCGTCCGGAGACGAAGTCGCGGGTCCGCTCTTCCTCAAGGTTGTATACTGCGGCGGCAAACCCGCGCGACTCCATGTTCATCACCAGGTTTTCGCCCATCACCGCAAGGCCGATCATACCTACGTCGGCTTTCCTCATGGTAGTCTCTCCTAACATAATTCGCGGAGCTATCGCTTGACGCGAGCGTTGCCTCTCCAGATATCCCAAACCTGCTCTTCGTCCGCCGGCGAGGCGTAATCATCCAGCATCGTGACCGCCATAGCCCCAGTCGCCCATCCAAACCGCAGGCATTGCTCCGGCACCCAATCCTTGAGCACGCCGTAAAGCAGGCCGCTGACGAAACTATCCCCTCCGCCTATGCGGTCGAGAACCGGGATCGGACGCGGCTTCTCGATATGCCACTCGCCGCCGGAGCGCAGGATCGCGCCCCAGTGATGCAGGTTGGCACTCTCCACTTCGCGCAGCGTGGTCGCGAACACGCGCGCGTCGGGGTACTTCTCCTGCGCGCGTGCGATCATCGCCTTGAACGATTCGATCTTACCCTCGAGATCGCGGCCTCCAGCCTCCGGACCCTCTATGCCCAGCGCGAGCTGAAAATCCTCCTCGTTACCGATGAGTATATCCGCGCGGGAGGCAATCCGTGAGAAGATATCCCGCAGTTCCGTCTCGCGTCCGCGCCAGAAAGAGTCCCTATAGTTTAAGTCAAAGCTGACGCGCGTCCCGCTAGCGCGGGCGATCTCCGACAGCTTCAGGCACAACTGCCCGGTCTCGGGCGACATAGCCGCGAAAAGCCCCGAAAAGTGAACGATCCGCGCGCCATCGCGCTGGAACACGCGCTCCAGGTCGAAATCCTCGGCGCAAATCGTGCGTCCGACCTCTCCTGCGCGATCGTTATGCACGCGAGGCCCGCGCGCGCCAAAGCCGCTGTCCGCGATGTTGAACTGGTGCCGGTATCCCCATGGTCCGCCCTGCGGGATATCCGGCCCCTCAAACGCGATTCCCCTGCGTCCCAGCTCACCCTTGATGAACGCGGCGATAGGACTGCCCTGGACAAACCTCGTAAGAACCAGCGTGCGCATGCCCAGCGAGGCCGGCACGTTCAACACGTTGCTCTCGGCGCTGGTGGCTTGCATCGTGTAGCCGCGCCCCGCTCCCGCGGGCTGGCGTTCCGTCGGCGTGATGCGAACGCCCATCGACGTAGCCGTAACCAAATGATAACGCTTATTCATGGCGAGTCCCTCCTGCCTGCGTATCAATCCTTCCGCTTAACAATAATCCCGCG
>JAIRSO010000100.1 GCA_031255415.1 Oscillospiraceae bacterium
TCCTTGCCCAGCAGGTACGCGATCTCCGTCGCGCCTCCAGGCGTGGACAACAACCCCGATATCGCCACACGCAAAGGCCATAGCACCGCGCCGTTCTTGCGTCCGCTTTCAGCAATCGCCGGCATCAATGCGTCGTGCAGCGCGGATTCCGTCCATTCATCAATACCTTTGAGGATCGGCTCCACGAACGCCAGCGAGTCTGCCGCCGTCCTCGGATCGGACTTCATCTTCTTATGAGTATATAACGCTAGATCATAATCAGGCGCCGCGTTTAGGAACGCTGCCATCTCTGGAATCCTGCCTAACGTCTCGGTGCGTCCGTGCAGCAGTTCGGCAAGCCTCCTCGGATCGCGTCCTCCGCCGGGGAGCGCGCGCTCCAGCCACGGCTCAGCCAGCTCGAAATAACGCTCAAACGGCAGCCTGCGGATGTATTCGCCGTTCATCCACGTCAGTTTCGCTTTATCAAATATCGACGGCGACTTGCTCAATCCCTCTAGCGTGAACGCCTGTTCCAGTTCCTTCAGCGTGAAAAACTCGCGCTCGTCGCCTGGATTCCAACCTAACAGCGCGATATAGTTCATCACCGCTTCCGGCAGATACCCTTCGCCCAGCAGATCCTCAAACGACGGATCGCCATGACGCTTGGAAAGCTTGCGCGTCGCGTCGGCCAGCACCAGCGGCAGATGGATATATACAGGCTTTTCCCATCCGAACGCTTCGTATAGCAGATTATACTTCGGGGTGGAGGACAGATACTCCGTGCCGCGCATCACATGGGTTATGCCCATGGTATGATCGTCGATCACGTTCGCGAAGTTGTATGTCGGGAACCCGTCCGCCTTCATCAGCACCATGTCGTCCAGCTGCGCCATGTCCACCTCGATATGCCCAAACTGCGCGTCGTCGAACGACGCGGTTCCCGTCGGCGGCGTATTCTGGCGAATGACATACGGTTCTCCGGACTCTACGCGCCGCTTCGCCTCGTCCTTAGGGATGGAGAGGCAGCGCTTGTCATACTTGAAGGTGCGTCCCTCGCGCTCGGCCTCGGCGCGCTGATGGTCGAGATCGCTTTTCGTACAGAAGCACGGATACGCCGCGCCTTTCTCCACCAATTCCCACGCGTAAGGCGCGTACATATGGATCCGCTCCGACTGGATATACGGACCGAATTCCCCGCCCGCGTCCGGACCTTCGTCGTAAGAAAGCCCCGCCAGTTTCAGCGACCTGCGCAATTGTTTCTCCGCGCCCGGCACCTCGCGTTCCTGGTCGGTGTCCTCAATGCGCAGTATGAACACGCCCCCGTGCTTGCGCGCGAACAAATAAGCGTAAGCGGCGGTGCGAAGCGAACCTAGATGAAGATACCCCGTCGGGCTGGGCGCGAACCGCGTGCGAACCTGCGGCATAACAATCACTCCAATAACGATGATAGCGCGGTGCGATAACGCGCGGCTGAGTCATCCGCCGCGCCCATCCGCCGCTACTTAACCTGCTTGGCCCAACTATCCTTCAACCCCACCGTCCGGTTAAAGACGATCTGCCCCGGCCTCGTATCCGGATCGACGGTGAAATAACCCTGCCTCATAAACTGGAACCGATCGCCGGCCTGCGCTTGCGCGAGGATCGGTTCGCCTAGACAGCCCGCCAGCTCGGTCAGCGAGTCCGGGTTAACCCGGCTCTCGATATCGGGCTTCGCATGCTTAGCCGACGCGGACTCCGCACCGGAGTCCTCGCCGACTGCTTCAATATCCGGCTCAACGGCCGATTCATCTTTAAGCAGCGGCTCATAGAGACGAACGGTCAACGGCGCCGCGCCGGATTCGCCGACCCAGTGGAGCGTGCCCTTAACCTTCCGCGCGCTACCCGGCGTGCCCGATCTGGATTCCATATCGACCGTGCATTCCAGCGCGGCGGCTTCGCCCGACTCATCCTTTATAACGCGTTCGCACTTAATGATGTACGCTCCCTTGAGCCTGACCTCGCCGCCCGGATACAGCCGGAAGAACTTCTTCGGCGGATTCTCCATGAAATCATCGCGCTCAACGTACAGCGTCCGTCCAAACGGCACGACGCGCTCGCCCATCTCCGGGTGGTTGGGATGGTTCTCCAGCGCGATCGAGTCGATTCGATCCTCCGGCCAGTTGGTTAGAATCACTTTGAGCGGACGCAACACTGCCATCGCCCTCGGCGCGGTTTCCTCAAGCGCCTCCCGGACGCAATGTTCCAATAACGACGCGTCTACCGTAGAATCGACCTTGCTGAAACCCGCGCGCTCGACGAAGTCTATCAGCGCGGACTGCGGATAACCGCGGCGGCGCATACCGGAGATCGTCGGCATGCGCGGATCGTCCCAGCCGCGCACTCTCCCGGACTCTACGAGCCCGCGCAGGAAGCGCTTGCTCATGACGGTGCGGGTTATGTTCAGCCGCGCGAACTCGATCTGGCGCGGCGGGTTCTCAAAGCCGCACTTGCGCACGACCCAATCGTACAGCGGGCGGTGTATCTCATACTCCATCGAGCACAGCGAATGCGTGACTCCTTCGAGCGCGTCGCCGATGGGGTGCGCGTAGTCGTACATCGGGTAAACGCACCACGCTTTGCCGGTGCGGTGATGCTCTTTGTAGAGGATGCGGTAGAGCACGGGATCGCGCAGGTTGATGTTGGGCGACGACATGTCGATCCGCGCGCGCAGCGTGTAGCTGCCCTCCGGGAACTCTCCCGCGCGCATGCGCCTGAACAGCGCGAGCGACTCCCGCGCGGGACGGCTGCGGTACGGGCTGTCCGTTCCCGGCTGGGTGAGCGTGCCTCTATACTCGCGCATCTGATCCTGCGTCAGCTCGTCAACATACGCGTCGCCCTGGAGTATGAGTTTCTCGGCGAGGTCGTAGCACTTGCCGTAATAATCGGACGCGAAGAACAGCCCTCCGTCCCAGTCGAAGCCCAGCCAATGGATATCGTCCATGATGCCGTCGACGTATTCCTGCTCCTCTTTGGCGGGGTTGGTGTCGTCAAAGCGCAGGTTGAACTTGCCGCCGTACCTGCGCGCGGTCATCGCGTCGATGTATATGGCCTTGCAGTGGCCGATATGGAGACGTCCGTTAGGCTCCGGCGGGTAACGCGTATGCACGCGGTCGTAGCGCCCCGAAGCGAGATCCTCGTCGATGAAATCCCAAATGAAGCTGCCGCGATCGGCGCGGGTCTGCGTAGCGTGGTTCTCCATATAGGCACACTCCTTACGGCGGGCGAGAGCCGTCCCAAACTGCCG